>JAKQQL010000269.1:0-67899 GCA_029564175.1 Candidatus Cloacimonadota bacterium
TTGATAAGTTCTTTTGCTTTATCCATATTATCTCCAAACAGGGCAGGCGTAAAACCTGCCCCTACAGGTTACTTTCTTCTTTTAACGAGAGTTTGATACACAATATCCACACCGGCGCCGATACTGCCATGCAGGATTTTAACCCACTTAGATAGCTTTTTATCCTGAGCAATTCTGTTAATGACAATATCCTTTTTTTGCCTGTTTGTAAGCGTACTCATTTCTTTCGTTTCCACGATTTTTTCGATAATCTGGGCGTTTGTCATATTAAGCTTTAAAAGCCGATTTAGATATACTACCGCCAGACTCAGCAGTCCGGAAAATACCAAAGCAAGGAGTTCAACCACCGAGTTTTGAATGATATTTTTTACAGGGCTAACAGGCATCTCAATTGCCATTTCCCCTCCGGAAATGGAGGGGCTGGCAATATCAGGGATCTCTTGTGCAAAGGCTGTAAACGCCACAAGTAAAAGGGAAATCAGGATTAAGAGTCGTATATTTTTCATATAAAAACTCCTCTTTTAATTATCTCTCATGCTGACGACAAAGTCCGCTTCCTGGATTGTCCCGCCAAAATAGGACCAGATATTGACAAGCGTACCAGGGGTTAAAGGTTGTGGCAGAGAATCTGCACCAAATTCTTTCTGTCTGCCAAATGCCCAGCCAAGACTCTGATAAGCAAGCAAAGCGTCTTTGGTATTGTTGGCAGGAGTGGCATCAATCAAACCGCTGGCATTTACTTTTGGCAGGTCATTGCTCATAATGACCTCAAAACCCAGAATAGTGCCGATTACGCCGTCTTTCATGGCAGATGTGTCTAATATTTTGTCTCGGCTGATAAAGTCGGAAATATCAAGAATCTGAGCTTTTACAGTCGGGCTGACAACCAGATATCTGCCTTTCTGTGGCGCTTTTTTGGCATCAAGGGTTTCCATCAGTTTTAAGATATCTGCTTTGACAATAATGTTGCCGACACTGTCTGATTTCTTGATCTTGGATCCTGCACCGGCAATCATGCCTTTAATACAGAACTGGTCATAGACATCCAAAATTGCATCTTTGGCATCTTCTGTGTAATGATTTAAAAGATCCACATTGCTCTGTGATTCTTCCACATCTTTCACTACGAAAGGCACGCCTTTTTTCTGGCTAAACAGAAATGAAATGGTACTTTTGGAAGGATCATTGATATCACTGTCTGATGCCGGCAGGTCAACAGCGGATAAGACTCCGAGTTTTGGTCCGTTGTAGCCTTCGGCCTCTTTGTTCAAGACAAATGGCGTATAATCTGTAATTGTACTGAAAATTCTTTTTTTGGTTTCCAGTTCTTTTTTCATTTTGTTTAAGGTCTTGTTTGACCATAATTGTGGATAAAAGCCCATTATTTACCTCCCTGAGTTCTTTCCAATTCTGCTACCAGTGCCGGATTTTCTTTCATCAGACGGCAATATTCTGCCGGATTATCAAGCAGTTGCTGATAGGTGACGGCTTGTGGCTGGTTACTGCCTGCGATCATCTCCGGTTTTGTCAGATCTTCCGGTTTTTGAATGCTTTGCAGATATTCCTGATACTGCTCTTCGCCATTCATTAACATTTTTTCGGCAAATGTTTTTTGAGATGGAAGCAATTTTTTTGCCTGTACATCCATTTCAATTGTCTTGCTTACAACCTGCTGTTTTAAAGCCTGATGATTGTCTTTAAGTGCTTTAATTTTGCTGATGGCTTCATTTTTATCAGAAGCGCCAAGCAATGCTAAAATCTCGTCCATGGGTTCCTCCGTTTGGGTTTTGTTATTTATTTGCATCGCTACAAATTTCTCGTATTGGCTCTTGTTTTGAAAATAATCCTGTTCAAACAAATTATTAATTTCTTTCTCTCCGGATATCTCATGGCAAAAGCCCATTTTTTTTGCTTCTTCGGCTGTCAGCCATGTTTCATTATCCATCAGAGCGCTTACCTCTGTTTCGCCCAACCCGCTAAATGAGCTGTAAATATCTATCATCTGCGCTTTTAGCATATCCAACACTTCGGCAGATTTTCGTAAATCTTCGCTTTCACCGCATACGCTTGTCCACGGATTATGAATCATCAGCATGGCGTTTCTTGCCATGGTTACCTTAGTTCCCGCAAGGGCGATAATGCCGGCCATGGATGCGGCAAGTCCTTCTATGACCACTTCGGCCTTTTTATTCTTCAATACATTGTAAATCGCCAAACCTTCAAAAATTGACCCGCCTGGTGAATTAATATGAAGGACTATTTTCCCTTTAATATCCTTGATACTGTCTATAAAACTCTTAGCAGTAACGCCCCACATACCGATTTCATCAAAAAGATAAACATCTGTTTCACCGCTGTCCCTGCTTTCCATTTTGTACCACTTCAAGCTGTCCTCCTTAGCCGGCAGATTTCTCATTTATTTTTTCCAACTTTTTAAATCACTGCAAATCTCTTTACTTGCAGATTTTCGGATCCATTATACCACAACCCAGTCAAAATAAAAAACAAAGTGGGTAAATTACCCACTTTTTACCCCTTTTTTCTCATTTTCTGATATAATGACATCGCCGTAGCACCAAACGGGCAGGCGTAAAACCTGCCCCTACGGTTGACATCAAACAACAGAAAGGATAAAATTTATGCTTGATAAGCTCATGAACGAAATGATCACCAAACTTGAACAAACAAATCTTTTTAAACAAATCGAACCATACGAAGGGCAGTTTGACAATCCGGATGAATTCCTGATCAGACCACCGGTCTGTTTTATTGAATTCTCTGCAGGTCAGACAGATAAAGCCCTTCATATTAAATCACTTGTCAATGTCGATTTTTACATCACCACCAACCACATTAAAGGCAGGGTAAACTCTGCCATGCTGGATATTCTGGACACTATCAAAGAACAGTTTAACAAAAAACGAATCGCAAATATGGGAGAAACCCGCTTTATTGCCTTTGACCGGCTGGCTATTTTCCCCGGATTCTGTTCTTACAGGGTATCGCTTGAATTTAAGGAGGATTTTTAATGTATTCATCCATCATCAAACTTAAAAAAGCACTCGGAGATAAAGCCGAGCTGCTTCTCAATGGCATTGAAGACAGTGAATTAACTGATATTCTGACAGACTCATCAAATGTCATTGACTCTTATATCAAGACAGTCATTCCCCTGCCTCTCAATGAAGCAAATGCCATGCTTGACCAGATTTGCCTGTCACTTGCCAAAGCTGAAATTTACCGCCGTTTTGCTTCCAATGATCTGCCTAAAGATGTATCAGAACAGGAAAGCAAAGCATACAAAGACCTTGAAAAAATCCAACAGAAGAAGATTATTGTAGTGGCTCAGGACAATCCGGAAAATGATACCAATTTTACAGCCAAACCTGTTAATTTTAATATCTTTATGGAATAACCCGTACTACAAGCATCTTGCTTGTAGAATAACCCGTACTACAAGCATCTTGCTTGTAGAATAACCCGTACTACAAGCATCTTGCTTGTAGAATAACCCGTACTACAAGCATCTTGCTTGTAGAGAAAGAGAAAATATGTTTGACTCCCAACTGCTTAAAATGGTCGCCATCACCATTCAGGAACGAATCAAAAACAGGATCCGTCAAAACCGCATTACACCACAAACCCAAAAATCAGGCGGTACAACGCTGGTTGAATCTGCAAGACTTTTAAATTCCATTAACCACAAAATAGACGGAGACACCATTGTAATTGGTACAAATGTCAGATATGCCCGTATTCATCACGAAGGCGGGATAATCAAACCGGTCAGGGCTAAATTTCTGGCAATCCCTATTGCCAAAGTTGCTAAAACACTTTCCCCCAGAGATTTTGACAATACTTTCATCAGAAACGGCATTATTTACAGAGCCCTCGAAGATGATAAAGTGGAAGCCCTCTATTCTCTTAAAAAACAAGTCCGGATTCCTGCCAGACCTTATATGTTCATTGATCAAAGTGACCGTAATCTCATCAAAGACCGTGTAAACAACTATATTGTCGAAAGGATAAAAAATGGCTTATAAAATAACCGAAATCAACAAAGCCAAACAGCTCTATATTGTGGAAGGGCAAAGAATTGAAGATATTGCCAACCTGCTGAAAATCCCTGTCAAAACAGTCTATGCCTGGAAAAGAAAAGGGGAATGGGATAAAGCTCTCCGCTCTACCGGCAATATCGGTATGGCAATGGAAATGCAAAAAGCCTTTGAACAGGAGGTGCAAAAGGCGATTGAAGAAAAAAGACTGACCGATCCCGCCACCGCTGACGCCCTGTATAAAACTTCCAAACTCATGGAAAAGCTCCTTCCCAAAAAAATCATGCTCGCAAATATATTTAACATGCTTGAAGATGTAACAAACTACATCAAAACCATCGGCAATGATAAATTTTTGACCGAATGGGTCAAATATCTCCCCGAAATCTCTGACTTTTTAAGGAAGAAATACAATGATTAAATCCATGACCAATACCGAATTTGAAAAGAAAATTCAGGATCTCATTGAAAACATTAAAAAACAAACCGTTCTCTTTACCGATGATACGCCTGAGCTCCAAAGAAAACGAGTCGAAAAATCAGAAAAAGACCTTTTCTTTTTTGCAAAGACCTATTTCCCCCATTATATCCGTTCTGAGTTTGGCAAACCACATAGAACCATGCATAAGGAAACCGAGATAAAGGGACAGATTACTGGAATTGCAGGGTTCAGGGGACTGGGTAAAACCACCTTTCTGGCAATCATCAAGCCGGTCTGGCTGGCACTCTTTGGCAGGATTTTCTTCAATGTCAAAGTCGCTAAAAACAAAGACCTTGCCAAAGAAAGAACCATTGCCATTCGTTGCGAATTCCTCTTTAACAAAAGGCTCATCAATGACTTTGGCGCTCAGCTCCCGCTCTCTTCAGGTGAAGAACACGACTTTATCATCAAAGAAGGCACCCGCTTTCTTGCCATTGGCTACAAAGAAGGTATCAGAGGTAAAATACACAATTCCAGAAGACCGGATTACATTGACATTGACGACCTTGAAGACCATAACAGCTTTAATATCAAAATCGCCCAGGATAAACTTCAATTCGTAACCGAAGAAGCTTATGGCGCTTTTGACAAAGGAAACGGCATTCTTGTCTGGCTGGGAAACAGAACACATCAAAATTCAGCCCTCAACCTCTTTTATAAGTCCTGCACAGAAGGCGAACAGACAAACAATATGCGTAAATTCCTGCTGATTCCTGCCGATGACGGGTCTTTTAATCCCACATGGAAAGAGCACTATTCCAAAGAAGACCTGCTCAATATTTATCAGGCGATGGGCAAATTTGGTTATGAAAGACACATGCGGATGAATCCCGTGGTCGAAGGACTCAAATTTAAAGAAGAATGGTTTAAATACTATGATCTGCAGGAGCTTTTCAATCTCAAAAAGGAACATCCGGTTCATATCGTCTCATATTGTGATCCGTCTCTCGGTGAAAAGACCACCTCTGACTACAAAGCCATTATGACAGTCGCTTACTGCAATAAAAAATACTACCTGCTGGATGTTTACCTCAGAAAGGCAAGCATTATTGAAATGCTCCGCTATATGTACTGGCTGCATGAAGAATTCAACTGCATTCTGTATATGGAATCAAACTTCTGGCAGAAGGTCATTTGGGACTATATCCCGCAGTTAGCCAATGAATACAGGTATCTCCTGCCGGTTAACGGCATTGAAAACACTGAAAAAAAAGAGCTTCGTATCGAAAGAATACAACCCGTTTTTGAATGGGGCTGGCTCCTGTTTCCCAATAAAAAGAGCGAAGATCTCAGCCTCTTGATAGACCAGCTCCTCGGATTTCCCGCTTATCCCCATGATGACGGTCCGGACGCACTGGCCGGTGCCATCAGCTGTATGAAGCACCATACCGAACCCAATGTCTATAAATCCCTCAAAAAAACGACTGCCAACCAATTTTCAAACCTCTGGTAATAATTCCCCTCCGTAGGGGCAACCCTTGCGGTTGACCATTATGACGGGGCGGTAAGCCTCCCCTGCTTATAAAAAAAACCAAAGGAATACAAATGAACCTCTGGTAATGTAACGCAAGCTACCAGCTTGTGAAAAAAAAAGAAAGGACTATCATGAACCTAAAAAACCTCTTTAAAAAAGAACAACCAAATGCAAAAACAAATATCACCCTCAATAAAGTCTCCATTGATCAGCCTGAACCCATGTTCAGACACATTATCAATCCTAATTCCATTCATTTTGCCCTCTCCGATGCCGAACTCGGCAAGCTCAGATCCATACAGGCTTTATACCGCCAGCTTTACAAATTTGACGACAATCTCGCAGCCGATACCGATGTCCGCACTGAAGCAGCCAAAACCGCTTCCTTTATCCTGCCCGATAATCTCGGTAAACAGCAGGCTGACTATTTCAACGAATTTCTAAGCAACTTCCTCCCCGATCTCATTGACCATGTCATGGATCTGAAGCTGAGAGGTCTGCTCTTCAGACAGATTATCTACACTCAGGAAAACGGACTTTATAAAGTCTCTGCTTTTGAAGATTACAAAAACCTTGATTTAAGGCACGAAAACAGAAAAGTGGAATTGTATATCAACGATAAACCCGTAAGCCTCTCAAATTTGAAATTTGTGGCTTTATACAACGATTATCCAGTATATGAGTCCCTGCTGAAATATTATGCCTTCACTTCCTTCGCTTTAAACAACTGGGCTTCCTTTATGGAAATCTACGGTAAACCCATCAGAATCGGTAAATACAAGCCAGGCTCTGCTCAAAATGAAAAAGACAATCTCTGGAATATGGTCAAAAATCTCGGTACTGACCTTGCCGCCATGATCAGCGAAAACACCGCCATTGAGTTTGTGGAACATAAAAGCGTCTCTGCTTCTTCTGACCTCTATCACAATCTCCTCAAATTCTGTAGGGAATCCGTAACAAAAAGAATCCTCGGTCAGGTGCTTACCACCACTTCACAGGCGACAGGCTCTTATGCGCAGGCAAAGGTTCATGAAATGGTCAGACAGGATATTTTAGCCGGTGACCTCAGAGATGCCGGTCTCTACATTTCAAACATCTGTACCCTCCTGAACCAGATCAATTTTAACCAGGATAAAATCACTGTAAAGCTGGCAGTAACCGACAAGATCGATCTGGAAAAAAGAATTGATATTGACACAAAACTCTCTGCCCTCGTTCCCGTTGACCCTGATTACTACTACAACACCTACAATATCCCAAAGCCTGCTAAAACTAATGTTGTAAATAATGTAGGGGCAACCCTAGCGGTTGCCCCCCTAGCGGTTGCCCCTCTTGCGGTTGCCCCTCTTGCGGTTGACCAGTTAAAACCTCATAATTCAAAATTCAACATTCAAAATTCACAATTATCAACCAGCCTGCCTGATATCACTGAAATCCATGACGAATACATCGCCACACTCAATTCTTACGAGGATATTCAAAATGCACCTTTCCCCGATAAACTCTACAAGGAGTACGCCCGGCAACTATCAGAAGCAATCCTAAACGCCTATATGGGTGATCATCCCGTAGGGGCAACCCTAGCGGTTGCCCCTCTTGCGGTTGACCATTCAAAATTCAACATTCAAAATTCACAATTATTTGAAACAGACTGGTCGCTCCTTGATATCAAAGCCCTCAATGCCTTCCGTGCCGAAGCTTTTGAAGTCGCCGGCGTAACATGTCAGGAGACCCTGCAAATGCTCAAAAAAGAAGCTGAAAAAGCTTTTACAGACGGCATTACATTTGCTGACTGGCGTAACAATGTAAAGCTAAAAGGTTTCTCCGCTGACAATCCTTATCATCTCCGGACAAACTTCAATACTGCCATAAACAACGCTTATCTGGCAAGGCAGTGGAATGACCTGCAGGAAATTAAAGACTTTTTCCCTTATCTCAAATATACAGCGGTAATGGATGACAGAGTCAGGGAAGAGCATGCCGAATGGAATGGCCTTATCCTGCATGTTGATGACGATTTCTGGAAAACAAACTATCCGCCAAATGGCTGGAATTGCCGGTGCTCTGTGACCCCTATGCCCGAAAAGGAAGCAAAACAGGATCCGGACTTTGGTAAAAAACCAGATCCTTACACAACCACAGACCCAAATTTCCGAAAAAACTCCGCCCTCGATAATTCCATCTGGGGTAAATGGCTGGATAAAAAAGATGTCGGTAAAGCCGTCAAATCAGCTGATGAGTTAAATCTGCCTCAATGGAAAGAATATACGGAAGCTGATCAGCCGGATCCGATTCCGATACCTAACAACGCAGACAAAAAAACACTTCTTGATATTATGAAGAACTATCTGAATGACCGTATTATCAATGACCCGAATAACTTCCCTGTATTTCTGGATAAATCAAAATCAGAAAAATTTGAGCGATATTCTCGTGACGATATCGAAAAAAGAGTAAAATATATGGCTTGTATTGATGACACAATTCAAAATCCGACAGAAATCTGGCTTGATTACAATCAAAAACGAATCAGATACCTGAAAAAATACAGCCAAAATATTTTGGTAATAGCTGATTTTCATAATGGGCAGTTTGATTACTTTAACATAATTACAGAAGTTACTAATACTTACATTGAAAAACAAAGAGCAGGCTTTTATTTGGGAAGATAAAAAAAGAGTGGGGTGCCTGATGTCAGGCATTCCCACAGCTTCCTCCGGCTCAGTCAGAGACATCTCCTCACCGGGATCAGGAGGTACAGTTTCCTGTAGATCATAATAACAAAATAACTTAATTCACTTTTTTGTCAAACTGTTTTTCTTTCGGTGGTCAAAATTCCCCTACTGTGGAGGGGTGGCACGAAGTGACGGGGTGGTAAGTTTACATTTACTGCTTTTTCTCTGTGTCTTCTGTGTTCTCTGTGGTTATGAAAATTCTTAGAAGGTCAGGTGCAAGACCTGTTCCTACGATAATATGTAGTTTGGTGTAAATAATAAAGTTGTCAAACACGATAAAAGCATTAGATTGTAAATTATGAAAAGAATCAGATTAAAGCATATCATACTAAGTGTACTGTTTACTATCCCTATGATAATTGCTTTTGACAATCTCTTGTCAAGCAAAAAGGTCATAGCCTGGCTTGTATTAATACCTTTTTTAGCAGTTTATATTTACATTTTCTGGTCTGTGTTTATCTTTACATTAAGATTTGTACATGCTTTGTTTTTCAAATAACAAATGGGTGTTTAGGCTTATATCAGGACTCTAGCTCACTTGTCAGTTTCCAAAACAAGCAAGAACTGATAATAACCATGCACCCATAATTAACATAATAAAAAAACACACAAAACCAAAATAAATTTTTGATAACTGAGGACAGTTATGCTTACAGATTTATATCAGAAATAATGATTGATTTTAATTCTTGCATTTAATACAGTTTGTATTATTTTATTTTAAAGGAGTTCAAAATGATATTTCTGGCAATCCTGATAATATTATTACCTGTTCTTTTTACAATACTATGCTTTATCAGTGGATGGGGGAAGCCTTCTCCAATCGATAAATACTTAAAGAAATAAGCTTTAAGCAAATATCATAGCAACATCACATCAAAGGAGTACGAAATGTTTTGGTTAGCCCTATTATTTATTCTATTTCCAATCATCATTATAATCATCAGCTTTATCTTCACCAGAAAAGACGAATCTTACATAAATAAATACTTAAAAAAGTAATAGTTTCAATCAGAATCAAATCATTAATGTATTTCGTAAATACTCAGGTACTGTTTTACACAATAAATGGGCATCTGCAAAATGTCAAAGTGGTCAGTATGGATTTGCGAAACGGAGCCTGCATTCCCCTCCCATGGAGAGTCTGTGCAAAAATGTTGGATTTACTGTGCCGCACCTACGGCGCTGGATTCGTAACTATCTATTTTCCCGGGGTTTCACCCCGGGCTAGGATTCTTTCGTTCCTTCGGAACTCTTATTTTTGCACAGACTCTGGAGGGGTGGCACGAAGTGACGGGGTGGTATAAGCCGTACATCCGAAACATCCCGTACTACAAGCATCTTGTTTGTAGCCGACTCTATAAGCTGAAAGATGTTTACGATTGCGGATGAACGGTGCTTCGCTTCGCAAATCCCTTTAAATTTATCATTTATTGCACAGCATTTATTACCTTTTTTTAAAGTAATAACCAGTACCTTAGTAGTTACTGTATTTCAATTACCTTATCTTCTTGTTAAAGAAAATACACTTTTCAAAAAATACGAAGAAATAAATGAGAAATTTTAATAGACTGTCTGATAAATCATGATATTTCCATAAAGTACAAGAATAAACAATATTATTACCACATTATAAACAACAGGATTAAGACCTTATCCTCAAACTATCAGGTGTTTTTATATCCCTATTTTTCAGTTAATTCCATTAATTAGACAAGATTTTTTATCTGAATAGTAATCTTATCCACAACTTATGCACATTACACTGTGAGTAAGTCTATCTTATTATTTACCATATAATTGAAAACTTTTTTTTATCACTTACAGCATCTGCTTTTATCAACAATGTGTATAAGCCTGTGGATAACTTTTTATTGGATTTCAGTAACTGCTGTAAATCAATGGAATGTTCTCCAGAAAGTGTATGATACAGGGTCTTTGAAGCGATTAAATCACCATTTATTGTGAATATTTTGAATTCAAGCCGGCTAACAGGATGATTCTGAATCCATCTTATCTTTGCATTTTCCATACTAATTACAGGATTTGGTGTGATGTAAGCTTCAAAATTTACATGGTTATCTTTTTGATAATCCACTCTTACCGATGAACTGCTGTTACCAGCTTCATCAAGCGTTGTGATTTTTATGAACGCATTTACTGTATCATGATTAAATGTATAAGAATATGTCGTTTGAGAAATGATCTCATGATGGAGCAATAAATTATTTGAATATACCTCAATCAGATACTTTAATGGACAAGGATCTATTGGAATACCCCAGGATAGATACAGACTATTTAGATTTTGTGCCTGATTGTCAATCACTACCGGATCTGGTACTCTGGTATCAGTACCATAAGAATAATTTAAAAATCGGGGAAATTGATAATCAGCAATATCCAGTTTATGATACAGATCTTTATAAAGAACAAAAAACATATCATCATTATCCGGATACCAGATACTGGCATATCCTTCTACAGACAGATTCAATGAAGCTGTCTTAATAAACATCTGATCAATCAAGCTTAAGGTTTCTTCAGAAAAATGATAAAGAGAATCAGATGGGTTACTGGCATTTTTCAAACGTGAAAAATACTCTTTGATCTCAATATCAGCTAACATATCATTAAACTCGAAGCTTTCAGTTCTAGCATTTGTAAAAATGGAATTTCCGGCAGATAATGCATAAGTATCTGAGAAAAGTCTTATGTTGTTTAAAAGAGAACCCAGTTGATTCATTTTTGCTACAAAAAGGGCAACTGGATAGAAATACGATCCATAAGGGTTTTGACTTCCACCATAATCAAAGGACTGAGTATAAATCTCCGGTATGCTTTTATAGGTCTCTTCAGCACTTGCATAACTATTCCATTTTTTTAAAATATCATTCCAAGGAAAACCAAAAGCCGGTACTTCATTCGGAGAGGCAATTATATAGTCAGCGACATCTTTTACTTCAGTCATTGTTTCCAGATTACCCATCAGACAAGCGTCAAACACCAACAAGTCATGTTTTCTTTTTAAACCAGCAAAAGCCTTTTTTAAATCACCTTCCGCTACGCTAATTGCAGTTCCATAAGCATTGTCAGGGCAGACATATTTTATCTGTGGACTTGCTGATTTAAACCAACCGGTTCCATGAGACCACAGTACCATCACCTCATTATCACCTGAGTATTTGGACTGTCCCCATTTCATAAACTGATTGAGTGTCTGATACTCCCCACTATTGACTTCACCATAAGACTTAACAACTGGAGAAACAATCACATCAGTAGAATCTTTTACAATCCGTAAGACCTCTGCCCCATCTTTATCAGAACCAGTCAGATGATCAATAAATACGATGATTTCCATGTTGTCTTGTATGCCTTCTTCAAACTGGTTAATATCACCAAGTGCATATTGATATAGACCATTATCTGCAGCCATATAAACAAAAAAGAGCCATTCCTTAGCCTGACACAGACAAGTTGTGAAGATGATAGTCAAAAATACCAGATATCTTTTCATAGATCAGACAATGATACTTAATGCCGTTTCAGGTATAGTACAAAACAATTGATGATGATGAATATCAGCAGGATTGAGTGTTCTGAAAGTCCGGCAATTGATATTGACATCAGATACCAAAAGTTGAAAATCAATCGCTGAACCGATTATCTGATAATCTTTAATTCTGGCTTCAAAAGAGTTGCCTGACTCTTTTTTAAAGGATAGATAGACACTCTCTGACCGGAAACATAATCGTACAAACTGACCTGTTTTTAGAGACTTTTCTGACTTGAAAATAAATGGCAATCCATTAACATCCAACTGATAAACAGAAGTCTTTTCATGAGTATGCAGACATGTTTTTACATATCCATCCAGTTGATTTTGTATTCCTAAAAAATCAGCAGTTATTTGATTGTTTGGATGTAACCATACCTGATCACTGCTATCATAGCGTATCAATCGCCCTGAATTCATGATGCCTATATAATCAGCAAGAAAAAATGCCTCATTTTGATCATGCGTTACGTAAATTGTTGTGATATTTAAACGATGTATAATCGATTTAATGGTACTTCTTAATCGGTCTCTAAGACTTTCATCCAAAGCACTCATTGGTTCATCAAAGAGAATAATCTCCGGTTCTGAAGCAAGAGTTCTGGCTAGGGCAATCCGTTGCTTCTCTCCGCCTGAAAGCTGATAGACTTTTCTTTTTTCATAGCCTTTCAGTTCTATCAGTTCAAGCAGCTCTGCCACTCTATGATTCACTTCTTTTTTTTGTTTTAGTTTTAAACCAAAAGCAATATTGTCTGCAACATTCAGATGTGGAAAAAGAGCAAAATCCTGAAAAACCATCCCTATTTTTCTTTTGTGGATTGGAACCTGGTTAATACAAGAGCCATTGACAAGAATACTCCCCTGACTGACAGGAAGAATACCGCAAACAGCCTGTATCAGAGATGTCTTACCCGATCCACTGTGACCCAGTAAGACCAGTAATTTCCCTTTATCCAGTTTAAAACTGATATTCTCGACTTTAAAATCAGGGAAGTCAATACCTACCTGATGCAGTTCTAAATGCGTCATTACTTGATGATGATAAATTTCTTTACAATCTGTTGATGATCTGTCTGTGCTTTTATGAAATATACTCCAGATGCTAAATCATGATTTTGATCATCTTTTTTATTCCAGGTCCAAACAGCACCATTTGATCTGTCATTATTAAGGCATTCTGATTTAACCAGCTGACCTTTCACGTTATAAACATTCATTTTTATCTGGTTTTGTTTTACATTCTTTATGGCTACAGACATTGACTGATTGATACCTGTTGGATTTGGATAAATATGCATATTCATTTTTGGATAAATCGAAACAGGACATTCATCAGAAGAAACAGACCAGTCATTTAAAATCATACTAAACATCTGAGTAACGGCTTCCTGCTGCATATAATAAAAAGGTAAACCGGATAAGACAAAGTTTTCACCAGATATGACTACCGGAGCGTTTTGATATGCAGAGTTATTGTTAAATTGGGCTCTGTATAACACTTGAGTAGCATTTGGAAAAACACAAACAGAAGGTAAAAGCCCATTCCAATTTTGATTGAGTTTGTCAGGATCAGGTGTCAAAACAGGCAATTCATCAGAGATTGCTGAAGAAAATGAAGGGGTATTGATACTTACTTTTTCAGTTGATTGAAGTATTTCATTCAAATAAGAGTTGTTTATGCTGTTTGCTGTTTTCCAACCAGATAAAATGACCTTACCACCAGCCATTATATATGATACAAACGATTGCTGAACCTCTTCATTGATCTGTGAAGTGACAGTATCATCATCATGCCAGATAATCAGAGAATAATTTCTAAACAGGTTTACATCTGGCAAACCCTGAGTACTGACATCCCAACTGGTATATGCAGAGCCAATAACCTGACTGTAAAAATCATCTACCTGTTCATCACTTGGATTCAGCAAATTACCATTTCCATTATTGGATTCATCTATTACAAGAATACCCTGATCCATCGGAAAATCGATTGGCTGAGCACTTAGTGAATTGGAATAGTCCGTTTCATAAATATCTGTACAAGCTGTCACTTTATAGTAATAGGTCTGCCCATTTGTTACATTGTTATCTGTAAATGAATTACCCTGAACCGGTTGAGCGTTGATTTTTACAAAAGAGTTGTTTGGATTTAATGAGCGATATACATGATACGTATTGATATTTGTCCACTCTGGCATTGGATTCCAGTTGACAATCACACGTCCTGAGGTAGCAAAACAATTGTTCAATACAGGTAAAGTTTGAAATTTTCCGCGACATAAAATCCAGTTCTTTGGATCAAATGCATAAGATAAAACTGGACTGTTTGTTGTAAAAACTGATACAGCACCTTGGGGATTCGCATCTACCAATACAGAATCCATGCCTGCAGCTGTTTCATAACGGAAAGGGATTTTCATAAAAAACTGATTTCCAGGCTCTGTTGTAGTAGATTTACTGATCGTTTTAAAATTGATTTGATCTGCTGATTTTAAGATTACATAATCCAACTGGGGGATTCCTTTTTTAAAAATCCATTGATCAAAGAATTGATCCAGATCAAGACCGGAAACAGTTTCAGCAATTTGCTTAAACTCAGCGGTAACGACGTTTTGATTGTGATATGTTTGGAAATAAGTTCTCAAAATATTAAAAAAGGTTTCATTGCCTACCCATGCCCTTAACATGTGTAAAACGGAAGCACCTTTTTCATAGACCATCGGATAAAAATATTCCAGATATTCAGGGTCATAAATCACTCTGTCGCCATTAGAATTGGCAAAACTTAAGTAATAGTCATGATAAGAGCTTTGAACATAACTACAAAAGGCTTCATAACCATATTTTCCCTGGGCATAGACTGCTTCTGAATAAGTTGCAAAGCTTTCAGATAACCATACATCTTTCCAGGTAAGTGGTGTCAGACAATTTCCAAACCATTGATGCGCTAGCTCATGAGTAACTACATAATCACTACTTAATGAACCATTTATCAATGAAGAACCGATTGTAGTCATCGTCTGATGTTCCATGGCAGCAAAACTACTAATACTGGCTACTGCATTTCCATATTTTTCAAACGGATAAGGGCCATAGGCATCTGTATAAATCTGCATCATTTCTGGCAGTTTATTAAACATCGTCTGAGCAACGGTAACCTGTGTAGGAAAAACAAAATTTTGAAGCGGAATATTCTGGAAGCTACTATTCACTTCTTCATATGGTGCAGCAGCAATACTTACCAGATAGGTTGCCATAGGGTTTGAACCAATCCAGTGATGCGTTGATGTGTTATCTGCTTGTTGTTCGATAGATTGACGAATACCATTGGCTGCTACTTTCCAGTCAGATCGAACTCTGACATGGAGATTAACTAATGCTTTATCCCATGGGTGGTCATAACTTGGCCACCAATATCTGCCGGCATTCGGATCTGATACGGTAAAAACCTGATTTGTTAAAAAAGTCATCCCATTACCATAGCCATCATTAGATAATACTGGATTGCCATGATAAACCACACGCGTAAAAAAAGTCGTTCCATTAGAAATATTGAGAGGAATACTAATAACGCCATTTGTATGCGTAAAATTCACAGGGATATCATTCACATATACAGAATCAACCGTCAGACTGATCAAGTTATATTCAATACTGTTTAAATTACTTTCAGCATTTATTTCTGTAATTACTGCTCCACTGATACTATGATTTGCATCATTTATTTTTATACTGATATCATAAGATATGACGTCAAATCCATGCAGAGAATCAGCACGGGTTTCTATAAATTTGTTTGGATTTACTTTAAAAGGCATAAATTTTGGATGAGCCCAAATCATGGCACATAAACTCATGATGATCATTAAAAAGATGATTTTTTTCATATAATTCTTTGTCCTCTCTCGCGATTCTCAATGTTATCTTGATATAGATGTCTCATTTTTTTGGCAATTTTAAAGTTATTCATGACAACCAGTAAATAGACAGCATCTATCAATACAAGCGTATAGACAGTATCTCTGGCAGAAATGATAAATGCATAAATGATAAAAGGGATTAAAATAACAATCACTCCTTTTATCATTAAAATGCCTTTAAATGCGCCATATTTTTTGATAACCCAACGTGCAATTGGATTTCTTTCATTTCTGAAACTGCCTAACTGAATCACTTTCAATGTTGAGACAGCATCCAGATAATTCAAAGCTAAAAACATAATAAATAGTACGATAAATGCTATATTCATAATTAATTCTCCAAATGGATGTTTTCAATAAGCGAAAATTATGTCAATCAAAAAGTATTAACTTTTAGATTTACCATAAAAAAAACCGCCGTAAAGGCGGTTAGTAATAATATGGCTGGGATACAGGGATTCGAACCCCGACAAACGGATCCAGAGACCGGTGTCCTACCATTAGACGATATCCCAGTATATAAAATGGCTGGGTAGGCAGGATTCGAACCTACGGATGACGGAACCAAAACCCGTTGCCTTACCACTTGGCGACTACCCAGCAAAATCTATAACTGCATGGCGGAGAGGGAGGGATTCGAACCCTCGGTAGGGGATTAGCCTACACACGCTTAGCAGGCGTGCGCCTTAAGCCAGCTCGGCCACCTCTCCAACTATACCATGTTAGTTGGATTTATTTAATGGCGGAGGAAGAGGGACTCGAACCCCCAAGGGCATAACCCGGCGGTTTTCAAGACCGCTGCCTTACCAATTAGGGCTATTCCTCCGTACCAAAAATTCACACATCTATTCATTTGTTGATTTCAAATTATACAACCTACTGATTCTTGTCAATAGTTTTTTTTAAACTGAATCATTTTGATACTTCCAATAGTTTAAAAAAATACTGTTTTATAATAAGTTATATCTAAGAATTTATTTCAAAAATCGTGTTTTTTAGACTGTTTTTTTCTTACAATTATCCATAAAAAAGTCTCATTTGCTATTTCCACATGTTTAAACATACAAATATCAAAGCCTGTTTTTAATAAGATTTTCCTAATTTTTTTACAAGAAAAATGACTGTAAAACAAACTCTCTCCCATAAAATCCTTGTAACCTGAAAACTCATCATAGCCCGTGTATTCTTTACATGCATAGGTAAACAAGCACAATCCTCCAGGTTTTAACCATTTATGCATTTGTTGAAATAAATATTCGTTTTTCTCTTTTTCTACATGAATAAGTGAATAAATGGCTGTTATCAAATCAAAACAATCTGACTCAAATGAGACTTCTGTCATATCTGATAAAATTGTATGCATTTCAGGCAAAAATTTGTTGGCAAGACTGATCATCTTTTCAGAAAAATCTACTCCGGTAACCGCCCATCCTTTGCTGACAAACAAAGCAGGTACTGGTTCCCCTGCCCCGCATCCTAAATCAAGCAAATGTCCTGATTCAACATTCACCAAATTTAGTAACTGATTGAGAATAATGTCAATATTAAAAACAGACCTGTTTGCTTCATATTTTTCAGCAAACCGATCATATATTATGCTAAGATTCGAATCTATATTCATCAGGAGATTTTTACATTAAATTGTTTTAACCAGCGTCCAAAACAAATAAACCGAAATAAAGAATAATCAAAAGGAACAAAACCATCAATCATCTGATCAAAAAAGTCTTTTGTACTTTCATTTATAAAAGATTCAGACATACCCAGACTATCTTTGATCTCATTTCTAAAAAAGGCTGGATTTTCTTTCACCCATTGTTCTTCAGCAGTTACAAATGCCATCTTATCATGTCGGTTAATAATCTGACCTGGCAAAATATCTTTCATGGCATTTCTTAATATATATTTTGTCCTACCCTGGTTAATTTTATAATTCTCTGGCAAAGATAAAGCAAATTCTACTAATCTGTAATCCAAAAAGGGCACTCTGGATTCAATAGAATGTGCCATAGAATTTCTGTCTTCATTGTGCAAAAGAACAGGTAATTTAGAATAAAGAAGTTGCTCTCTCGATTCAGCACTCAGACTTAAGTTTGCTTTCTTCCAGTATGGAAATGGAATCAACCCTTCTGTATTTTTTGCCCAGCGAGCGCCTAATTTCCCACTCATTGAAACAGAGTAATGATAAAACATTCCACTGGATGTAGCTGAGACGATAAAACGAAGAATCTGTTTAAAATTAAAACCATGTAGCGCACAGGCTGATTTTACTTCTTTTATCAAATCAGACATGTTCATTGAACTTAGCAAACTTAAAAACAGATTTCCAAAAAACTGCATATATCCAGCAAGAATCTCATCAGATCCCTGACCATCCAGCATTACAGTGACTCCATTTTCTCTGGCAGTTTGAAACACTTTCCATTGGGCAAAAATACTACTGGAACCAAATGGTTCATCCTGATGCCAGATAATACTGTCAAAATCAGAAACAAAGTCATCAAACTCTGTATAGACAAAATGACTTTTACAGTTCGCTGATTCAACAACAGATCTGATATAATCACTTTCATCATAAGTCTTATTTCGAGATACGGCTGAAACAGTTTCCTGTAATTCGGCATTGCCCTGAGATCTAAGAATCGAATTGACCAGCATCACAATACTGGTGCTATCCATACCGCCTGATAAACAAGATCCGACTTTTACATCTGCCATCAAACGATATTCAACTGAACTTTTTAAAAGCTCAAAGAATTGCTTTGTCTGATCTTCTATGCTGTCATAATCACTGGATTTAACTGAGATTTTGTACCATTTTGTGATTTGATACTGATGGCTTTGCAAATCATACTTTAAACAGGAACCTGCCGGCAGCTGAGATACATTTTGAAAAAAAGTGTCTGAAGAAGTATCCGAAAAACTCCATGATAAGAAATCAAAAGCAGCTTGCTTATTTAAAACCGACTGCCATTCAGGCAATACAGTAAACTGTTTTATTTCAGATCCAAAAGCGAACAAATGAGCAGTGGATATATAATAAAAAGGTTTTATACCATATCGGTCTCTGGCACAAAAAAGTTGATTTTCCCGTTGGTCATAAATAGCAAAAGACCACATACCATTAAAATGATTTAAACAATCTTCCTTCCAAAAATCCCATGCAGCCATCACTACTTCTGTATCAGTATGAGATTTGAAATGATATCCTTCATTCTCAAGTATTGTTTTTAATTCTTTAAAATTATATATTTCTCCATTAAACACAATATGATAACGTTCAAGATAATGCATTGGCTGATTTCCAGCATGACTCAAATCGATAATAGAAAGCCTTCTGTGTCCTAAACCAATATTTTGATGAATATAAAAATCCTGATAATCAGGTCCTCTGTGAGCAATGATGTCAGTCATTCTGTGAAGTGTATTGCGTATATCTGAATTAGACTTGGAAATCAAACCTGAAATACCACACATATCTACCTCTTAATCGTGTTTAAACTGAAGATTATAAAAATGACGATATTGAGGGCAATTAGACAGTAGTTCATCATGATTGCCACTTCCAACAAGCTGACCCTGTTCCAAAACAAATATCTTGTCAGCACTTAATATAGTTGATAATCTATGTGCAATCAGGACAACAGTTCTGTTTCCGGCTGCCTGATCAATCGCATTTTGAACCTTTTTTTCTGAATCAGTATCCAAAGCACTGGTTGCTTCATCAAATATTAATATATCAGGGTCATCCACAATTGCACGAGCAATGCAAATTCTCTGTCTTTGGCCTCCGGAAAAATTGTAGCCATGTGGTAAAATCATTGAGTTATATTTATCCGGCAATGTTTCTATAAATTCATCTGCATAAGCAAATTGGCAGGCTTCTAAGACCTTTTCATGACCTACATCCTCAAAAGCCCCGTATTTCACATTATTCTCTACTGAATCACTAAACAATATAGATTCCTGAGTAACAATACCGAACATCTTCCTTAAATGTCTGATACTCAGTTTTTTAAGATTGATCCCATCCATGAGTATTTCACCATTTGTAGGGTCATACATACGGTTAATCAGATTAGCAATTGTTGTTTTTCCACTGCCACTGGCACCAACAAAAGCGACTTTCTCACCCTTTTTAATCTCAAAGTTTACATTTTTTAAGATCTGCTGATTCTCATTATAGGAAAATGAAACATTTTTAAATACTATTTTTTCATTGAAAGTGGTCTTTTCAATTGGACTATCTGCTTCAATTATTTCTGATGATAAATCCAATATTTCAGCCACTCTGTCAACAGATACCATCGCTTTTTTAATATCAGTAATAGAATTTGTAACAGCCTTTAAAGGATGAAGCATTGAAAACACAGCAAACAGAAAAGCCGTAAAATCACCAAATGAAAAATCACTTTGACGATTTAATATGCTCTGAGCTCCAACTATCAAAATTGCAATACCAGTGATTACTGTGCTGATTTCACCTAATGGAACGCCAAATGACCAGTAAACCTGTGATTTTCTCCAGAATTTAAAGAATTTCCGGTTGATTACAACTAATTTATGATATTCATAATCTTCTCGACAAAAAGCCTTTACGATTCTCATGCTGTTAAGCACTTCTTCTATATTGGAAAACATATTGGAAAGTTCATTCTGAATTTTCTTTGCATATTTTTTAATTTTTCTGGAGATAAAGTTCACACCAAAAGTAAAACCAGGTAAAAATAAAATACTAAACAAAAAAAGTTTAGGATTTAAACGAATAGCAATAAAAGCAAAGATAAAAATTGAAAACAGCTCGCGTACGATTTTCAAAGCATTATCAATAAAATAGTTATTAACAATATCAATATCATTTACCATTCTAACGATGGAATCACCCACTCTGTTTTGATTGAAAAAGGAGTATGATTGACTCAGGTATTTCTTATAGCAATAATTACGAATCGCATTGATTGATTTTCCTCTGAGATTAACAAAGAATATCCTGTTTAAAATATAAAAGATGTTTTTCAGTAGAAAGAGTCCAACCAACAAAACACAGATAACCCATAATAACATATACGGATCAGCTTGCCCCATCAATAAGCGTAATTCTTTCCAGTAAGGATCAAAATAACTCACTGAAAATGTAAATGATGAATTCTGCCAGATTGAATAGAAGTGCGATTTTACGGCTTCATAAAATTCATTAAAAACCTTATATTTAACATAACCTGCATCTCTAACTGTAAAAATCTGATCAAAAACGGGAATCACCAGCGTTATACTGATTCCACTGAATGCTGAAAACAATATCAGGGAGATTAAACCCATAGTAATATCATAAGGATATTGTAAAACAAACTTGTATATTTTTAAAACATTTTTCATAAGACATCCATCTTTTTAATTTTCACACTTTGAATCATAATTATCATTCTGTAAAATATGTCAATTAAAATTCACTTATCTTTTTCCTGATAAAAAAAGCAGACATGTTGTCTGCTAAAAAACATAGTTTAGGTCTGTTAGAAAAGTGGTAAGTTTATGCCGGCAGAAATATCCCATTTCATTTGAGTATTTTGAATTTCTCCTCCAGGGTATTTCGCATAATTATACTCAATAAAACCATAATCCAAAGCATTAAGTTTAAGACCATATCCATAAGTCAAACCGCTGATTTGCCCCTTGGCATCATGATAGTTGCCAAAACGCAAAAAGACTGTATCAAAAAAACCAACTTCCGTGCCAAATGAAACCGCATGATAGTCTTCTAAAGTTGAAATACCAGAAGTTAACTGACCAGACCATGTATTTTTTATAATCTTTATAAGATGCTCATTCGTAACAAAATGATCTAATGTTTGATGATATCTGATTCCGATGGCAAAATTATCTGAATCCATAATATACGATTCTCCGTAATTTTCATCCAATCGTTCATAGGTATTATGATTGATATTGTTCTTACAATAGCCTAATGAAGCTTCCATTCTGACATTTTGACTTTCTATAAAAGAGCTTAAGTCAATTTTTGCTGCCAATCCAAAATTGATACAATCAGTCTCCACTTTGGATGAATCATCAATCCCTAGTTTTGAAGTAATGTCTGAATAAGTTAAGCCGATTCCAAGTTTTAAATAATCAGGAGCAATAGATTTAACCAGATCTGTATTGAGTGCAAAACTATAGTTTTTTGCAAATTCATAATTATCTGCAATAGCAACAATCTGATAGTTTTCATTATATACTTCACTTTTGCCGTATTCCAGAGAAGTACCGTAATAGTTTTCTGAATTTGGTAAAGGAAAATTAATACCAATACCCTTCAAAGCTATATTCATATAAGCTGCTGAAAACTTCATAACCGGTTTTATCTTCTCATAATGTTTATCATCCAAATAACTGAATGAAACTCCTTCATGAAAAGAAGTTAATGCCGGATTGGACCAAGCAGAAAAAGCATTCTGATGCCAAACATCAGCTACCCCATTATCCCCCATTCCTGCATTGACTGCTGAAGGACTAATAGATAAGAAAATGCATTCTCTTCCCTTTCCAAACAACATACCAATAATTAAAATCATTAAAACTAATATAAAATGATTTTTTCTCATAATTTCTCCAATCCTTCTTCATATTTCGGGTTAAATCAATAATTGATCTATTTTTTGTTATTTATAAAATCATGTTTAACAATACAATCTAATAATCGTTCAAAATCACTCTTGTAATCTTTGATGACTTCAATTAAAAGGATAGATTTCTTTTTATCAAGAGTTGTATAACTACACCAGCCCTCAAGAGATTCAAGAATCAACCCCATGAAGATCACTTCTTCACGGGGTATTTGGATATAATAACTATTCGACTGATCCGGATTTTCTTTTTTTTCGAGCAGGTTTAGTTTCATCAGTACTTACTTTCTGGATTGGATGGAGGCTATGTGAAAGCACTTCGTCAATTGTTTCTACAAAGACAAATTCCATCCCTTCTTTAATTTCTGGTTTTACTTCCTCAAAATCAGGAATATTCGCTTTTGGAATAATAACTTTCTTGATACCGGTCCGTTTTGCAGCCATCAATTTTTGAGCAAGGCCACCAATTGCCAGCACTCTTCCTGTCAAAGTCACTTCTCCAGTCATTGCAACGTGATGACAGACTGGTCTGTCAGCAAAAATTGAAACGATAATCGTTGCAAGTCCTACTCCTGCAGAAGGTCCATCTTTTGGTACAGCCCCTTCCGGTACATGAATATGTAAATCATAGCTTTTATAAAAATCTTCAGGAATACCCAATTCCTGGCAATGACTTCTCGCATAACTATATGCAGCTTTGGCTGATTCCTGCATAACCTGACCAATCTTTCCCGTAATTGAAATCTTCCCATTACCTTTATGTTTTAAAGCTTCCAGCAACAGAATATCTCCGCCAACAGGTGTCCATGCCAGACCAACAACCACTCCTAATGTATCTTTTTCAGGTACTTCTGATAACAAATAGGGTTCTGCCCCTAAGAATTCTCTTAAATCCTTGTCTGTAACAACAAATTGCTCCTTAACTTCGTTAGCCACATATTTTTTAACTATTTTTCTTAAAATAGTACCCAGTTTTCTTTCCAGTTCTCGCACACCAGCTTCTCTGGTATATTTTTGAATTACCTGTAATACGATATTTTCATTTATTGTTATCTCAAGTTTTTCTCTAATATTTAACTCATCAATCTTTTTACGAAGCAAATGTCGAAGAGCAATTTCTTTTTTTTCAATTTCTGTATAGCCAGGCATTGCAATCACTTCCATACGATCATACAATGGTCTGGGGATATTTGACACAGAATTGGCAGTTGTAATAAATAAAACCTGAGATAAATCATAACCAAAATCCAGATAATGATCTCTAAAGTTTTTATTTTGTTCTGGATCAAGTACTTCCAACAATGCAGATGCAGGATCACCTTTAAAGTCCATACTCATTTTATCAATTTCATCAAGCATGATCAATGGATTGAGTGAGCCAGCTTTTTTCATACTCTGAATGATCACACCTGGAATCGCACCTACATAGGTTCTCCTGTGACCTCTGATTTCCGCTTCATCACGGACACCACCAAGAGAAATTCGAATAAATTCTCTACCAAGAGATTCAGCAATTGATTTTCCCAAAGAAGTCTTTCCAACTCCTGGAGGTCCAACAAAACATATTATCTGACCTTTTACTTTATCACTAATTTTTAATACGGCCAGGTATTCTAATATTCTGTCTTTCACTTTCTCAAGTCCATAATGATCTCGATCTAATATTGTCTGAGATTCTGCAATATCAATTTCTTTTGATTTTGATTGCTCCCAAGGTAAATCTAAAATCCAGCTGATGTAATTGTAAACGACAAAATATTCTGGCATATGTGGAGAAAGTCGTGTCAGCTTTTTATATTCTTCTTCTGCTTTTTTTCTCACTTCATCAGGTAATTTGAGTTCTGCAATACGCTTTTTTAAATTAACCAGGTTATCTGATTCATCTTCATCTATTCCTAATTCTTTATGAATGACTTTAAGTTGTTCATTTAAGAAATACTCTTTTTGAGATTTTGTTATTTGTTTTTTTACTTTACTTTCAAGGTCATTTTGAATCTTTAAAACTTCAATCTGCTCAAGAATATAAAGTACAAGCTCTTGTAATCCATCATTGATTTCTTCTAAATCAAAGAAATACTGTTTCTTTTGTAATGGCATTTCCAGATTTGCTAAAGCAAAATAAAATATCTCATAAGGATTCTTTATCATACTAATGTTTTTAAAAAGATCCCCTGGCAAGCCCTTATCCATTTTTAAATATCTTTCAATAGTTGTCAAAAATGTTTTAACATAGCCTTTCAATACTGTCGTTTCATCAACTGGCTGAGTTGGAAAAGGCAATAATTCGGCATGAAAATGATCTTTTCTTTTAAAATATTTTACGACAGACGCTTTTCTTTCTCCCTGAAGAATGACTCTAAGGGTTCCGTCTGGTAAACGAAACATTTGAGATATCGTACAAATAGTACCTGTTTTATACAAATCTCCAACGGTAGGATATTTCTCTTTATGTGCATTCTTCTTTTGAGTCACTACAAATATTTTATTATCATAAGAATTTAAAGCCAGTTGTACAGCATCTACAGAGCCTTTACGACCTGCAACGATAGGAAAAATGACAAAAGGAAAAACCATCTGCTCTCTTAGAGGTAATATTGGCAATTCGTATTTATACTCTGATTCACTTTTAATTTCAGTTCCTTTTACTCTAATCTTTGGGCTCATTTATCCTCACTTTATCTTAATCTTTATTTTTTATCTTTAGAGAAACACCTTCTCCACAATTACGACACATCTCAATCTGCTTTCGATCAGTTAAAATCCTTTTTCTCATAGCGTTAAAAGGTTTGCTTTTCCACAAGTGTTTAAAGGAATGATTCTGTATATTGCCTATCTTAAAATCATTATCTTTATCAAAACAACAAACTGCCATTTCCCCATCCCAATTCACTACAGGTTGAGTCCAGATTCTACGACAACGATTTTTTATACCATATTTTAGTTCAAAATTATCCCCTTTAATCTTATAACGTCTATATTTTGGATTATCAGGCAAAAAATTATAAATATCTTCTTTAGCATAGATTTGAACTGTTTTCAATTGGAGCTGATCAACTTCTAAATCCAGAGCCAACTCTTTAATCTTTTTTTCTTCGTGTTCATTATGTTTCATCACAATAAACTGCCAGATAATTCTTGGTAAACGACTACCTCTCACTTTTTTCTCAGCAACAATGGCTTTAACATTCTCAATCACTTTAGATAAATCGCCATTTTTTCTGTAAAGATTGTAGGTTTCCTGACTTGCTCCATCAGCTGATATAATTAAACGGTCTATGCCTGCTTTCAAAATTTCTTTTGCATCCGGCATTCTGTTTGCATTTGTAGAAACCAACAACAACATATTATGCGCTTTAGCAATCTGACACATTTCTATAAAATCCGGATTTAGAAAGGGTTCACCCTGATTCCACATAATCAGCATAAAGGAATAAGGAGATACTTCTTTGATAATTGTTTTAAATGTATCCAAATTCATATATCCCTTTGGTCTCTTTAACTGATCAGTACCAGATGGACAAAGCGGACATTTCAAATTACAGATATTAGTCGGTTCAATCATCAATATTGGAGGATATCCCCATACAAAAACTTTTCTAAAAATGATAGACATATAATAAGATAAATAAATGAGGACTATGTTTATTAAACGTTTGAAGCTAATGTATTTAATTATCATTCTAAAGTATTCCAGCATATTTTCTCCTGAAAGTCATTATTTATGAACAGATTATTCTGTCAAGATGAGAGCTTTAAATCACAATATAAAAGTTCTGTTTTCTCCAGGAAAGAAAAGAGAATGATATGAGAATCAATAAGAAATCCTTTGGAAAAATGAAAACTTAAAACTAAGATTAAACCTTTAAAACGACTTTATCCTCTTTTACAAACTGCAATACGATAAGTCCTGTTATAAAAAATATAATGATGCTTAATATGGCCATTCTCTGGTCCCCAGTTCGATTAGCAATTTCACCGTATAAAAGAGGACCTATCACCGAAGCTAGGCGACCTGTAACACTATAAAAGCCAAAGAATTCTGTCATTTTATCTGGTGGTGTTAATCGTGAGAAGAATGCCCTACTGTTTGACTGACTCGATCCCATAGCAAATCCTGCAGCCAAGCCGATAAAGTAATATTCCGTTTTTGTCTGACAAAAATATACCCAAAGAACCGTAAAAATCCACATAACTAGCGTAATACTGATACTCTTTTTAGCACCTATTTTATCAAACAGATATCCAAATATCAATGCACCGATAAAAGAAGCCGGCTGAGCAATAATAAAATAAACAATCATTTCAGAAGCATTCATATTAAAACGAAATGCTCCATAAATGGAAGCAAAACTTATTACCACAGTGATTCCATCATTATACAACAAATAAGAAATCAGAAACTTAAGCAATTCTTTGTATTTTCTGATATTCAACACGGTATCCTTTAACCTTAAATAAGCAATTTTTAGATAGGAATGAGTTCTGTGAACATGCCCTGTTTTATCTTTAACCCACAGCATGGTCGGTAATGCAAAAACAGCATAGAAAACAGCTACAATTAAAAAAGAAATTCGCCAGTTCAGATAATGATTTAAAGACATTTTAACAACTGGCATTACCAGCAATAAAGAGACAAGACCGCCTAAATATCCAATCCCCCATGCAATACCAGAAATCTTTCCAAGGTTGTCAGGTTCTGATACCATCGGTAAAAAAGCGTTATAAAAAACATTCGCACTGTTAAATGCAAAATTAGCAAAGATAAATATAATCATTGAGAAAAAAATCATACCTGGTTTTGAAAAGAATAAAACACTTGTAAAAGCAACACAAGCATAGGTAAAAATACTCAATAACAACTTTTTAGAATGTGAATAATCTGCAATTGCACCTAAAACAGGTGCCAGAACTGCTACCATCAACATCGATACGCTGACAGCTCTCCCCCACAATGCGGTACCCAGTTCACCTTGATTAACAATATGGTTTTTAAAATACATACTGAATAAAACGGTAACCATTACCGTTACAAACGAAGAATCAGCAAAATCATATAAAATCCAGCCAATTGTATTCTTTTTTAATTCTTTAAGCTTCATATCCAACTTTTTACTTATTTAAAATGAACATTATCTAAATTTGTTTAACTCAATTACATTCAGAAGATTGAGATGATTCATCTTCTAACACTGAAGTGCTCTCATATTGAACCCCATGTTCAGTTAAAAAATCTTCCAGATTTAACACAGGCAGTTCAAAGTGTTTATAATGATCTATATTTGGAGTAGCTATAAAAATCTGATGACTCTTTGACAACAAGTCAATCAGATTTCTGGAGCGATGTTGATCTAATTCTGCCAAAGTATCATCAAAAATCAAAATTGGATAAGTACTGCTTATCTTTTGAATCATCTGAGCTAATGCAATCTTTAAGGCAATAACGATACTTCTTTTTTGACCTTGTGAGGCATACTTTACGACAGGTTGTTTATCAATTTTTATTAGCAAATCATCCAAATGTGGACCAATCAGTGTTCTTTGTGTAATCTTTTCCTGATTCTCTATCTTTTTAAGTTCTGACAGAAAATCTTTCTTAATTTGATTAGTTTTATAACTAAACTGGGTGACATAATCGATATCAATTCGTTCAGAATATCCACTGATATTCTCATAACAGGTTTGGAATATAGGCGAAAAATCTTTTAAAAACTTCAAACGGTAATCGATAATATCAGAGCCAAGGGTTGCAAGCTGTTCATCCCAGGCTTTCTTTTCAGCAGGATGATAATCAGTTTTAAGTAGAGCATTTCTCTGGGTCAGGATATTCTGATACATCTTCATCACTTCAATGTATCCCCAATAAATCTTAAAAATCGAAAGATCTAAAAAAGAACGTCTGTTTTTAGGAGTACCAATAATCAGATTAATATCATCTGGAGAAAAATAAATAATCTGTAAATACTGATACAATTCACTAATTCGCTTCACCCAAACATCATTGATATTGATGTTTTTATAACTTTGGTAAGAGATATCAAATGAAATATCATTCTGATTATTATTGAAAACCGAAATTATCTTAAAAAACTTCTCATTAAAACGAATTAGTTCTGAATCACGCGAATTAAGGATCGATTTTCCAAATGCAAAATAAGTGATTGCTTCAAGCAAATTTGTTTTACCAATTCCATTTTTTCCAACAATAATGCAACCTTTTGGATCAAAATCAAATTTTGATTCACTATAGTTTCTGAAGTTCACCAGTTTGATGGATTTTATATACAAAAATGATCCCCAAAAAAAAGAAAAGGAGAGACATGAAAGTCTCTCCATATTAAACTATTCGAGCCTTAAAGGCATAACAACAAAACGAATCATCATGGACTTATCATCAGAATTATTTAATACCCAAACTGGCTCAGTTGCTTTACCAATTTTAAAGATCACTTCATCTGATTCTATCACATTTAAGAAAGAAAGAACAAATTTTGAATTTAAACCAAAAACAATCGGTTCTCCGTCATAAGTAAAATCATCAATCACTTCTTTCGCATTTCCTAATTCACTATTGATCGCTTCCAGTATAATCTGATTCTGCTTAATATCAAATTTCATGATATTTTTATCATCATTTGTACCTAATAATGCAACTCTTCGAATTGCATCTTTTAAGAAGCTTTTATCAATGAGCATCATGTGTTCATGTTCTTTTTTGAAAACAACAGAATAAATAGGATACTTACCTTCATATTTACTGGAAATGATGATAACATTTTCGTAAATGAAGACTATTTTTTTGTCTTCATTAATCATCACAATATCTTCAGATGAGCCATTTAAGAATTTTTCCAGGAATGTTAGAGATTTTACTGAAATGACAAATTCAAAAGGATCCAATATGTTCATTGGTGTAAAAGTCTTTACTTCAGCAATACGTTTACTATCTGTTGCAGCCATAATTTGCTCTGAAGCGGAAAAACTGCAGTAAATACCTGAATACATCTGATTAGTAGCATCAGACCCTGTAGCAAAGGCAGTATTTTCAATCATTTTTGATACGACTTTTTTCTCAAGTTTTAACTCATTATCTCTGCTGTAACTAGGGATAACAGGGAATAGAGAACAATCCATAAAATTAAGATTAAAGCTGGATTTTTCACAGGTTATCTTGAGTTTATCTACAATAGTTTCAAAATGAATCATTGATTCAGGTAATGCCTGAACAATATCTGAAAAGCTCTTTGCAGAAATACAGATTGTGCCACTTTCAAGTACATTTGCCTGAATATCGACAACAACTGTAATATTGAGGTCAGTGGTAACCAGTTTGATAGTATTTAATTCTTCAGAACATTCCAGCATAATACTACCTACAATCTGCATAGTAGGTTTTGTTGGAACAATCTGGGTTACATGTTGAACATAATGTACAAAATCTTTTTTATTAATTGTAAATTTCATTGTATCCTCTCTATATCGATAAGTAAATTTATTTGATGAATTCTTTTAGTTTTGAACCTGCCTTAAAAACTGGCACTTTTTTTTCTGGGATATCAATTTCTGATTTTGTCAGAGGATTGTAGCCTTTTCTTGCTTTTCTGACTGCAACAGAGAACGAACCAAAACCAGTAAAGGTAACGCGTTCATTTTTTTTCAGTGCATCAGTAATACTTTCAAAAATAATATTAACAGCCATGTTTGCTTCATTTCTGCTTATTTGCGCTTCTTCTGCAACTTTTTTTACGAGTTCATCTTTAGTCATTTTTTCCTCCTACATCTAATTTCTATAATGATGATAAAATTCATCCCTTTTCTTGTCAATAAAAATTTAGTCTAAATGTTCAACAATTAGACTTCTTGTCATATTTTCCTGATAATCAAAATGAAAATGCCATGTTTTTTCAGGAAGAAGCTCAATTGCGATTTCAGGCCATTCAATAAAAACCAATGTACGGTCTAAGTGTTCAAACATCCCTAATTCATATACTTCGTCTGCAAACTGTAAGCGGTACAAATCATAGTGGTTTACCAGAATTTCTCCCTGATACTGATTCAATAGCACATAAGAGGGGCTACTGACTTCATCCTTTATACCCATTGCTTTACATACATTCTGAACAAAGAAAGTTTTTCCAACCCCTAAATTACCATATAAAGCAATCACGTCGCCTGGTTTAAACAATTTGGCATATTGTTTTGCAATACGAATTGCATCTTTTTTATAGATAATCAGGTAATTTTCTTTCATATTACTTCTTTTTTGGATAACATACTGCTAAAGGCAGGAGCATTTCTTCCATAGAGATACCGCCATGCTGAAATGTACCATTATATTGCTTTTGATATTGATGATAAGAGTTTGGATAAACAAAATAATAATCATCTTTTGCAAAAATATAATTATCAATAATGTTTCTGTGAGGTAATCCAAAATCTTTTGGATTTTTCAAATATAATGCATGTTTTTCATTACATGAGAGATTTTTGCCTTCTTTATACCGTACAGTAATACTGGTTTCCCTGTCTCCTATCACTTGTGTCGCCCTTGATACGCGAATTGAGCCATGATCAGTAGTAATCACCAAAACTGAATTTTCCTGTTTACTGATTAACTTAATGGCTTCATAGAGTGATGAATGCGTAAACCAATGTCTGGTAAAAGCTCTGAAAGCTTCTTCATCCGGAATGGTTTCTTGAAGAATCTGGTCTTTGGAACGATGATGTGCAATTAAATCAAGGAAATTGTAAACCAGAACAACAAGTCTCTCATTTTTATAACTTTCAATCTTTCGGAGAACGAAATTACCTTCTTCAAGATTGAAAACTTTTATATATTTACTGGCTGGATTTAACTTCTGACCTAAATCTTCAATCAGTTCATCAAGCAGTTGATGTTCATTTCTATTTCTGCTGTTATCTGTGTCATTATTATCCATCCAATATTCAGGAAAACGTTTTGCAATATCTTCTGGCAACAATCCACTGAACAAACTGTTTCTGGAATATGGAGTCGCAGTAGGTAATATGGAGTAATACATATCCAGTTCTACATCAAACAATTCTTTTATAAATGGTTCTATAGAAAGATACTGGTCATATCTTAAACAATCAAGAACTAAAAAATAAACCGTTTTATTATTTTCTAGCTGAGGTATAATATATTGTGAAACAACATCATAGGACAGATTAGGACGATCATTGCTATTCAGCCATTTTTTATAATTTTCTTCAATATAATTACAAAATTCCGTATTGCTGTTTCTTTTTTCAAGATAATGAGCATGTTTTAAATTATCATCTTTCACTTCATCTAAAACCATATCCCAATGACAGATTTCTTTATAAATTTCTGTCCATTCTTTAAAATCAGGTTCCGCAAACAATTTTCTGCTAAGTAAAGCTGAAAATTGTGAATACTCTTGCCCAATTCTATTTAATCTGATTTCTTCTGAATGAAAAATCCGTTTGATTGCCATCAGAATTTGGTTTGGATTGATAGGTTTAATGAGATATTCATTGATCTGTTTAGAGATCGCTGTTTCCATTAAACCTTCTTCTTCGCTTTTTGTAAGCATAATAACTGGAACTTCAGCATTAATCTTTGAAATCTCAGCTAAAACAGAAAGACCATCCATCCCTGGCATAATTTCATCCAGAATGATCAAGTCAATCTGATTATTGACAAATAAAACAATTGCATCATCTCCATTTGTTGCTGATATCACATTGACATTTTTTTCTTTTAAAAAGATGATAAATGCTTCTAATAATTCAATTTCATCATCTACCCATAAAACATTCAATCTCTTTTTCATACACCCTCCCTCCATTGATAATATCAATCTTTGAAATCTGCAAACATTCCTTCAAAGTCACCTGATTGCTCCAACTGTCTCTGTTTATCCTTTATGTCTTGTTTAATCATATTTAAATCAGCATCGTGAAAGAAAATTGCCATTTTAAAATTGAGTTCCTTTGCTGAGCAATTAAAAAATGTACGCATTTTATCGACATGCTGCTCTGCAAAAATTTCTTTAAAAGTCTTTGGCTTTTTTACCTTTTCTTTTTCGTCTTTAATCATTTGTCTGAGTTCAGGCGTATTCTTTTCTTTTGCTTCATCGATCCACTCTTCTGCAATACTGAGTTCAGTATCTTTTACAAATGATTTTATCATATTCAAACGGTCAAAGCCTATCTGATTGAGCGTAAATTCATCAACATCCAATTCTTCAATATAGAGTTCGTAGGTATCAATCAATTTTCCGGCAAATGCAGACGTAATATTATATTCTGTTTCAATAAAGTCTTTAAAAGTCTTGTATCCTTTTACTTTAAAAGTACCTTTTCGTTTAACTTCTGAGAGCAATTCTCCAAAAGAGATAAAATTCTCTTGTAATGTGTTTTTAAATTTCTCAATTGCAGCAAATTTATCTTCAGGTTTTACCTGATCATCATAGATTTCACTCATGACTACTCCTTGAATCAACCGGATAATAGACATGTTCTTCATCCGGGAAATTTTTATTTTTTACATCAGACTGGTATGCTTTAACAGCAAAATCAGTCATTTCTTTAACATTATGCCATACTTTATTAAATTTTGCATTGTGTTCACTTAGTCCCATAATATCATGCCAAACCAGTACCTGACCGTCAGTATATCTGCCTGCACCGATACCAACTGTTGGAATATTAAGTGATTGAGAGATATTCTGCCCCAGTTCTTCAGGAATTCCTTCCAGAACTAACATAAAAGCGCCGGCTTTCTCAATTTCCAATGCCTGATTTAAAATCATCTCTTTTTGGTCATGATGCTTTCCCTGAACCTTAAATCCCCCAAATTTATGAACAGACTGGGGAGTTAATCCCAAATGTCCAACTACAGGAATCTCACAGTCAATGATACATTTTATTGCTTTTAAACGTGACTCTGAGCCACCCTCTAACTTTACACAATCAGCTCTGCCTTCTTTGATCAGTCGTGATGCATTGCGTTTTGTAGTCTCTTTATCAATATGATAACTCATATAGGGCATATCAGCAATTATAAAAGTCTCAGGTGCACCATTACGTACGGCATTGCAATGTCTGATCATATCATCCATTGTAACGTTTAACGTATTTTTTTCACCATATACAACCATACCCAGACTATCTCCAACCAGTATCATGTCTATGCTGTTTTGTTCGCATATTTTAGCCGAAAAATAATCATAAGCGGTAAGCATTACGATTGGTTCACCTTTTTTTTTCATTTTACGAAAATCATTTATCTCTTTCAACGTTACTCCATGATCTGATCTAACAGCGGATAATACTTTTGGAAGAAATGCTCATAAGTTCCTTCAAGAATAGCAGCCCTTGCTCTTTGTGATAATTCTACATAAAAATGAAGACTATGAATAGTAGCCAGATGCATCCCCAGAATTTCATTCATTGAGATCAGATGCCTGATATAAGCTCTGGAATAATTTCTGCAGGCATGACAAGTACAATTTTCATCTATCGGTCTGAAATCTTCTTTATATCTGGCTGCTTTAATTATCATTTTACCCTGCCAGGTAAAAATACTCCCTTTACGGGCATTTCTGGTTGGCATTACGCAATCAAACATATCTACCCCATTCCGTATATTCATCAGAATATCACCAGGAGTACCAACACCCATCAAATATCTGGGTTTATGTTCGGGTAATATTGGATTTAAAAAGTCAGTTAGCCTAAACATATCTTCTTTTGGTTCTCCGACTGCCAAGCCACCAATAGAATAGCCAGGAAAATCCATTTCCATCAATCTCTTTGCGCTTTCAAGTCTCAAATCTTCAAAAACGCCACCCTGTACAATTCCAAACAAAGCCTGTTTCTCTGTATTTTCATGGGCATTTTTTCCTCTTAACGCCCAATCAAGCGTTGTTTTTAAAGATTTTGCCACATATTCTTTAGTGGCAGGATAAGGAGGACATTCATCAAATGACATGATAATATCTGCTCCAAGATTGTTCTCTATTTCTATCACCTTTTCAGGTGTAAACATATGGTAAGATCCATCGATATGAGATTGAAAACGAACACCATCCTTAGTTATTTTACGTAAACCGGCCAAACTCATCACCTGAAAACCACCACTATCCGTTAGAATGGGTCGATTCCAGTTCATGAATCCATGTAATCCGCCTGCTTTTTTTACCAACTGATCTCCTGGCCGTAAATAGAGATGATAAGTATTTCCCAGAATTATTTGAGCATTTATTTCTTCTAAATCATGAGATGACATTGTTTTGACAGTGCCCAAAGTTCCTACAGGCATAAAAATTGGTGTTTTAATAATTCCATGAGGGGTATGGAATTCACCAGCACGCGCATTACCAGATTTTGCTAATAATTTATATTCAAAAATAAGAGCCTCCAATTATTGTTTATCTAATATTTCCTGATTCGACTTAACTGAACGGTTTCTTGAAACCATTTTACTAAAATCATTGGTAAATGCATAAATCATTAACATCATCAGTAATGCAAAACCTAACTGTTGAGCATATTGCTGAAAACGTATCGATACACTTTTTCCTGTGATACCTTCAAAAAGACAAAACATGATATGCCCCCCATCTAACACTGGTATAGGCAGAAGATTCATGATCATCAGAAGAATACTGATAGCTGCAATAAAATTAATCGTATCAGCTAAGCCTTTCTCACTGGTCTCTTTAGTCATTGAAAAAACCATCACTGGTCCTCCTACACTGTTTTTAAAAGCACCAGGGTTTTTAACCAGTTTATAAAGACCATAGTAATTCATTGCTACAAAATTGACTGTAGTAATACTACCATATTTGACAGCTTCAAATATAGAACTCTTTTCCTTAATTTCAATTGGTAATTCTTGAGTGATCCCGACGATCTTTGTTTCTGGCTCAAGCGGATTAATTTCAGGTATAAGAGAAATGCTTAGACGTTTTTTATCTCTTTCAACAATCATTTCCACGTCACCTTCTGAATCTTTGATTTTATCTCTGATTTGGTACCAGTTTGACATACTGTCACCTTGAATGAAAACGATTCTGTCACCATTTTTTAATCCAGCTTTCCATGCAGGTAGTCCAGAAGAAACGTCTCCTATTATGGTACTGGTTTTAGGTAACAGATTTTCATATAAATGCTGTAAACTTTCTGGACTAAAGCTAACTTCCCGATATAGACTGTCATTTTGAAGTATGAATGTATTTCCCTGATTCAGTTTAATATATTTAAAAATATCAGACCATGTTTTAACATCATGCTGATTCACGGAGACAACGTTATCATTTACTTGAAAATATTGCTGATAAGGTGCTTTGACCTGATCAATGATTGGCGCAAAATCTTTATAAGTTTTACCGATAGAAAATGCAATAATAAAAAGAAAAGCAGCAAAAATGAGATTGGCAAAAGGACCAGCAAAAGCAATAAATGCTCTTTGATACCATTTTTTAGATTGAAATTCATCCTGATCGCCATGTATTTCATTTTGATCTGGATTTTCTCCTTTCATTTTGACATATCCTCCAAGAGGAATAAGAGACAATGCATATTCAGTTTCGCCTTTTACAAAACTAAAAATGCGAGGACCAAATCCTATGGAAAATTTTAAAACGCTTACTTTACATATACGGGCTGCCAGAAAATGTCCACCCTCATGTATTAAAACTAAAAGACCCAAAGCTATAACAGCTATGACAATACTCAATCTACACTCCTTATAATTCTTTAAAATACCATTCATTAATTACGGTATTTTGGTCAAGTTAATTCTATTTCCTTTTAAAAGCCAACATCACACTAAAATTGATTTTCCCCTCCACATGGAGGGGAAAATTCCAACATATTTATTATCCGCGAGTTAAAATCTTTGGTACTTTAGGAGCTCTGATTCTGTGAGACTGTCTAAATCCAGAGCCAATTAAAGGACGGCAATAGTAAATAAACTGATCTGTTATATTATTTCCATCTGTATTTATAAATTCATCGGGCATATGTCTGGTTTTTCCGGCAATATCCACCAGAGGCACTGGTTTATAATCAACCGAATAATAGCCGGTACGTTGAATGGTAATTGAACAGTCGATATTGTACCAGATTGCAAAATGAGCCGCTTTTTCGCCGACTTCTCGTGCTTCGTGCTGATCCACATCTGATACACAGGCAGGGAAAGAACGTTGCAGATAACCAAATGTATCAGAACGGACACGACTGATATTCAGGTTCTTTTTAATATAATCTGCCAGTAAATCACCTAATGCCCCTGTTCCTGATAACTGAACATTCCCATGAGCATCTTTTTCTACATGATCAGTCAGTTTTGTGATGATAGGTGTTCCATGTTGGTCAGTAATACCTTCGGAGACAGCGATTACACATCTGCCCAAACGATCATAGACACTTTTTACATCCTTGAGGAACTGCTCACGGTGGAATGGTCTTTCAGGTAAATAGATTAAATGCGGACCATCATCAGGATATTTTTTTGCAAGAGAAGAAGCTGCTGTTAAAAATCCAGCATGTCTGCCCATAACAACACCGATATAAATACCAGGTAAGGCACGGTTATCAAGATTTGCACCAATAAAAGCCTCTGCAACAAAACGGGCTGCTGAACCAAATCCAGGAGTATGATCATTGAGTACTAAATCATTATCAATCGTTTTTGGAATATGGATCGCTCTAAACTCATAATTAGCTTCTTTAGCATTGTCGTTGATAATTCTAACTGTATCAGAAGAATCATTACCACCAATGTAAAAGAAATAACGAACATCATGTGCCTTCATGACATTAAAAGCTTCTCTGCAATATTTTTCATCCGGTTTATCACGAGTGGAAAGTAAAGCAGAAGAAGGCGTATCTGCAACCTGTTCGAGATTATGAGATGTCTCCTGAGTCAGATCCAGAAAATCTTCATTTACAATGCCTCTGATCCCATTTAATGCACCATAAACTTTGGAAACCTGGGTAAATTTTCTTGACTCAAGAACAACACCAACCAGAGACTGATTAATGACAGCAGTTGGTCCACCACCTTGGGCAACCACTACTTTTCCTTCTAGTTTCATGAAATACCTCCATATAATAATCTTTTTTTTTCTACACTATCATTTTATCCTTTTTTTGTCAATCAATAAAAATGCCCTTCCCGAAGGAAGGGCTTATTTTTTGCATTTTATTACTTCATTAAGATCGCTTTACGAACTTCTGAATGATCAGCAGTACTGAGTCTGTAATAGTAAATACCAGAAGAAACTGATTTACCATGATCATCCATACCATTCCATACAACAGTATGATTACCAGCTGTTATTACGGAATTAAGCAGATTTCTGACTTTCTGACCTTTAGCATTGTAAACAGTAATATTAACCGGTTGAGATTTTGTTAACTGATATGCTATCGTTGTGGTTGGATTGAAAGGATTAGGGTAGTTACCCTGTAACATACGTGTTTTTTGAACAACCATATTATCATTAGCAGTATAGTTTAAATCAGATAAATTTCTGCTTGCTACATACTGTCCATCCACTCTTTCATGAGGGATACATGCAATAGTAACCTGACCATTAGGCACATTGGTTCCCATATAGTCTGCATCGTAGAATGTTGTACGGAAATTACAGTTATTTGTACCATCGCTAAGTGGATATACTGCACCCACTCCAAATGTATCAGCTGGTGCATTCACAAATGAAATATTCTGAATAGCAACTAATCTTGATTCGTAATTATTAAAATTACTGTTTAATTCTGAAATCGTAACAGGTACTGCTATAACAGGGTTATTAGTTGAGCTTGCACTACTAATATTAGCAACCGGAACAAACTGCAACATACCATTGTATTCAGTAATTTTTCCTGATAAACCAGTAATACCATCTCCAATATTAAAGTTAGTACTGATAACATTGCTATAATCATCAATCAAAATACCTGCATTGGCATCCTGAACAAACAATTGGTTTCTAAAACTCTGGGTAAAAGAGACAATCACTTCACCGGTTACATTATAAACAGTCTGATTATCAGCATTTTGCTGTCTCAACTGTGTTAAATTAGTAACTGCAACTGCAAATTGATAATCTGCACTGGTAATATCACTGGCAGTCATACCTGTTTTAAAAGCTCTGGCTTTTAAAGTTGTATTTTGCGAAATGGTGATAGGTGAAGCATATAATGTAGAAGACTGAGTTGGATCGCTTCCATCTGTTGTATAGTAAATTTGTGCATCAGCAGTAGCACAAGTCATTGTAACCTGAACAGGTGCAGCAAATACACCACCTGCAGGATCAAATGTAGGAGCTAAGACAGTATTGGCATCTGTAAAGCTGAAAGTTAAATTATCATATCTGTAAGTACCACCAGTACCATAAGTACCAGTTGGGTTTGCAGGGCCATATTCAGAAGTGCCAGAAACAAAAGCAGACACTAAACGTACACCAAAATTGGCATTGTTATTTGCTTGTGAAATGCCAACAAAGCTTGCACTTCTGGCAAACCAGGTTGCACCTGCATCAATAACATAAAGTCCATTATCATAACCTGAATCAGTCTCATTAATTGTATTTACATTAGTTGCATTAGTTGCGTTAGCATCGAAATCCATCCAGCTAGTACCATTCAATGTATATTGTAAACGAACACGACTTGCACCTGTGTTACTGTTTCTCTGATGCCAGCTGACTACAATGTTAGTTTTTCCAGCAGTTGAAACCATTGCCTGAATCCCTGCTGTTTGATTAGCAGTTCCCTGTTCAGGGTATCCTGTTGTCTGAAGAGCAAATCCGCCTGTACCTGTTCCGGTAAAACCCGTAATATAAGTTGCTTCAGCAGAAATGCCAATTGTTTGTAATGTGCCTGATCCACTTGTTGGATTTAAATTCTGAGCTTCAAAATCCCATACAGTAAAAGGAGTCTGAGCAAACAAGAATCCGATTGAAAAAATAGCAATAAGAAGTAAAGCTAAATTTCTCATTTTCATTTGTTGAATCATCATACGATCCTCCATTTATTCTCTTTAATTTCATAGACCAATATATTTCTTTGAGAAAAAAAAGCAAGTTAATTTTTAATAAACTTCTTAACAATTTTAAAACGCTCTGATTAACTTAAAAAAATGAACATTTTCTTTTTTAAAAATTGTAAAAAAATCACTACTAAAATTAAAAACTTTTCTTTTCTTTCCTTATTCTATCCTTATACCTTCCTTATCACTTTTATTACATCTATAAACAAATATATTCCATTTTCATAAACAGAATTTGATCCAATTTGATTCAAAATGTAAAATGGATTTGTCTCTTTCTTAAAAAGCCTCCTGTGCAATAAAAACAACTTGTACTGAGTCTGACCCTTTGGCTATATCAAAACGGAAATTTAACCTTTCATCAGGAATAATGCTAAATCTAAGTCCGGCTCCAACGGAATATTTTAAAGAGTTTAAGTCATAATCTGATATTTGAGGAACAACCTGTCCAGCTTCAACAAAAGTAACAAAACCCATTCTTTTTCTCCAGCTGTGCTCCCATGGGAATATTCTATACTCCGTTTTTAAAACAAGCATATCCTTGTCGATAAATCGATTAGAGGGATAAGCTCTGAGTTCTTCACCTAAAAGAGACTGTTCATAGAATGGAGCCTCATCATTTACAATTTTTATTTTAGTTTGAAAACCCAACACACTTTTATCATTTATTTTTTGGTAAAACCGAAAATCAGCCTGATGCGCAATATAATCAAAAAAGTCATTTTTTTGGTCATAATTGTATGCAACACTATAGTTTGCATACAAACCATGCGTAGGATAAAAAGTATTATTTCGACTATCATAACTGATTGCTGCAGAATAACCTGCTATAGTACTACCTCTTAATTGAGAAGTTATATTTTGAGCCATATATGACCCTTCTTCAAATTGATAATTGTTTGTTTGATTATATCTTAATCCGACTTGAGCATAAACTTTGGGAAAAAGTTCATATTTAACTGTATTACGAAGTTCCAAAGATTCCATATTATACTTACTAAGATAATCTTCAGAATTGTCACTGGAAATCCCATAATAGTCTGAAGGCCAGTTTCTGTATGATATAAATGGAGTTACAATCAACTTACCATCCCACAATACTTTTTCATACTGGATAAAGCTTAGCAGATTCTTTTTAACGCTCAGCATTGTGTTTGCAATAAAGCTATCAGGTGCTTTGTTAAAATCCTGATTGGGTGGTCTTCTGGTATTTAAAGCAAATCCCCCTATAGTTAAAGAAGTTTCGCCTGTATAAATAACAAATGGATAAGCAACCCATTGCGATTTTGCAGTTTCTTCTGCTTTCAGTATCGTAATAATTGTCATCAATAATAGTAAAATGCTTATGTATCTTTTCATATTAATCCTCTCTTTAACAATAATATAAGTAATTATTGGGTTTAAGTAAAATTTTTATTTATTGCCTTTCTGAGTCTGTAAAAAAAAGTCATTCTCCAATACCTGGACAATTACAAGTTCTGATTAGAACAATTTGAAATTCTCTTTTTCTGGACTAATTAAAAACTGCACTCTTTCATTTTTAAGAAATCTTTATTCTTCTGCCAATTTTAAGATTGTTTTATTCATTTCTGTTTCCAGTTTCTTATCTGTAAGCACAATCAGATAATCTCCGCCAAGAATTTGTGTGTTACCCTTGGGGATTAGTTCCTGTTGCCCTCGTCTGATACCCACCAATAAACATGCTTTTGGCCAGGTGATTTCCATAATGCGTTTCTGATGAATGGTTGAGCCAATTCGGACTGCAATCTCAAGTATCACTTTTTCATGATTTTCTTCAATTAGTTGCTTTTTATTTTTCTTAATAAATCGAGTCAGTAATGTTTCATATATTGGCTCAGAATGAAGTAGATCTGTTACCAGATAAGCAGTAATTGAAACGATGCTCAGAGACAATAAATGACTGAATGATCCGGTCATCTCAGTGATTAAAATACTGCCAGTAATCGGCGCTTTTACAATTGCAGTAAAATAACCAGCCATAGCCAGTACAATAAAATTATTCACATAAACACTATCTATCCCACTGACAGAAGTAATTATTACTCCGTATATATTTCCGATAAGCGCTCCTATTACTAATAAAGGTAAAAAGATACCACCAGGAGCACCACATCCATAGCTTATCATCGTAAAAACAAACTTACTTAACAATAATATCAGTAAGAGCTTAAATCCTGCACTCTGATGAACCAAATCGACCACCAGATGATGTCCTCCTCCTAATACCTGTGGCAGAATAAAACCCAACATACCTGCAAATAACACAGGGATAATCATCTTCATAGATTCAGGCACCCATTTCATCTTTTCATAAAAATTAAGAGACCATATCAGAGATTTATTAAACATAACACCAGAGATACCAATCACAATACCTAATAGTATGATTAAAGCATAATACTTTAGTGGAATAACAGATAATCCAGATAGATTAAATATCGGCGCAAATCCAAATATAACTTTATTAAAAAAATCAGCGGTTATACAGGCAACTGCTGTTGGCAGCAATACTAATGGAGAAAAGTTTTTATGTACTTCTTCCAAAACAAAGATGATACCTGATAATGGTGCACTAAATGCGCCTGATAATCCAGCTCCTGCACCACATGATATCAAATATTTTTCTTCCACTCTGACTCGTTTAAATACCCTGCTGACACCTTTACCTACCAAGGCACCAATTTGAACAGACGGACCTTCCCTCCCCAATGATAAACCAGCACCTATCATTAAGGCTCCACTGACAAATTTATTGACCAATACTTTCCACCAGCTCATATCAATATGACCAAGCAATTCACCTTCAACCTGTGGAATACCACTACCACTCATCATTGGTACACGTTTGGTTCTGTATTTTACAAAAAGAGCAATTGCGATTAAAATTAAAAACCATACAGGGATTAACCAATAGTGGAACTTCATATAATGGTATGCTTTTTCAGAAAATTCTCCAACTAAATCCAGGATTACCCGATAAGCTACCACCAAAATACCAGCAATCAATCCTATCAGAACTGATTCAAAAACAAGTTTCATTTTTATGTCCTGCCAATGACGGACAATACTCATTATGTTATTTTTACTCATAAAGTCATTATTTCAATCTGGCAATATCAGTCAACTTATTTCAGATATTTTGACTTAACCAGTTCAATTTCATCTTCCCGCTTTAAAAGATGATGATTCAATTTTTGAATATACAAATCTTTTAATATGATTCCTACTAGTTTTCCTTCTGCTATCCCCAATTCTATCAAATCATCTCCATTAAGAACTGTTTTTTCTTCTGCATCATATAATAAATAATTCTTCAATTTTCCAATTGTGTCTTCTTCATTAATTACTGCTAATAAAGCGATTAACGCTTCATGTGAAACATTCTTCAGAGACCAGGCAAATTCTCCCCTGCTCAGTTCTAAGGCTTGTTTAGTCAGATAGGAAAGCGATTTGTCATTTTCTTTCTCAGACTGTTGAAATGCATGTAAATTGTTAGGCAAGTCTTTTCTTGAAAGTTGAAAGCTTGTGCTACATGCTCTATCATAAAAATCACGATAAATGGCTTTAATCACAGTTGGAAATTTATATTGTTCAAAAAACTTCAATGCTGATCGTAAAGACATATCCTGACATAAAATACAGATATAAACAATCCATTTCTTCAAAGGTTTGTAACGAAATGATTCATGATACCAAAGTATTAGTTTTGATACTTTCTGCATTTGATTTATCTTTTCTTGAGATATCTCTAAATTTACATTCAGATGATTTAATATACCTAATTCTCCCAGTCTTTCAAAAAATCTGAAAACATGTTCATCATCACAGGCTTTAACCAGTTCCTGCCGGATTCTTTCAACGGCTATTTTTTTTAATAAATTCAAATGTAATGCAGACAGTAATAAATGTTTAGTTTTTTGATCTATTTTAAACTGATATCTCTGCTCAAAACGAATCGCCCGTAAAATACGGGTCGGGTCATCAGAGAAGCTCATATTATTCAATATTTTAATGATGCCTATCTGAATATCTCGTCTTCCATTAAAGAAATCAAAGAGTTTACCATAATGACTGCCGTTTATCTGGATTGCCATGCTATTTATCGTAAAATCTCTACGGTAAAGATCATTTTTTAGAGAAGACATCTCTACAGAAGGTAAAATACCTGGTTTTTCATAGATTTCTGATCTGGCACTGGCAAAATCAATCTTTATCTGCATTTCTTTATTGTAAATTCTATGACCGGTTTTAAACACAACAATAGCTGTTCTGAATTGAGGGAAAGAAGCATAACTAAGGTGAAAACGCTCAGCAAGTGAACTTGCAAACTCAATAGCGTCTCCTTCAATCACAATATCAATATCCATACTTTCACGATTCATCAGTAAATCACGAACAAAACCGCCAACCAGCCAGGCATCAACTTCTAGACTGTCTGCAAACATACTAATCTTCTCAATCACCTGAACTATCTGTGGATTCAGCTTTCGTAAATAACCAGAAACATTTTCAAACACATTCTGACTCAAAGCGATATGCTGTTCATAATTGGATTTAAGAATATCTCTCCTGGATACTATTCCAACCAGTTTTTCATTTCCATTTTCACCCTGCACAATTACTGGTAATCTGCCAATATTCTTGTTAATCAGTATTTCCTGTGCTTTATACACTGAAGTATCAGGACTAATGGCGATCAAATCGGTTGACATAATGTAATCAACACTTTTAGATCCGTAATGATGTAAAATAGCCTGACCAACATCTTTTTTGGTAACAATTCCAACTACTTTCCCTTGTTTTAGAATTGGTATAGCACCAAAATGGTAATTACTCAGTTTTTTACCAACTTCATATATACTCGTATCTACTTCTGCACATTCCAGATGCCTGCTCATGATATCAGCAACTGTTCCATTTTTTATGATACTCTCCTGAATCAGTTGAAAAACCCTTTTCTGAATCAATTCTGAACTCAGACCCAAAATAGATGCAGAACCAGAAGAAGGGTGTCCTCCTCCACCAAATTCAGCTAATATGCCATTCACCTGAATAAAAGCATAATCACTTCTTGCAATAATCAGTGTTTTTCCTGGTAAAATAATAAAACAGAAAAAACAAAGTATATTTTCAGAGCGTCTGATATACTGTAAGAGCTGTGAGATATTAAACAATTCCTTCTCAAGTTCTATTTTAAAATAATGAATTTTCACACCTTTAATCTCAAACTCTTCTTTTGAGGAAACCAGCTGATTCATAATAACGATCTCTTCGGTAGTAAACTGTGGCTGCAGATATTTTTTAACAAAACTAAGTGAAGCTCCTACATTTAGCAGAAATGCAAGTGCAGAAAGATCATCTGCGCAAGTGTTTACTGACAAAAGCGAGCCTGTATCAGCATATATGCCTAAAGCCAAAAATCCAGCTGTTAATGGGTCAGGAGTAATACCCCTTTCAATCATTTCTTTCACCATTACTGTGGTGCATGCGCCATAAGCTTCATTTTTATAAAAAACAAAACGTTCAGGATGTTTCGTTTGAAAATGATGATCAAAACATATCACTGGCAAACCCGGATTCGCTTTTAAATAAGCACCAACTTTCCCTGCACGGTCAAAATTGGAATTATCTACCAAAATGACACTCTTTAGCTGATCAAGCGGAATGCTTTTTTCTTTGATAATATCAAACTTCTCAGGAAACTCATTAATAATTTGCTTAACACTTTCTTCCGTTGCTCCACACAAGCTAATCTTCGCTTCAGGAAATAATAATCTCGCAGCTATCATGGATGAAAATGCATCTAAATCACAGCTGATATGGCTACAAATCACTATCATAAAGTATCCTGATATAAATCTAAGGATTTTAAATGCAATCTCTGATGAAAATGAGTATAAAACTGATGATTGAGTATTTTCCTAAACTGAATTGCGAAGTCTGTAGATTCTTGTAAAATATCAGTCATTTTCCAGAAAGAATCCTGATAATAAAGTACAAATTTTAGATTACTGTCTAACAAATCAATGGGTTTAGGATTATTAAGCTGTCTTAAACATAGGTCACAAATAAAGCGTTCTTCGTCATCAATACCTGCAATCTTTTGATCAAACTGATGACAAACATCACATCTTACATGCATAATATGGGGATTAATGATACTTAGCAAGATAAAAGAAAAACGAGCATAATATACTAAATAATTAGAATCAATCTCTTTAAAAAAACTTAAAAAACGGATGACGTAATCATAGACTTTCTGAATATCTTCAGGATTTATCATAATGTGTTGAAGCAGTTCAAAAACACTACTAAGAATAACCAGTGCCTGGTATTTATTTTGACTGGCAAAGCGATTATGAAGTAAAGAGTTCTGAAGAATGAACAGGTCAGCATTGGGTCCCTTTCTCAGGTTTAGCTCTACTTCATTGTATAACTGTAGATTATCACGATCAGGGCTATTGTTTTTTTTTAAACCATGGGCAATAAATGAGAGATACCCGTACTCTCGGGAAAATGACTGTATAATAAAGCTCGATTCTTTCCATTCTGTTTTTCTGACAATAACAGCCCTTACATTGTAATTCATAAATTAAGAGTTAAACTCCTTATACTACAGCAAACTATCCTGCTTGTCTTGTTTAACTATCCTAAGCAGATTATAAGGTTTACAATCTGTTTGATTGCTTTACAAGGTTTGAGCGATTTCTTTGATTGTTTGCAGCAAGTCATTGATTGAAAAAGGTTTAATAATTCTGGCTGTAAAGCCGTGTTTTTTAAAATCAGCTACTACCGGGTCATTTGAATATCCACTCATCACGATGCATCTGATATTTGGATTGATACGTTTTAAGATATCAAGGCATTCTTTACCTCCCAAACCACCCTGAATAGTCAGATCAGTTAAGACGATATGATAAGGATTATTATTAATGATACCACTCTTATATTTATCAATCAGCTGGTTTCCGTCTTCAGCAAAATCTACAAGATAGTTAAAGCGTAACAAAATCTTTTGCACCATCGTTCTAATCATTGCATCATCATCCATAACCAGAACTCTGATATCTTGATTATTCAATTCAGGTCTGGATGTTACTTCATCATTTTTCCTAAGCTGTTCTGAAGTAGCAGGCAGATAGATATGAAAGCGTGTTCCTGTGCCTGGTACAGATTCAACATCAATGAGTCCATTATGTTGTTTAATAATAGAGTAACAAATTGTTAATCCAAGCCCATTTCCTTTATCTTTAGTGGTGAAGTAAGGATCAAATATATACTTTAAATCTTCATCAGAAATACCCGTACCCTGATCTTCTATACTAATCTGAATATAAGTTTGGTCTGATAAACCAGGTAACGGATGGATATTGGCATCATAGTTTGATACCTTTACCGTCACCTGTCCTCCGTTTGGCATGGATTGAACAGCGTTTATAACAATATTCTGAATTACCTGTGATAATTGACCCTTATCGACTAAAACAGGTTTCACATCTGAATTAAACAAAAATTCACAATTAACTTTTGAGCCTCTAACCACAAATCTTGCAGAGTCTTCTATCGTTTCCAAAATATCAGTTTTTTCTTTTATCGGAGCGCCCCCTTTTGAAAAAGTCAAAAGTTGCTGAGTAAGCCCTTTAGCTCTTCTACATGCTTTTTCAGCGTCTTCAAGCAAACCAGTTTGTTCGGGACAATCTGTCATAGAATATTTGCAAAGACTGATATTCCCTAATATAGCAGACAATATGTTATTAAAATCATGTGCGACACCTCCCGCTAGTAAACCAATTGAATTGAGTTTATTCTCTTTAACCAGATATTCTTCCACTTTCTTTTTTTCAGTCATATCTGTAATTATGATTAGCAGATTTTTGGTATCTGAATAGGTTAAGGGAACAATTTGAATATCTGCAAAAAATTCTTCTTGATTCATTCTGAAAAGTTTACAGTCAAATCGTTCATAAGTTCTGTTTCGGAAAACCCGTATCAAACTTTCCTTTATTCTATCTCTTGCTTTATCATCAATGACAGTCTCAAAACTTAAAGCGATATCTATTGAAATATGAAATATTTTTAACAAGGTTTGATTATAATATTCAATATGGTAGAGTTCATCCATTTCAAATATGCCAAAAGGGGAACATTCCAGAATATTCTTCATCCGATCATTCATTCTGGCTAGTTCTTTATCCTTTATTTCCAGAGTTTTTTGATTGTTCCAGTCTTTAATAAATCGATTTACCAGATGCGGGAATTCATTAAACATACTGGTACTTTTCACAATGTAATCCAGAGCACCCATTTTGATTGCTTTAACGGCATATTTTTCACTACCATAACTAGTCATTAAGACGACTGGTATTTGGTGTTGAATCGACTTATGTTGTAAAAGGTCAACACCTTCACCATCAGGAAGTTTCCAATCTGATACGATTAAGTCAGGACTTTTCTCTTCTACCAGTTTGATTGCACCAGCTATAGTGTCAGCATGAATGAGCTGATAGTAATCTGTCTGATTATAAAAAGAGCGGCTAATCAGTGTGTAATGTTCATCATCATCTTCAACGATCAGAAGGCAAATACGGTCATCCATTTTTTTTATCCTCTGAATTAAGTTCTTTCTTCTCTGAAATATGGAATTCCAAGACTCTTTGGATTATTTGATTTTGATTTTCTTAAAGAAAATAATACAAGAATAATAATAGTAAAAATATAGGGCATCATGTTCAAAATATGAGGAGAAATACTGACTCCAAGCGGTTGAAGTCTTAATTGTAATGCTTCCAACCCACCAAACAGGAATGTACCCAAAATTGCATACATTGGATTCCAGTTAGAGAATATAACAATCGCAACAGCAATCCAGCCTCTGCCAGAAGTCATTTCGTCTCCCCATAAGGGTGTATAGGCTAAGGTCAGATAAGCGCCACTTACTCCTGCAAGAAAACCACCTATCATTGTACTCATATAACGGTAACGAATCACCTTAACTCCCATAATATCGGACGCTAAAGGCTTTTCTCCGGTACTCTTGGAGTACAAGCCCCATCGGGTATATTTAAAAATAATAAAAATAACTAGAGCTGTCAGCCAGGCAATATAGACCAATACATTATACTGAAATAAAATGCGACCTAAAAATGGGATATTACTTAATCCAGATATATCAATACTTTTAAAACTGCTTTCTAGATGTAATCCAACCATTTTAGCACCAAAAAACGAACTCATTCCCGAACCGAAAATAGTTAGTGCTAAACCAGATACAACCTGATTAGCCCTTAGAGTAATACATAAAAAAGCATGAATCAACCCCATCAGACTACTCATTAAACCAGCACAGATTACCGCAAACAACAGATTACCACTATGATATGCTACAGAAAAACCAGTCAATGCACCGATTAGCATCATTCCTTCAACGCCTAAGTTCAATATCCCTGAACGTTCAGTAATGATTTCTCCCATACTGGCAAACAAAATAATCGTACTGCTACTTACTGTAGCAAAAATCAGATTAGCTAATATACTATAAAAATCCATAGGTCATCCTAACATTTAATTAATTTGACTTTATAATTTTTAAACAACTCAGCCCCTAATATGGAAAATAAAATTAATGCCTGAAGTATTGTTCCTATTGAAGCAGGTAGTCCTAATGATATTTGAATGATTTCAGCACCGGTTATGATTACACTCAGAAAAAAAGCAAAGAAACAGATAATAAATGGATTTGATTTAGACAACCATGCAACGATAATCCCTGTATAACCATAATCAGCAGAAAAAGTATTTAACAAGCGATACTGTAAGCCACATAAATCTATCATGCCAGCTACTCCTGCCAGTGCACCACTCAATAAAAATACTGAAAATATTATCCGCTTCACATTAAATCCAGCATAATGCCCAGCTTTTGCACTTGATCCGATGATTCTCACTTTAAATCCATAAGGTGTATATTTTAGTACAACATATGTCAGTATCACAAAAATGATTAAAAGAAATAAACCACTGTGTAAGCGACCAAATCCGATTTGTGGTAACTGAGCATTTACAGGAAATATACGGGTTTTCGGGAAATTATCAGGACCAAGCCAGGGTCCATAAACAAAATAATCCACAATATTTAGTGCAACATAATTCATTAAAAGTGAAGTAATTACCTCATTGACACTAAATCTGATTTTTAAAAAGGCAGGAATCAGCGCCCATAAAGCACCACCCAACATGCCAATCAGGAGTATCACTGGAAGGTTTAAATAAATGGGTAACTGAGGAAAATTTAAAACATAGGCTGTTACGAAAAAAGCACCCATCAGATACTGCCCTTCTGCACCTATATTCCATATTTTATTTTCAAGAGCTATGGCTACAGCCAGACCTGTAAACGTAAGGGGTATCATCTTAACCAGTGCTTCTGATAAACCATAAGAAGAACCTATTACCCGTTCAATGATTTTTCCGTAGGCCAGCAAAGGATTTACACCATTTAACTGAATAAATACAGCACCTAATATTAATGCAGCAATAATCGCAAAAAATGTCGTTGTAAAATTTCTTACACTACTGATAAATGCCCTTTTTTCTAAAACAACTTTATACATTAGAGCGTCTCCTTATGTTTCTCATTTATACCGCTCATGAGTAATCCTACTTTTTGTATATCAAACTGTTCACGGGTTAAAGTATCCATGATCTGCCCTTCATACATGACAGCAATATGATCAGATAACTCAAACAGTTCATCTAAATCACCGGAAATCACAATAACAATCTTTTGATTAAGAGACAGTTCCTGAATTTTAGAGCGAACAAAATTAGTTGAAGCAATATCTAAACCACGAGTGGGATGAATAAAGATATAAACTTCTCCGTTCATTTCTATCTCTCTTGCCAGAATCAGTTTTTGTAGATTACCGCCTGATAGAACAATAGCCGGTTGTTGAAGACCTGGAAAAGAAATCTCATACTTTTCGGTCAGTTCGAGGGCATGTTGCTTAAGTTTTTTGATACACAGGCAGGCATATTGTTTATATTTCTTTTGATTAAATATTCTTAATGACAAATTTTCCCATACTGAACTCTGACCAGCAGTAGCAACCTCACTCCTATTCTCGGGGATATAGGCAAATCCTTTGTTTATACGTTCTTTGATAGAGAGTTTACTGATATCTTTATCCATAAAACTGATGGTTCCAGAATCAGCATAAATATGACCAGAAATAACATCTGCCAGTTCTCTTTGACCATTCCCGTCAACTCCAGCTATTCCTAAAATCTCGCCTTTAATGATTTTTAGATTAATGTTTTTCAGCCCTTCTTTACAGTGGGAATTATAATGAATATCTTTTAAATGAAGAGAGACTGATGAGTTTATTTGTTTTTCACGATACTGAAGATGGTTTATTTGTTTACCAACCATTAGCAAGGCCAGTTGATTTAACTCAGCCTCAGAACGGATAAGAGTTGCAACCTTCTGACCTTTTCTCAATACACTGATTCGGTCAGCTACCTGTATCACTTCGTTCATTTTGTGAGAGATAAACACGACTGTCTTACCTGTTTCGGCAATCTTTCTCAGTGTCAGCATCAGTTTATCTGATTCCTGAGCAGTTAAAACACTGGTAGGTTCATCGAGTATTAGAATGGATACATCTCTCAAGAGCATTTTTATAATCTCTATCTTCTGACGACTCCCCACGGGAAAATCTTCAACAGGCAGATTGGGATTAAAATGAAAATCAAATAAATCCATATAATAGGTTAATTCTTTATCAAACAGTTTGTTATTAACCCAAAATGGCATTTTGGAATGCCCTAAAAGCAAATTTTCATAAACACTCAGCTTTTCAATCAAAGAAAAGCGTTGGTGTACCATCCCGATACCTGCTTTTAAAGCATCTCCAGGGTTTTTAAACTGAACCTGCTGATTATTGATAAAGATTTGACCTTTATCCTGAGCATAAACACCTGTCAGAATATTCATCAAAGATGTCTTTCCTGCGCCATTTTCACCCAGTAAGGCATGAACTTCACCTGAAAAAAAATCTACACTCACATCATTTAAAATAAGATTTTGATAAAAAGATTTACTGATATTTCTCATTTTCACATTATTGATAGAACTCATCCGGTATCCTCTGCTTACAATAACTGCTGATTTAAAGAAAAACGAGCCACCGAAGTGACTCGTTCCTAAAATATATTATTTTTGAGATTTATCAACCACGTTCTCAACAAGCCAGTCAATTGACAATAAGGCTTCATCGGTCATGGTTTCACCTTCTTTAACTCTTAAAGCACCTGTATTATCTTTAACAGGCCCAGCAAACGGATGTAAAGTTCCAGCAACAATTTCCTGCTTTTTCTGTTCCACATAAGTTTTAATATCTTCTGGAACAGAAGCATTGAATGGAGCCAGACCAATAAGATCTTTATCAAGTCCCCAGTAAATTTGCTCATTTGTCCATGTCTTATTATAAACCTGTTCAGCTATATATTTATAAACAACTGACCAATTCCATATTGGAGCTGTAATATGAGCTCTTGGAGCAAATTTTGACATATCATTATTGTAACCAACTGACAAAACACCACGTTTTTCAGCTGCTTGTTGAGCTGCAGCAGAGTCCATATTTTGCATAATCACATCACATCCCATATCTATCAGGGAGTTTGCAGCATCACTTTCTTTACCTGGATCATACCAAGAGTTTGCCCAGATGACATATAGTTTTGCATTTGGATTGACTGAAGCAATACCTCTTGCATAACCATTAATATGGCGTTTAACTTCTGGAATTGGATGAGCTGCAACAATACCGACTTTATTACTCTTGGTTAATTTACCAACAGCAACTCCGGCAAGATAAGTTGCTTCATACATTTTACCAAAATAGGTTCCTACGTTATCTGCTGTTTTATAACCACTACAATGCATAAATTTTACATTAGGGTATTTTGCAGCCACTTCAATCGTAGGATCACTATAACCAAATGAAGTTGTAAAAATCAGGTTGTACCCTTCTTCAGCCAGTTGTGTAATCACACGGGTTGCTTCTGCGTTTTCTGGTACATTTTCAACAATCGTGGTTTTTTCAACGAAAGGTAATTGTTTCAATGCCTGATGACCTTGTTCGTGTGCATAAGTCCAGCCGGCATCGCCAATTGGTCCAATATACACAAAGCCAACTTTGAGTTTTTCCTGATCGGTCTGTTCAGCTTTTTTCCCGCAAGACAGGATTAAAAGCAATGAGAGGATGAGCAGGATGATGACAAAGCTTTTTCTCATTTTGCCTCCTTTGTTTTTATGCAGTAATTCTGCTTTTATTTAAACTTATATGTTTTTATTTGATTAGTCAATTATTTTTTTTGTTTTTTTTAGCTGCTTCGATAAAAGCCTTAAAAACAGGCTGAGCTTTTTCAGGAGTTGATTTAAACTCAGGATGGAATTGAACCCCAATATAGAAAGGGTGTTCAGTTACTTCGACAATTTCAACCAACATATCATCCGGAGAAGTACCACTGATCAGCATTCCTTTTTCTTCCACAATCTGACGGTATTTATTGTTAAATTCGTAACGATGACGATGACGTTCGGAGATATTCTCTTCCTGATAAATCCGGAACGCTAAACTTTCAGATTTTATCTTACAGGGATAAGCTCCCAGGCGCATTGTTCCACCTAAATCATTAATATATTTCTGATCAAGCATCAGGTCAATTACCGGATTTTTGCAATGATCTTCAAATTCTGAGCTGTACGCATCACTAATACCACAAACATTTTTAGCAAACTCTATAACTGCGATCTGCATTCCCAAACATATGCCAAAGAATGGTATTTGATGGATTCGGGCATATCTGGCTATCTCTATCTTGCCATTTATACCTCTGACACCAAATCCACCTGGTACTAAAATACCATTAACCTGACTCAGCAACCTGTCATATTCCTCCTCAGAATACTGGGTTTCAGAATCTATCCATTTTATTTCTAGTTTCACATTGTTCCATGCTGCCGCATGGTAAAGAGATTCCACTACGCTTTTATAGGCATCTTTATGCTCCACATACTTACCACATAAAGCGATACTGACTTCACCATCCTGAGGGTTTTTGGAATTGTTAAGGAACTGATCCCAGACAGAGAAATCAACTGTTTTTTCTTCAATTCCAAAATGTTTGCAAATCACGCTCTGTACACCTGATTCATAATAAATCTTAGGAATTTCATACACTGAACATACATCAATGGCACTAAATACATTTTTATATTGAACATTGGTAAAAAGCGCTATTTTTTGTCTGATTTCTTCATCCAGATTTTGTTCACAACGACAGAGAATAATATCAGGTTGAATCCCGATCTCTCTTAATTTGTATGCACTGTGTTGAGTTGGTTTGGTTTTTACTTCTCCGGCTGATTTAATATAAGGGACATAAGACAGGAAAATAAACATTGAATTCTCATAACCAATTTCCAGTCGGTATTGTCTGACAGCTTCCAGAAACGGTAAACTTTCAATATCACCAATAGTTCCACCAATTTCTGTAATAACAATATCATTGTTTTCTGCTGCTTTTTTTATAAAGCGCTTTATCTCGTTGGTTACATGAGGAATCACCTGTACTGTTTTACCCAGATACTCCCCTTTACGTTCTTTTTGAATTACATTTTCATAAATTACACCAGAAGTTGTATTAGAATTCCGGTTAGTAGCTCTGCCAATAAAGCGTTCATAATGTCCTAAATCCAAATCCGTTTCAGCACCATCATCTGTAACAAACACTTCCCCATGTTGAAAAGGACTCATTGTACCAGGATCAACATTTAAATAGGGATCCAGTTTTTGCATCGCTACTTTATAACCCATTCTTTGCAGTAAAAAACCGATGGATGCCGATGCAATCCCCTTACCTAAAGAGGATAATACCCCTCCGACTACAAAAATATGTTTTGCCATTTATACCTCACTTAATATATCTTGATCATGTTCATACAGTTTAGCCTTTGAATTAGCTAAACTGATTAATTTATTATTGATTACTAGCTTAATCGTACAATTTTTTAACACACACTCATCAAATAGAGAATAGCGTATTGGTTCTTGTAATGCAGAGTTCATACCAAGACACAAATAAGCTTCCTGGATTGGATTAAAAAGAAGGCTATGTAAAAAGTTGCTGTTATTCTGTCTATTTAAGAAGTCAACAGAAATCACTTTTCCCTTTTCAAAGATAATCTGAATATCTGTATAATATTGATTATCCAAATATACAGACTCCGCATAAAAAATTCCATCAAGCGTCAAATGGACAATCTGTTTTTCTATTTTACCAGTTGGAAGTATGATATAACAACGATTCAGAAAATCTCCATTATAAATCATTGAATTCTGTTGTAAAAATGTAAAAGCAAGATTTCTGTCTTCTGTTATCAAATTCCATTCGTTCGATTTTTTTAATTTTTCATCGACTAAAACGATGTGTTTCTTTAAAAAATAATATTCAATATTTATTGCGGCAAAGTATTTCTCCCGAAGGACAGAATAGTTCAAATTGTAAAATTTTGCCAGTGCTTCTGTAGGAAATCCCATCAATACTACTTTTTTCATTTGAATCTGAATTTGATCCCACAGTTCTTTAGCTGATTTATTATAATTTGACAGATAGTAACTGGGAATATCATGAGTGAAATAGGGATTAGAAAGCCATCCAAAGTCAATGAAGACATCCGCCAAAGAAACCCATTTTTCATAATAATGGGCTGGTAACTTCAGATTATTACTGTTCATCTCAGTAAAGACCCGTTTTCTTAGGTTTTCAGAGGCAATATCAAGTACGGCAAATCCACCTGCTTTTCGGATTTCCAGAGCCATTTCTTCAAGAAGGGGAATCTCAATTAAAGGGTTATCTAAGTCATAACCATTATGTATTTCTGCACTTAGATTTATGATTTGCTTTTGTTTAATCTTAATCACATTATGAATAATGTTGTATGCCAGAGCAGCTAAATCCATTTTATCCCTATTCCTTTCTTATCTCATAACATACTAAAGCTTAGTATCCACATACCAGGTTTCACCCAGCTTCACTTTAGCAAGTGTAAAATCCTTAATATTGAGAATGTCTTCTGCTATCTTACAAAATTTGTCTTCATTATCACTGACAAAAAAATAATCTTTTCCTTTTTCCTGACTACAGCTATCTTCAAGATTATCATTTATATCATCTAAAATGGATACTGCAGAATCGACAAGGCATACTTCATTTCCCATTACATCCTGGATGACGTTTTTCAGTATCGGATAATGTGTACATCCTAAAACCAATGTATCAATGCCTTTATCTTTAAACTCTTTCAGATATTCTTCGGCTATTGCATGGGTAATGGGATGCTCTGCCCAGCCTTCTTCAGCAAGCGATACAAATAATGGACAAGCGATACTAAAAATATTGCAGTTTGTATTAATATCCTGTATTGCTTTGGAATAAGCCTGACTCCTGATTGTACCTTCTGTGCCGATAACGCCTATCCGACCGTGTTGACTGTTAGCAACAGCACTTCTGGCTCCAGGTTCAATAACACCCAGTATTGGAATATCAAACATATTGCGTAATATATCCAGAGCTACTGCTGATGAGGTATTACAGGCAATGACGATCATCTTAACACCCTGTTGCATTAAAAATCGGGCATTTTGAATTGAATAATCTATCACGGTATTCTTTGACTTTGGTCCATATGGAACCCTTGCTGTATCACCAAAATACACGATATCTTCATTTGGGAAATGTTTACGTATTTCTTTAAAAACAGTAAGTCCCCCGACTCCAGAATCAAACACACCAATTGCCTGTTTTTTAAATTTCATCATTTCCTCTATAGTTCAAGTTTTCTTTGAAAAAGAAAAGGGTGCAAAGTCAAATCTGCACCCTTAAATCAGTTATGGTAAAATCTTTTCTAAGATTTTTTCATCTATCTTCTCAATCATTTTTATCACTAAATCAAGTGCTGCCTGATAATCAGACATTTTCATCATACCATTATGACTGTGTGCATATCGAACAGGAACAGCTAAAACGACTGAAGGTACACCAATATTCGAAACATGAATCTTGCCTGCATCTGTACCGCCTGACTTACGAACAGCAATCTGATATGGAATTTTATTTTCTTCACACACATCGATAACAAAGTTTTTTAATGCTGGGTTTGTTAACATTGTGGGATCAACCACACGCATCTGAACACCCTTTCCAAGACCACACTGAATTTCATCCCGATTACCCGGAAAATCATCTCCAGGAGCTCCTTCTAGCACTATTGCCAAATCTGGTTTCACTAAATTTGCAATCGTCTGAGCACCACGAGTACCGACTTCTTCTTGAACAGAACCAGCACAGAAAATTGTATTAGGATGTGTTTTATCTTTGAAATACTGAGCAGCTTCAATCGCCATTGCAACGCCTGCCCTGTCATCAAATCCTTTTGATATCATGATATCATTCTTGTCTATATAATGGTAATGAGGAACTGGAACAATAAAATCACCTTTACGAATTTCAAATACATTCTTGATTTCATCATCAGAACTTGCACCTAAATCGACGTACATATCATCAATACTCAATTTTCCAGATGCATCTTTTAAGTGGTGTACCGGCACAGAGCCAATTAAACCCGTAAAATGTTCTCCTTTGTGATTTATGACTTCAACAGGAGAGGACATAAGCGTTCTTGGATCCCAGCCACCAAGATTAACCATTCTGATTAAACCGTTTTTAGTAATCGAATGTACCATAAAACCGATTTCATCCATATGTCCAACTAATAATATACGAGGTTTATCTGAGCTGCCTTTGATTTCAAAAGCGATTGAGCCTAACTTATCTTTTATAAAAGGGATATCACTTCCAATCTTATCTCTCATAAACTGGCTGACTGCTTTCTCGTCTCCCGATACTCCAGATAACAATGTCAGTTCTTTTAATAATTCTTTTGAATTCATGTTATACCCACTTTCTATATCATTATTCATTCGTAAACTCATTTTTCATTTCTTTAAAGAAATGTCAAGAATTTTTCACCTTAAATTAAAAATGTTTAAAAAAAAGAGACTCTGTTTATCAGAGTCCCTGTTTTTCAATCTGTTTACTTTTATTGCTTGTCAATCGAACAAAATTCTTCGAATGATTTACGAGGCGGTCTGTTCTTTTCAATCTGCAGCATTTGATCTCCAAGCGACGACCAGAACCTGTCAGTTTCTTTTCCACAAATCAGAATGGTCAGTAACTGATACTCATCTGGTATATTCAGTATTGTCTTTGCCTTTTCTTCGTTGAAACCGGCAATTGGATGAATACTGAGCCCTAGTTCTACGGCTTTTAATTGCAAAAAAGCACTTGCCATTCCGGTATCAAACGCATAATATTCACGGCTACCTACTATACAGTCTTCTTCCTTACGCGAATAGACTGCAATCATCAAAGAACTGTTGTATGTCCATTCATTACCTTTTGACATCACTTCATGCATCTTTTCCAGCTGATTTTCACTCCTGACAAAAACAAAATGCCAGGGTTGTTTATTATAACAGGAAGGCGCCATCTTTGCCGCATCTGCCAGTTGATATATCATGTCATCAGTAATTGTCACTTTTTCTATAGAACGTAATGCACGTCTTTTTGTGATTAAGTCATTTAAGTTCATATCGACCTCACTTTCTTCTTAAAACAATATATTCAATTTATTCAAAATGCAAAATAATTCTGATCAATTTTTTCTATTCTTTCCTTATACCATCCTTATCCTTTCCTTATCTCTTATTTTTATAATATAAATTATATTGTTTTTAATAATCTTTAAAGAATTGTATTTTTTATTGATGACTTTCATACAACAATAGTCTAAAACACATTAATAGAAAAGGAATATTTTTTTCTTTTACAATTATTTTTTGTAGCGTAATTAATAATAAAACTAGTTTCCAACTTTTTGTAAAAATCGATTTAAAAACAAGTTATTCGTATGATAAAAATGTATCGGAGAACCTTGTTCTTCAATTCTTCCATCGATCATGAAAAGCAAATAATCTGCAATTTTTTCAGCAAATGAAATTTCATGCGTAACCAGTAACATATCCATCTTTTCTGATTTTAACTGAAGTATCATCTCAAGTACTTCTGAACTCAGTTCGGGATCAAGCGCTGAAGTCGGTTCATCTAAGAAGAGAAATTGAGGATTTATAGCTAAAGCTCTTGCGATGGCTATTCTTTGTTTTTGTCCGCCTGAAAGCTGAGCTGGCTTTTTATGTGCATGGCTTGATAATTGAAAATGAGCTAAAAAATGATGAGCAATTTCTAATGATTCTTTTTTTGAATGATGATGCACTTTTACAAGTGGTAAAAGGATATTATCCAGAGCAGTAAGATGTGGGAAGAGGTTATAATTCTGAAAAACTATGCCGTTTCTTTTTCGCCATTCATTCATGAAATGATGACCTTTATGCAATTCTGTACCATTGATCATCACATAACCAGAATCAGGCTCTTCAAGACCGGCAAGTATTCTTAACAATGTCGTCTTACCACTGCCTGATGGGCCAATGATAACAAGTGAATTTATATTCTCAACTTCCAAACAAAGTTGACTGATAACATTTTGCTCATCGTATGTCTTATTTAACTGATTGATTTTAAGATGCATAGTTTGTTTTCTTCTCGAGATAAGCAGATACCAGTGATATAGGAAATGTTAAGATAAAATATCCAAAAGCAAGTGGGATATATGACTCTAACGTACTGTATGTGTATGAATTAACTTCTTGTGCGTTTAAAGTAAATTCGGAGATGGCAATGATGGATAACAATGAAGAATCCTTAATCAATGAAACAAATTGACCAGCTAAAGCAGGTAATACTCTTTTTATCACTTGCGGTATAACAATAAATCGGTAAGTCTGGTAATGAGAAAGTCCAATTGCTTTTGCAGATTCAAGCTGAGATTCACTGATACTATCCAGTCCTCCCCTGATTATCTCGCTGACATAAGCCCCAGAAAAAACAGATAAAGTTAATATTCCAACAATGTAGCGGTTATTAAGAGAAAAAGCAGCTGCAATCAAATAAAAAAAAATAAGTATCTGTACCAGCAGAGGTGTGCTTCGAATAATCTCAACATATACACGAGATAGCATTTTAAGAATAATATTGCGACTTTTTCTCATAAAAGCGACACTGAATCCTATCATTAAGCTCATCATCAGAGCTGTAAATGAGATAGCAATTGTATGAAGCCATCCATAAAAAAATTTTAAACGATAACGATATACCGAATCCCATTTAAGTTGATAATCCAGTTTATTGAGCGAAAATACGATTAAAATGCTAATAAAGAGTAAAATAAACAAAACGCAGATAAAGTACTTCAAACCGAGATAATTATCATTTTTCTGTTGAATGAAAAAAGAACTGATTTTAAAAATAGAAGGGATACCCCATCTCCTTAAAAACACGTTTTTGCTCTGACAGATAGTTATCTCCCAATCTATCAAACAATCCTTCATTTTTAAGTTCAAAAAGTGCTTTATTAACTGCTTCTCTTAATTGATTATCTTCTTGCCTGATACCAATTGCCCAGCTCTCTTCAGTAAATGGTTTTAAGACTGCATTGGTTTTGCTTAAGTTTTCCTGCCAGTTCTTATATGTGGACATCTGATCATAAATAAAGGCATCAGCATTTTGCTGAATGACTTCCATAACAGCAGATGATTCTTTGTCAACCACTAAAAGTCTGGCTTTTTTGAGGTTTTCTTTTGCATAAATATGACCGGTGGTCCCTTTTTTTACAACAACAATTTTGCCTTCCTGATTAAGATTTTCAATACTGTTGATATTAGAATCTTTCCCAGTCAATATACATAAACCTGTTTTTAAATAGGAATCAGAAAAAGAGATTGTTTTTGCTCTTTCTTCAGTAGCAGTCATTGAAGATAAAATTATATCAATTTTTTTACTTTTTAAGGCTGGAATTAAACCATCAAAGCTCATGTTGACCAATTGGACTTCTTTATCCAGTTTCTTTCCAATTTCTTTCGCTAAATCTACGCTGATTCCAATAGGATTTCCTGATTCATCTGTCATTTCAAAAGGGGGATAAGACATTTCCATTCCTACAATCAGCACATTATGATTATCCTTTTTGCTACAACCTGATAATATGACGAGTATTATTAAAAAATAGTAAATCAAACGTCCCATTTTTAGCTCCATGAAAAAAGAAAAGGTCACATTTTACTGTGACCTTAAAAAATTATTCGTTATCTTCAGAAGAAATGTCAGTTTCAGATTCTTCTACTTCATCATCGTCATCATTATCCTTGATATAAGTATTAATTTCAGCCTGAAGTTTTGCAAGTGCAGGATAGAAATCTTCAATGTATTCTTTAATATGTGTTTCCAGGTCATAATTTTTATCATAAGCTTCCTGGCTTAAACCAATGCTTATCTTCATTGAGTTTAGTTTCATTGTAATGGAAACTTTTGGAGATTCTTCAATAATATTCTCCAAATAATCTGGTAATGATTTGCTCAGTTTAACGATAGAATTGACTCTTTTATATCCTTGAAAACCAACATAAGATACACCTGCTAAAGCTGTAACCGTTAATAGTTTTTTCCAAAATCCTTTCATTTTTCCTCCTAAATTTTATCTGTAGAGTGATTTAATTCTTCCCCATGAACTGGCTTGAGAACCTGTAGTATGATAAACAAAATCGTCATCGTCTCTGGGATTTAATGAGAAACGGTTGTTTGAAAAAGACACAATTCCGGTAATACTCATTAAATTTTTATTTAGAGATTTTCTTGAATTTTCTTTCAAATAATTAAAACCATTACCGATGTATGATACACAGGAGTTATTACTGATACTGTATGGAAATTCAATTTTATGAGACTTCGTCATAGATATATTGTTCACTTTTACTAATACTGATTCATAGCATTCATTATTGTTTAATTCTTGTAATGTGACAGAATATGGGTGTGGTAAGGAATGATGCTCTCTTAGTATCTGAATTCTGTTTAACCGGATACAGGTCATTCCATGAAATTCAGAAACGCGTCCCTCAATCTCAACATATTGTCCAGGTTCAACAGAGGTATTTGATGAAATCACACTGATAGCACTCCATGGCCCCCCTTGCGTTTCAGAAATAACAAACTGATTATTTAAAAAATCTGTTGCAATCACAACACCTTCTACATTAACCTGCTGATTGAGATAAGAAGAGGGATAAGTACCATCAAACCCTGCATCCTGAGTATATTGTAAATCACGAATTGTAAGACAAAATATTAAACTCGGGATTAGTAACCCTACTAAAATCATTAGATGTTTCATCATCATCCTCCATCAGGTTAATTATTATACAAAAGACTTATCATGTCAAGCTTTTTTTTGTTTTTTTTTAAAAGTAAATCTGTCGAATCAGAAATTTATTAAAATCAACATAAAAAAAAACAGTCAAACGAATCTGACTGTTCATGATTGGTACCAGAGACCGGACTTGAACCGGTACGAGAAAAAATCTCGAGGGATTTTAAGTCCCTTGTGTCTACCAATTCCACCACTCCGGCTAAAAAAATGCTTGTAAAAATAAGTTGAATTGATTTTCAAAATGGAGCGGGAAACGGGATTTGAACCCGCGACATCTACCTTGGCAAGGTAGCGCTCTACCACTGAGCTATTCCCGCATGTTTTCACTTCTATATAGATGTATTAACTTCAAATAAAAAGCCGAACGGATTCGGCTCATTATATTTTGGTACCAGAGACCGGACTTGAACCGGTACGAGAGAAAATCTCGAGGGATTTTAAGTCCCTTGTGTCTACCAATTCCACCACTCCGGCAAACAAAGCTTTGTGATAAATTTGGAGGCGACACCCGGATTTGAACCGGGGATGAGGATTTTGCAGACCCTTGCCTTACCACTTGGCGATGTCGCCATAAAAAATGGAGCGGGAAACGGGATTTGAACCCGCGACATCTACCTTGGCAAGGTAGCGCTCTACCACTGAGCTATTCCCGCATTCGCTATCACAACTATCATTTCTTATTCTTTAACCTTTTTAATAGACATAGGTTTTTCTGTCAATACTTTTTTTTAGTTCTATTTTTCTAATCAGCACAACTTACTAATTTTTATACAATTCCAAAAACAACATATGTTGTTTCCATTCACTTTGATATATCTATTTTTAAAACTAAATCAGACAAATTTTACTGATTTTTGGTAATTTTGATACGAAAATCAATAAAAATCTTTCTCTCCAAAAACCTCTGCTGAAAAACGATATAATTTACTTTCCTTATCTTGCCACTGATTTTGATTTAAACCCGCTTTCAAAGCCAAATGGGTTAAAAATGTAAAAGTATCCCATTTGTATTCAGTTGCCACCTGAGGTAATAAGACGCCCTTACCGTATGGATGTTCAATTAATAGACCATCTCTTCCTATTACAATCTCATTGATATCCTGAATACAAATCATCTCTGAAAGTACAGAAATCTCTATATCTATCTCATTCATTTCATTTTCCTTCACTGGTTTAAATCTTGGATCTCTGAATGCAGCCGCTTTTGCCATATCTATGATGGTTTCTCTTAAATTTTTAAAAGGAATAATATATCCAATACAACCTCTCAGCTGTCCATTTTTGTGCAACGTAACAAATGCCCCCCTTTTTTGTTCGTAAACGTCTTCATGATAAAGAGTTAAATCAGGATATTGATGATTGAAATGAGATGTAATACTTTGTCTTGCTAAATGAATCAACTGCTTTTTAACGTCATTGTTCAACATAATTTACTCCTTTTCAAAAACGATTGAGGCATAGCCTACTACCTGATTAAAATCCAAACTCACCATTCCTGAATGTGTATAGTTTAACAACCTAATCTGTCGATACCCTTTTTGCTTTGCCAAATGCATCAATACAAGAATACCTCCAAAACCACAAGCTTCTACTTTCCTCAGTTTTATCATTTCATAAAATGCCTCTGTTTGTAACTCACAAATCAGTTTAATTGCATCTGAATCCATTTTTTCTGCAGTTCTGGCTGAATGGTAATGAGAGAAATCTGAACTGATTAAAAGAATGTTTTCATCAGTCTCATTTTGAAACCAAGGAGATAAAATTTCAGCCAGTTTTAACGAGTTCTCATAATTCTGATAATTAAACAATATCGGTATGATGTTGACTTCTGGTAAAACATGATAAATAAAGGGCAACTGCACTTCTAAAGAGTGTTCTTGTAAATCCTGATACATTTCAAAAGAAAAATCAGGATGAGTGATTAGTGACTCGATAACTGAATAATTTGTAGTTAAATCACCCAAGGGAGTTTGTAATTTTTTATAATCCAATACACTAAAAGGAATTGAGCCACCTCTATGATTTGGAGCAATGATAAATAGATTTCGAATTAACCTATCTTTTAAATATTGATATGTATAGGCAGCTGTAGCGCCTGAATATACATATCCTGCATGTGGACAAATAAGCCCCAAAACCGATTTATCCTCTGATTCAAAATTTGTCTTGCTTAAAAAAGAATCCATCATTCGGATCAGTTCGTCAGCTTTAGCAGGATAAAATGACCCCGCATAGTTCATTTTTCTATCCATATCATCCTCCTTTACTTTAATTATAAAAGAATCGATAAGTTTGTCAATAGATAAATCTCTGTTATTCTAATTTATGTGATAAAATTCCTATTAATCATATCAGCTTGCTATTGTAACACTATGAATTTTTATGTTATGTTTTCATACCCATCTCCCCCTCTTCCCCTTTCAGATGGTTTCTGAGTTTGTTCTCTTTCCATCTGGCTTTACGGAAGTAGATATAGGAGGCGATAGTACCGAATAACCATGCAATAGGGATACCGAGCCAGATGCCGTTGGTGCCGAAGTCGAGGAAGTCTCTGGAGAGGAAATAAGACGCAGGAATTCTGAGAATCCAGAGTGAGAAAATCGTGAATATCATCGGAATCAGGGTATCTCCTGCACCTCTCAGGAAACCATGTATCACGAACATTGAGGAAAACAAAATATAACATGAACCGACAATTTTGAGATAGGAAAATCCGGTGGCGATGACGAATTTATCTTGGGTGAAAATAGTCAGAAGCGAGTCTCCAAAGAGCCAGAAAATAGCACTTACAGTCAGTGAAATCATGGCTGACATGAGCAGTGTGGCGTGCAGACCTTTGCTGACTCTGTCGATTTTACCGGCACCAAGATTTTGTCCGACAAAAGTAGAAAGTGCCATTGAGAAATTCATGGCGGGCATCATGGCAAAGGAGTCCAGTCTGGAAGCCACTGTATAACCTGCCACGACATCACTGCCGAAGCCATTCACTATGCGTAAAAGTGCCATCATTCCCAAAGAAACAAAGGTTTGCTGGATGCCGGTGGGTAAACCGATTTTGATGCTTTTTCTGAAGATTTCCATATCAAAATTGAAACTTCTCAGTCTGATTCGCATGACAGGATGGGTCTTTTGCAGATAAATTAACATGGCACAAAAAGTGACAAACTGAGAAATCACCGTTGCAATGGCGACTCCGGCAATACCCCAGCCTAAAAATACCACAAAAGAATAGTCCAGTATGATGTTGAGTAAAGTAGAAACTATCAGAAAATACAAAGGTGTCTTGGAATCCCCTAAACCCCTAAGCACGGAACTAATCCCGTTATATGCAAAAAAGAATATCATGCCGGATGAATAAATCCTGAAATATAAAACTGCACTGTCGATGATGTCTGCCGGTGTATTGAGTAAATTAAAAATCTGTCTCGTAAATACCATGCCGACAATCGTTGCCAATATCCCCGCTATCCCGTTAAAGCCCAGCATGACATCCACACAACGCCTGACACTGTCCTTGTCCTTTGCCCCAAAAAAATGAGAAATCAAGACCGAAATCCCTATCGAAATCCCCATAAAAAAAGATGTCAGTACAAATATGACCGGAAACGATGCACCCACCGAAGCTAATGCCTGTTTGCCAATAAAATTACCAACAATGATGCTGTCCACTACATTGTAAAGTTGCTGGAATACATTGCCCAAGAGCATGGGCATCGAAAATAAGAGGATTTGCCAGAGGATTCTGCCTTTGGTGAGGTCTTTCAATTTTTTACTCCTTTTTTTTTAATGAATTATGGGGCGTTTTAATGCAAGAAGTTCATCAGGGAGATTCTTCGTTGCACTCAGAATGACAGCGTTATCGTATGTTTTAGTTGTGCCTGAGGTGATAGGTTTAACTGAATAACAATTAAACTTACCACCCCGGAACAGACGCCATAAATGGACGTCTCTACAAGTGCCACCCCTCCAAAGTAGGGGAATTATCTGGTACAATATTCATTATTCATTCTTTAAACAAGCAGGTTGCTTATCTTACACTCTTTAAACAAGCTGGTAGCTTATCCTACAACTTATTTAATGAGTGCTGAGATGGCTTTGAATTTCGGGTGTTTGGCATCGTTGACCAGTTCAAAGAGGAGCATTTCGGTGCTGACCATTTCCACTTTGTTTTGGATGAGGCGTTCGATGGCAATTTGTTTGTTATATGGGTCACGGGAAGAGACTGCATCACAGACATATAGCACTTCATAACCATGGGCTTTGGCATCCAGTGCAGACTGAGTCAGGCAAATATGGGCTTCCACACCGTAAAATACGAGATAAGGTCGTGCCAGTCTGCCGATATGAGTCAAAAATTCAGGAGTAAAAGTGCTAAAAACAGTCTTTTCAAGGCGAATGGCTGTATCAGGCTGATGTATGTCGCTAATGGTTGAACCAAGCCCTTTAGGGTATTGTTCTGTGATAATTAAGGGGATTTCCAGAATCTCAGAGGCTTTGTTGAGAATATCTGCATTTTTGATGATATTGTCCATCTCAAAGATGACATTTCTGAATTTCTCCTGAATGTCAACCATGATGAAGATTGAATTCTTTTCGGTGATTTTGGGTCGCATTTGAGCTCCTTTCCTTTGGAATGTAAAATTTAAAATTTAAAATGTAAAATGGGTTTTTATGCAAGAAGTTCATCAAGGGGATTCTTCGTTGCACTCAGAATGACACATTTTACTTTTTTATAGTTGTGTCTGAGGTGATAGGTTTAACAGAAAATCAGTCAACTTACCACCCCGTCACTCCGTGCCACCCCTCCAAAGTAGGGGAATTATCTGGTACATTTCGCAAATCCCTACAAACCATTTATACATTAATAGAAAGGTTATTTTTCCTTTGTATCACGCTATGTCGCACCTACGGTGCTGGGTTTTTGGGGACATTCTCTTCCCCATGGTTAAAACCAATGGGCTACTCATATGTAACCCTTTCAGGGTATTTAAAGGAAATTCTTCATTATTCATTAGAACGCATTTGCTCCGAATGGCAGGCTGAAGAGGTAATATTCTTTGAGTTTTTTGCCTTTGAAGTCGTAGGCGAAACCGTATTTTCCCAGAACATCCATACCAAAGAGATTGATGAGGGTTTTGATTTCATAGCCCATTGCTTTGTATTCCAAATCTGAATTTTGTCCATCGACATTGAGGAGTTTGGTGTAGTCTGCAAAGATGCCGGCTCCCACATAATTTGCGATGAGGAAAGTATCTGCCAGTTTGACATTGAGTTCATTTTGGGAATTGAAAATCTGACGGCAGGTGTGCGTTTGTTCAAAACCTCTGAGATAGAAACGACTGAATGCCGGCTGGGAACCTGCCTGAAAATATTCATACTGGTCAATACCGGGCATAAACTGTTTGAGATGATTACCGGTGAGGGTTTCGTAGGTATTGTTGGTGCTGATTTGAATGGTTTTGAGCTGTTCATTTTTTCCCACATACAAAAGAGGTGCAATCGCTGAACTGAGGTTGAAACTATTTTGGGTA
>JAKQQL010000278.1:0-18804 GCA_029564175.1 Candidatus Cloacimonadota bacterium
CCTTGGTATGCAATGAATTTAATTGGTATAGTGCTTTTGGTAAACCAAGAAAGGTTGAATGTACTACATTACTCAACAAAATGGAAGACAAAGAGATAATTCAGTTACCAAAGAAACAATTTCGGGCAATGAAAGGAACCAGAAAGCAAGAATTTGAATTTTCTCTTGTTAATGTAGAATGCTCATTAGAAGAATTGGGACCAATTGAGATTATCCTGGCAAAGAATAATAAGTGCAAGTTATGGAATTATTTAGTAGAGAAGTATCATTATTTACATAATTCAAAACTGGTCGGTACACAAATCAGATATTTGATCAAAAGTCCTAAATACGGGTATCTGGGAGCTCTAAGTTTTAACAGCTCTTCTTTTAAACTTGAGCGAAGAGATCTTCTATTGGGAATAACGAATCAAAACAGAGCAGATATGCTTAACCGGATAATTTGTAACAGCAGAACCCTGATTTTGCCAGGTATAAAAATAAATAACCTGATTTCTCATATATTTAAACTTGTTTTTCAAAGATTGTCTGCTGATTGGGAAAATTTGACCGGCATTAAGCCTGTAATGGTAGAGACTTTTGTGGATAAAGCCCATTATTTGGGGACATGTTATAAAGCTTCAAACTGGATAAACATAGGGCAGACAAAAGGTCGTGGCAGAAATGACCAGTATAACAAGTATGAAAAATCCATAAAAGACATTTACCTTTACCCATTGGACCGTAAATATAACGATAAGTTAATAAAAGCGTTAGATAAAGAAGTAAAAAACCGGAAGCAAGAAAGCTGGGCCAAAAAGGAGTTAAAAACATTATCCTTTGGCAATAAAAGAATAGAAGACAGATGTTGCAATATGCTGGAAAAACTGTATGAAAAGCCATGCTCAAGTTTAATGGAAGTTTTCAAAGGAAGTAAAGCCGCGATAAAGGGAAGCTACAGGCTAATAAACAATGAAAGGGTTCAAATGAAATCAATTTTAAATGCTCATTATGATTCGACTTGTGAACGAATTAACGAACATACGGGTAAATACATATTATGTGTTCAGGACACGTCCGAAATTGACTATAGTACTCTCGATGATGCAGAAGGTCTTGGGTATTTACATAAAAGTACGAAAGGATTGTTATTGCATGATACGATGGCATTTACGGAAAATGGTACACCACTGGGTTTGCTTGATGCTCAGGTTTGGGCAAGGAAAGATGAAGATTTTGGGAAAAAGCATAAAAGGCAACAGCTTCCAATTGAAAAAAAAGAGAGTATGAAATGGTTAAACAGCTTTAATGCCTGTGAGAAGTATCATGACAGATGCAGTTCAAAAACCTTTATCAATATAGGCGACAGGGAATCAGATTTATATGAATTGTTTGCGGAAAAACATAATTCAAATGCTAAAACAGAACTACTTGTCAGATGTGAAAAAACAAGAAAAAGGAATACTTCTGATGGCTATGTATGGGATGTTTTGCCTAAAGAAAAAGAAATGTTCAGGATGAATGTCCATGTTCCAAAGAGTGGTGTGCGGATTGCCCGTGATGCAGTTGTTTCTGTCAGAGTAAAACGGGTTGAGCTAATACCTCCCATTGGTAAAAAAAACTTACCTTCCATAGAGGCAACATGTATTTATGTGTCAGAAATCACTAAAGCATCTGATAAAATCAGTAAGCCTTTAGAATGGATGCTGATTACCACAATAAATGTTCAAAGCAAAAAGGAAATACAATTTATGATCCAATGCTATGTCTTAAGATGGTGTATAGAAATATATCATAAGACATTGAAAAGTGGCTGTTTAGTAGAAAAAAGACAATTCCATTCAGCAGAAAATCTGATGAAAATGTTGGCCTTGGATATGATAGTAGCCTTTAGAATATACCACCTGACAAAACTTGGAAGAGAGACGCCAGATGTCTCTTGTACTGTTTTTTTTGAAGAAGCCGAGTGGCAGGCATTGCTGATAGAAAACAATAAAACAATTGATAAGCCGCCAACCATAAATGAAATGATCATAATGATAGCACAATTAGGTGGTTATATGAACAGAAAAAGCGATCCGCCTCCTGGAACAAAGGTAATATGGAAAGGGTTAAAACATCTTAATATAATGAAAAATATGTATATATCCGTTAAAAATGTATTATTGTCTAAAAAACCGCATGCGTAGAATAAAGTTTTGGGGTAGGGTAAGTCCAAAGTAGGGGAATGCTTCGCTCCATTTAGTAAATCCCTACAAACTTTTCTCTTTGCGAACTTTGCGTACTTAGCGAGGAAAAGAATGCAAACAAGGATGTTTGCAGAACAGCTATCCGCAAGCTGGTAGCTTAGGATACAAGTTTATCTGGCATAATAAATGCATTTGATTCATTTAATGGGAATACTACCTCATACAGACAGAAACATTACAATCAGCACCAGCAGGTAATTCCAGGATAGTGAGGACAAAGTTCTATATCTGAATGATATAAGATTAAAATCGTGACTATATTAAAAAAATATAGCAGTAAAGAGGGAGGACAAATGGTTAAGAGATTACTAGTCGTATGCCTGATGATATTCAGCATACTGGCATTAGTTGCAGAGGTGAAGTACAGTTCATTACGGGTGAATTGCCCTAATGATATTCAACTCAAAAAGTTACTCACACAAGGTTTTGATGTGATGGTAAAAGAAGGAGTTAAAAATAATCAGGTAAAAGTGATTGCCAATCAGTATGACAGACAAAAACTGAATCAGTTAGGTTATACGTATGATGTGGAACACGAAGATATCACTGCTTTTCTAAAAACTCGTTTTACTCAGCCAAGTGTGCGCAATAATCAAATCGGTCAGGGGAGTATGAGTGGTTATTTTACTTATACTGAGATAGTTGATTTTGTAGATTCTTTACACACTGCCTATCCCAATATCATGTCAGCACCTGTAACAATCGGTCAAACGGCTGAAGGGCACAGCATACAAGCTTATAAAATTTCTGATAATCCAAACAGCAATGAAAGTGAGCCTGAAGTCCTGATCACTGGTATGCACCATGCCAGAGAGCCGATGTCCATTGTAGCACCCTTGTACTATACCCAATGGCTATTGGAAAATTATAATACAAATGAACTTGCCACATATCTGGTTAATGAAAGAGAAATCTGGATTGTACCTATACTTAATATTGACGGATATCTCTACAATCAACAGATAGCCCCTCAGGGCGGCGATATGTGGAGAAAAAACAAACGAGACAACAATAACAATGGTGTCTTTAACAGTAATTTTGATGGTGTCGATATCAATCGTAATTATGGTTTTGAATGGGGATATGATAATGAAGGTTCAAGCCCTGAGCCAAGTGCAGAAACTTACAGAGGACCTTCTGCATTCTCAGAATTGGAATCTCAAGCGATCAGAGATTTTTGTATTGACAATAACTTCAGAACCGCTTTGAACTTCCATACCTTTGGAGACCTTTTTATTTATTCAGGTCATGCCAATGGGGATAATTTCCCTGATATTGAGCTATTCAGAGAATATGGTGATGATTCAACGAAAGACAACGGATACACCTATGGCAATGATGTAGAAACGGTCAACTATTCTACCAATGGCGGATCAGATAACTGGATGTACGGAGACCAAACTCAAAAACCAAAAATCATAACCTTTACACCGGAAATCGGTGATCAACTTGACTACTTCTGGGCACCTACTTCCAGAATTATGCCGCTTGCTCAGGAAAATCTCTTTCCACAGCAATATATTTCAATGGTAGCAGGTCCTTACTTAGCAATTCAAAAAAGCCGTGTGAATGACAGCACCGGTGGTGACGGTGATATGTCAGGAGAAGCTGGCGAAACATTTAATTTTATCGTAAAAGTCAGAAATAAAGGATACATGGATGCGCTTAGTAATGTAACAGCTACTTTGAGCAGTAGCAATCCAATGGTAACCATCAATAATGCAAGCTCAAACATCACAAGTATCAACCCATTAAGCGAAGCAGAATTTACATTTAACATCAGTCTTTCTACTCAATTGGCTTCAGGGACTACAGTTGCATTTGATATTCATTTTAACGGATCTAATAATTACATCATAACAGAGCATTTCAATCACACTTTTGGTTCTCCAATCGTACTCTTCTTTGATGGCGCTGAAAATGGCATGGCTAATTGGGTCACAAATCAAACATGGAATACCAGCAATGAAAAAGCGGCTCATGGAGAATTCAGTTTTACCGACAGTCCGCATGCAGAATATCTAAACAATACCGATAACAAAATCACTCTGGCAAACCCAATTGATCTAAGCTTTGCAAACAATGCTTTCCTGAAATATCAAATCAGATGGAATCTGGAAAGACATTTCGACAAGGTTCAAATTCAGTTGTTAAACAACAGTAATTCATGGATAAATGCAGATGGAGAATACACCACTTATGGAACCGGTGCAGGCGTTCAAGAAACAGGAGAGCCTGTATATAATGGGTTTAAAGATATTAAGTGGTCAGATGAAACCATTCAGCTCAATAATGTGCTCAACAATAATTTCAAATTCAGATACTCACTTGAATCAGATGAAGGTGTTACAGCCGATGGAGTTTATGTTGATGATGTGATGGTTGTAGCCTATACAGATAATCCAATGCCACCTGTTATCGCCTATGTCAGAAACATTTCTGATAATACAGATTTTCTCGGACCTTATGAAATCAAAGCCATCATCAGCGATGCGCAAGGAATTTCTTCTGCGGTTCTCAAATACAGTACCGATAACAGCATCTTTTATGATGTCAATATGACAGATACAGAAAAGAATTTTTATAGCGCCTCCATTCCTATGATGGAACTTGGTACCACTGTCTATTACAAGGTTTCAGCAACTGATCAAAGTAATAACACAGTAAATAGCCCTATCTTTTCATTTATGGTTTCAAGCAATCCCCCAATTATCGCAACAACTGCATCAGTCTTTGATTTCGTTGTACAGGGAAGCGGAAATGTTCAGGATACATTTGAAATCAGTAACAATGGTATTTTGCCTTTAGACTTTAACATTATTGCGACACCTATCATTCCAACACGCTCCAGTGTAAATCCAACTGAGGCATTGAAACGTATTCAAAACATAAAATCAGCTGAGTTTATTTCATCTGATCAAAAAGTAAAAGAAACTACAAGAGACCCTCAGCTGATTATTCAAGATACTACTGATGAGTTAAGCGTTGATTTCAGAGATATCGAATCCATCTATGCAGAATTAGTAAACAATGAAATGAATATCACAGTAAATATGGCTGATAATGTAAACTGGCAAAATACTTTGCTGGTGATTTCTTTTGATACGGATCAAAACATCAACACAGGCAACTATCCTCCTTCTTTTGGTGTCGGCTTAGAAGAACAAAATATCGGATCAGATTACGAATTGGTTGTGGATGCAGGTAATCAAATAGGTAATGGAGCAGGTGCATTTATCATCTCATATGACGGAAATTCATTAATAGGTCTTGCCGACATGACCCCATCTGCTAATTCAATCCAACTCACCTTCGATTATAGTTTACTTCAAGATACTGACAACAACTGTGATGTAACAGCGGTTTCTCTGATTTCTCAAACAAGCAATGCGATTGATTATGCACCAAATATGGGACATGGTACCATTGGTTTACCAGGATCCCCTTCATGGTTAGGAATGATTCCAAATCAGGGACATCTGGGCAGTAATGAAAGTGTTCAGGTAACGGTTAACGCTTCAGGTCAATACCTTACGGCAGGGACTTACATGGCTGATATGCATATCATGTCAAATGATCCGGTAACCCCAGAAATCATCGTACCTGTCAGTATGATTGTAAATCCCAACAGCACTGAAGAAAATCCTCAACTCATTACCGACAATCATCTCTTCAAAAACTATCCAAATCCTTTTAATCCAGAAACCAATATTCGCTTTAATGTGGCAAAGGACAGTCGTGTGAAGATTGAAGTGTTCAATATTAAAGGACAAAAAGTATCCACGCTAACTGACAGAATGTATTCAAAAGGTGGCTATCAAGTCATCTGGAACGGCAAAGATGCCAATAACAACGCTGTGGGTTCAGGGATTTATTTCTACAAAATGAGTATCAATAATCAGAATATCAGCACTCAGAAAATGATGTTGATAAAATAAATTATCTTTTAGCATACAGGTGGCATGATTATGCCACCTGTTTTTTTTGATTTGAATGTTATTCTCCAATCAAAACTGTTTTAATGTTAGCCTTTGATTTGAAAGATAAATATAAAAGATAAGGCGCTAAAAAAGACATCCCTAAAACAAATGCAGTTATACCTAATATAATACCGCTGAAACTAAAGTGATTTCTCCAGCTCACCCATAGACCTGTTAAAGACAAAAAGCCTAAGAAATCAAGATTGAACTGACCTGACCAATCCATCTGAGCTATATTTCCAAAGAACACAGGAAAAAGATTCCACCCATAAACCTGAGTCGTTTTTATTGTGTACGCTAAGACAACAATAAAGGCTACCATCAGATAAACTCTTAATACCTTCATAAGACACTCCTATATATTGTAATAAGCTATAAATGTAGCAAACGCTACATTTTGTCAAGAGAATTCCAATCATATTATATCTTTCTATTTTTCATATCATTACAAATTTTGAAAAGTATTGATTGACAGATTATTTGAAGTATTTCAAATATGGTTGAGGTAAAAGATGAATAAGAACCATGAGAAAAAACAGATATTGATTGAAAATCTGGCTAATCATATTTTAAACAAAGGAATGTTTGATACAAGCCTGAGGTCAATGGCAAAAGCTGTAGGCACAAGTGATCGTATGTTGTTACATTACTTTAAAGATAAAAACGATCTTATAACAGAAGTATTAAACAAGATTACTGAGAATTTTATGCAAGTACTATCTGAAATTGATTTTCAGAAAAAGCCCTATATTGAACTATTACAAGATTTCTATCAGACAATCAGAAATCCTTTGATTCATTCATATACAAAGACCTGGTTGGAGTTAGCTGCTTTATCAGCAAATGGAGATCAACCTTATAAAACAGTAAGCCAGAAGTTCATGGCTGAATTTTTATCATGGATAAAAACAAAGATCATCCCTGATGAATCAATCGATACTGAAGATTTATCCGCCTTTGTCTTGTTGATCACAGAAGGAATGATATTTTTGAATTCTATTGATGCGAGTCATCAGATTGATAAGTCGCTATCAGTTTTACTAAAGATAAAAACACAAAAAAAATAGCTCAAAAAAAGGCAGGGACAAGCCCTGCCTAAATCTTTTTTGTGATAGAATTACATTTTTTCTACTTTAGCTAATTTTCCGTTGATGTCAAAGAATTTAGTAAACTGATTGTTTTCATCAACGATGGTAATCAGTTTTCCGTCTTTTTCAAGCATCCAGTTTTGATTCTGAGCATCAAATACAAAGGATACGTTTTTAGAAGCATCGTTTAAGTCATAAATATCATAGCGATTTTGAGTGGTAACGACTTTAATATTCTGACCATTTTCAACATAGTATTTGATTTCCTGATCAGTATCATTCATTGCCAGTGGGTTTGAACCTGTCCAAAATTCAACCAGGTTGAGGATAGCAAAATCAATAAAACCGCATGCAGAATAAACAGGAATCCACATTAAAACCCACATAACCAGTGAACGGACATACTTGTTGCTAACTTCACCATTCATTTTGTACACTTTTCTGGTTAAGGCAAATTTACCATAGCAACCAGATAAGCTGACAGCCAGAATACTTACGACTAACAGCATTACAATCAGTTTCTTAAAGCGTTTCATAGAAACCTCCAGTTTTTTATTTTGTGTCAATTATACTGGTATTGAATAAATAAGTCAAGAAAAATTTGTTTATTTTTTCTTTTCCTGATCCTGGCGAAGTTTTTTCCACCAGTCAATCCGCTTTTGAATATCTCTTTCAAAACCAAATTCTGAAGGCGTATAGTATTGTTTTTCAGGCATTTGATCAGGAAAATACTTTTGATAATAGTAGTGATATTTGTGATCATGATCATATTGATATTCTTTGCCATAATTGAGGTCTTTCATGAGCTTTGTAGGGGCATTTCTAATATGCAAAGGGACAGGTAAATGACCAGTTTTGTGTGCATCTTCTCTTGCTTTAATGTAGGCAGTTTCCATTGCATTACTCTTTGGAGCGGTTGCCAAATAAACAACCAGTTGAGATAAATGGACATTACATTCCGGCATTCCGATAAAATGAACCGCCTCCTTCACAGCGATTGCCTGAAGCAATGCCTGTGGATCTGCCAAACCAATATCTTCCGCAGCAAAACGTGTCAGCCTTCTGACAATATACATAGGATCTTCCCCTGATTCAAGCATTCGTGCCAGCCAGTATAAACCAGCCTGAGGATCTGAACCTCTGAGTGATTTGTGTAAAGCTGAAATCAAATTGTAATGTTCTTCACCTGATTTATCATAGAGCATTGCTTTTTTTGCCAGATACTTTTCAAGAAATTCTCTTTGATAAGGTTTTGCCAGATTACTTTGTTTTAAAAGAATATCAATAATATTGATTGCCTTACGGGCATCTCCTCCTGATAGAGCAACAATTAAATCAAGTGCACCTTCCGTAAAATCTGCTTCCTTTTCTTCGGCTTTAATGATATTGCTGATGATAACCCTGATCTCTGCTTCAGCTAAACCATTCAAAACCAGTACATGACAACGAGAAAGTAAAGCCGATATAATAAAAAAAGATGGGTTTTCGGTAGTCGCGCCAATCAAAATGATAGAGCCTGACTCAACAAAAGGTAAAAAAGCATCCTGCTGAGAACGATTAAAACGATGAATTTCATCAATAAAAAGAATGGTCGGCTGATGACTGATCTGCATATTGGCTTCAGCCGTTTTCATTACTTCTTTGACTTCCTTTATACCGGATAATACGGCTGAAAAAGCAATAAAAGGAAAATGGGTAAAACTTTCTATTAGTCTGGCAAGTGTTGTCTTACCAGAACCGGGAGGTCCCCATAGAATCAATGAGTGAAAGATACCAGTAGAAATCATGGATTTTAAAATAGAATCCTGCTGTAACAGGTGATCCTGACCTATGACGTTTTCAATTAACTTAGGTCTGTATTTTTCTGATAAAGGAATATATTGCTGATCTTCTGCCATTTATTACTCCATTTCACTAATCAGCCCTGCACTTGATATAGCAGCTAATCCGATTGGTGAAAATTTATTATTTCTTATAAAATCCATCATCTTTTCGATTGGAATAAAGTCAAGACAATCATGTTCAAACTGATGACTGGCTGAATGATATAAATCTGTAACTTCTCTATTGTTCAGTATCGTGTTACAGTACATCAGAAATTCCGGTTTGTAATTATGAAGTGCCAGTCCAAGACCTGTGCAATGAAGATTTTGTATAAAATTGTCCTTTATTCCCAATTCTTCTTCAATTTCCTTGTATATCAAATCAAAAGGGTCTTCAGGATTGCCATCCATGCTTTCAAGTGTACCGCCAATCACATGCCATTCGTTTACTCCTTCTGCAAGATATCTGCTTCTTTTGCCTACAACAATACAGTTATCAGCTGTTTTGATTACCACACAGGCAGCCAGAGAGTTTGCCAAAAGCGAATGATCATTGATTTGATGGATATTTTTTACATTTGTACCCAAAAAATCCTTATAGGAACAAGACTGTACCTTACAAACCAGCTTATCATATTTTACATCAGATTGAATTAATGAATAGCCAATTCCATTATAAATCAGCGGATTCTCTTGTTTGACTTTTTGCCAGTTATCTTCAATCATTTGTTTTATCCAGTCAGGAAATACTCTGATTTCTGGAATTACATTCAACACAATATGATATCTGTGCCAAATGCCTTTATGGATAATTTGAAACTGTTTTGTCATTAACATGGTTTATGTGAAAGCAGGTTTAAAAGAACACTGACATCCCTGCTATTTATGAGTTGAAGAATGGTATAATCAATTACCTGTTGACTTTTCAGTACGATTGTAGCACACTCACTGTATGCCGAATGTCTATTATGCCATAATTCACGAACGTCCTCTTCGCTTTTTTCTTTGATTAAAGGACGCTCAGAAAACCGGATTCTTTGCCAGATAACCTCCCATTCAGGATCAAGAAAGATAACCGTAGAAAGAGAATTTTTTATCAGCGTTCTATTGATTGGATTTTCAGTTAAACCTCCGCCACAGGAGATCACCAGGTTGTTTCTGGAAATAAAATGCAAAAGCGTTCCATATTCTTGTTGCCTGAAATAATCTTCACCCTGAAGCATGAAAATCTCAGGTATCTTCATGTTTTCATGCAGTTCAATCTCATGGTCTGTATCCACAAGTGGGAGATTAAGCAGATAACTAAGCCTCTTTCCAAAATAGGTTTTCCCTGCTCCCATAAATCCAATCAATAGAAATCTTTTTATCATCATTTTCTTTTGTAAGACAAGTATCCAGTAGTGTTCTTTATAAATAAGGAAAGGGGGCTAAAAGCCCCCTTATCTATCTGTGTGTGATTATTCACTCAGTTCATCAGCCTGTACATCAACTACTTCATCTTCTGGTTCATCAGGATAAACATTGTCATATTTAGCATTGTCATATCCATAGTTTTCATCTTTTACAGCCTGAGCAATTTCTTCATCGTGTTCTTCCATTTCAGGTGCTGAACCGCATCTTTCAATGATACGATCGCGATGAATTTTCTGGTATTCTTTCATCAGATTTTTGTCTCTGCTAAAGAACCACGCTTTTACGCTGAGGATCAAACGGCGATTATCTTTATCAATTTCGATAATTTTCATATCAAGTTCTTCATTCACATCAAAGGCATCTTCAGGTTTGTTGATTTTTGGAATCGCCAGATGAGAAATAGGGATAAATCCTTCAATGAAAGTATCCTGATAAGGGATATCCACTAAAACACCTTTAGGAATGCATTTAGAGATTCTACCTTTTACTTCTGTATTAACTGGCAGGGTTTCATCAATTGTATCCCATGGATCAGCATGTAACTGTTTGATACCTAAAGCCACACGGTGTAACAATTTATCAATTGATAACACAACTGCTTCTACTTCCTGTCCTTTTTTAAGTACTTCTTTTGGATGATAGATGCGTTTTGTCCAGGAGATATCAGAGATATGAATCAGACCATCAATATCTTCTTCAATTTCTACGAAAGCACCAAAATCAGTCAGGTTTTTCACTTTGCGTTTGATGAGTGTTCCGCTAGGATATCTTTCTTCAATGGTTAACCATGGGTTAGCCTGCATCTGTTTCATACCCAGAGAGATACGGTGATCATCTTTTGAAACTTTTAAGACGATAGCTTCAATCACTTCACCTTCTTTAAGGAACTGTTTTGGATTATTGACTTTCTTAGTCCATGACATTTCAGAAACATGAACAAGACCTTCTACTCCTGGTTCAATTTCAATGAAGGCGCCGTAGTTTTCAATATTAACGACTTTACCTTTTACTTTTGTTCCTTCAGGGTACTTGGTTTCAATATTTTCCCATGGATGAGGAACAAGTTGTTTGAGACCTAAAGAAATCTTTTGATTTTCTTCATCAAAAGCAATCACTTTTACTTTCACTTTGTTGCCGATATTCAGCATTTCAGAAGGATGATTGATTCTTCCCCATGACATATCGGTCAGGTGAAGCAAACCATCAATACCACCTAAGTCGATAAAAGCGCCGTAATCGGTGATGTTTTTGACTTCACCGTCTAACTCAGCATTCAGTTGAATTTTGTCTTTCAAGAATTCTTTTTTCTGAGTCATTTCTTCTTCTAAGACTTTTTTACGAGAGACAATGATATTTTTCTTGTCTTCATCAATCTTGATAATTTTCAACTGAACTTCTTTATTGATAAATTGATCAAGATTTGGCACATTTTTCAGTGCAATCTGTGAGCCTGGTAAAAATGCTTCAATACCTAAAACATCAGCAATCATACCACCTTTAACGCGACGACGTAAAACACCCTGGATAGTTTCGTTATTTTCGTAAACTTCTTTCAGTTTTTCCCGGTTAAGGATAAAATCTGCACGCTTTTTAGATAATCTAGGTTTTCCAGATTTATCTTCTGAAGCGATAATATAGACTTTAACCATATCTCCTTTTTCAGGCAGTTTGTGATTAAACTCACTTATCGCAATAGGTGCTTCGGACTTATATCCAATGTCAACAAGCACTTCTCTTTCTGTAACACTGACAACTTTGGCCTCAACGATTTGATTCGGCTCAATACTACTAAATGATTGAGCGAGTAATTCCTCCATTGAGTTTGGTTCGTTTGCATTACCTGTACTTGTCACTAAGTCCTTTTGTTCGTTTTGATCGTTAATACTCATTAATTTCCTCCTTATAACCGGGAATATCATCAACACTATCTACGGTTTGTTCTGATTTCCCAACAATTTTATTTATTCTGTTATATACTTCTAAAATGATCCAGTCCGGAGTTGAAGCACCGGCAGTTAATCCGATGATTTCCGTACCAATAAACCAGCTTTCATTTAATTCATTAGCAGTTTCTATATGAAAAGTCTTTGTATATTCAGCACACAGAGTCGCTAACATTTTGGTATTTGAGCTGTTTTTTCCACCAATGACGATCATAAGATTTGCGTTCTTTGCCAATTCTACGGATGCATCCTGACGAACATTAGTTGCATTGCATATTGTATTAAAGACTCTTAATTCATTACATTTTCCAATCAGATAAAATACTAATTTTTCCAGATTTGCTGCATTCTGGGTGGTTTGACAAATAATCGCACATTTGCCAAATCTCTTCTGTGGGATGATTGAATAATCCTGATTGACAATAAAAAACTCATTTCTAATATAAGACTTCAGGGCTACTATTTCAGGATGATCCTGATTTCCAAGAATAAAGATTGTATAAGCTTCAGCATCCGCTAATTTAGCATAATCATGCGCTTTAGCAACATAAGGGCAAGTCGCATCAATCACAAGTAAACCTTTTTCCTTAAGAGCATTCATTTCTTCCAATGGAATACCATGTGACCGAATAACCACTGGAGCATCAGATACTTCTGATAACTCATTAATTTCAAATACTCCCTGATTACTAAGTGCTTCTACCATTTGAGGATTATGAATAATTGGTCCCCATGTATTCACTTTTTCATGAAGACTTGCAGCCTCCTCCGCCATTCGAATGGCACGCTTTACGCCGAAACAAAACCCTGAGTTTCTTGCGATTAGAATCTTACTCATACTTCTCTTTCACTTTTTATTAGCGTTGCTGTTGTCTAACGATAGTCGCAAATATTACAACGCTTTATACACAGAACAATATTTTCATCATTGCCCTTTTCTCACAAACTATATAAGGATTTATTCATTCCCCTGATAATCAGGGTCCAGATTTTTAATTTTTTGAAAAATATCACTGGCAATGAGTTGATATTTTTCTTTATTATCTTGTAAATGATCATATGAAGACCATTCAATGGGTTCTCCAATTATAATTCTTACTCTTTTTAAACCCAAAAAGCATTTGAAATGCTGAGTTGAATTTTGAACAAATACTGGCACAATGTCTTTTTTAACAGCAGAAGCGATCATGCCAATTCCTGCCTTGGCATGCTTCCCGTTTCTGGTACCTTGAGGGAAAATAAGTAATGGTGACCCCTGATTTAAGACTTTGATACATTTTTTGATAGCACTCAAATCCATCTGCCCTCGACGTATCGGAATACAATTTAAAGTTAACAGGATTTTTGCCATTATTTTATGCTTAAAAAGTTCAGCTTTAGCCAGGAAATAGATTTCATACGGAATGATTGCTCCTAAAAAAGGAGGATCAAAATTGGAGACATGATTTGAAGCAATAATCTTTCCTCTGACCATTTCCAGTCTTTCTTTATTGACAATTTCATAATGCCAAAAAACTCTCATTAAGAGTTCAGCTGTTTTTGCGGTTAATTTATAAATACTGCGCAATTTCGTCGCTAATCCTTCTAAGTATAAATTTCACCTGACCATCAATGCTCATATTGGTGGTATTGACCTCGATGGCATCATCTGCTTTAGTAAGAGGAGCAATATCACGGGTTGAATCATTGATATCTCTCCAGGCAAGTTCTTCCGTTAATTCATCAAGATCAGCAACAATCCCTTTTTGTTTTAGCTCGAGTAAGCGTCTTTTTGCTCTGGTTTCGAGGCTGGCAATTAAGTAAAATTTGAAATCGGCATCAGGGAATACGACTGTGCCAATATCACGGCCATCCATAACCACGTTATTATTTTCAGCCATCTTTCTCTGTAAAAAGACCATACGTCTTCTGACACAGGCGATTGTCGCTATTCGGGAAGATTTTTGAGTTATTTCAGGGGTTCTGATTTTATCAGTAACCTCATGGTTATTCAAAAATATGCAATTCTGACCTTTTATATTTTCAAACCGGATATTTATCTTATCCAGCATGGTTTCTACTGAATTAAAATCATCTAAATCTACATCATGTTCCAAAGCATATAAAGCACAGGCACGATACATAGCACCGGTATCAATATAAAGACATTCCAGCTCTTCAGCAAGTATTTTTGCAGTAGTACTCTTACCCGATGCTGCCGGACCATCTATTGCTATTACAAAACTTCTTCCCATAATACCTACTTTACTATATAATAATCCATTTTTATTTTTTTTATCGATTCTGTCAATATTTTTTTCTAATTTTTCAATTTTTCCCTATAGTAAACGAATTATGAAGTAAATCTATCAATTGATTGCTGTTATTGTCTAAGTATCATTTTGTAACAATTTTGAGAAAATTGGTTTTTCTGCTGTTTTATTTTGCTAAAAACTCTGTTTTTGAATATAATATCAGAGAAGGAGTCTTCATTGAAAAAATTCTATTTGTTCTTTATTTATTTCATTCCTGTTTTATGTCTTTGGGCAAATGATTTCCCACTTGAAATTTCATCTGTTAAGATTTATGGAAACAAGCATATCAGTCGTCATAAACTCTTAATGGATTTACCTGTAGAGACAGAATCCTTTAGTGAAAAAATGAGAAGATACATTCCTCTTATGTCTAAACAAAAAAAAACGCTATATTACCTTGAAGATATTCAAAATACAGAAAAAACGATTATCAACCGTTATCAAAAAAATGGTTTTTTAAAAGTGAAAGTATCTTCTCGTTTAGTTTCTCATAAAAAGGATTATCAGCTCGTTTTGTTTATCAAAGAAGAAGAACGGGTAAAAATCAGTCAAATCGATATTTTTTGTCATGATAAACCAGAAGTTTCAAGTCAATTAGTAAAAAAGACTGCTCGTTGGATAAATTCAGATTATTCAGACGAACAATTTATTCAGATAAAAAATCATCTGGAAAAAACGTTGTCAGAGAATGCTTACCTCAGATACAAGGTCAATCACTCGTTTGATATTAATCATGATTCCACTCAGGTAAAAATCATTTTTAATATTGAAACAGGAGAGAAACAATATATTGAAGATATACAGATTTACGGCTTAACAGATCTGAAGCAAGAGATTGTCATGAGACAAATTCCTTTGAAAGACAGTACTTTATATAATCCAGCATATATCAATTGGTACAAACAACAACTCAGTCAACTCAATCATTTCAACAGTATCAATACCTCTACAGAACTGATAGAGGATAAAACTAACATGGCCCATCTTTCTTTTAGAGTTTCAGAAAAAAAGAAGCATCAGTTTAAGTCTGGTATCGGCTATGGTTTAGAAGATCAAGTCAGGGCATTTATTGAATACAGTCAAATCAACTTTTATGGAAATGCAAGACAATTGCAAATTTATGCAAAGAGAAGCGCTTTGGAACCCTGGAATTTGAGTATAAAAACAAGAGAACCATTACCTTTCAGACATTCTTTATACGGTATGATAAATCCATTCTGGCTAAGACAACATGAAAATCTCTATAAATTAGATAGAACTGGCTTAATGATAGGTGTCAGTCAACAACTTAACATGCAAAATTCATATCAGTTGCACTATCTTTTTGAACAAAACCATTTATTAGAAGCAGAAGTATATGAAAGTGATGATCTGAAATCTGTCTATAATAAGTCTTCTCTGTATTTCTACTGGCTGAGTGATTATGTTATAAAACAACATGGCTTAAATAGTTCTCTTAATCTAAACTATTCAGGATTGGGCTTTGGCAGTAAATATCATTTCTTACGAGGTATTAATGACAGCCGTTTTTATTTTCCTTTAAGTAAATCAAATTCTATGGCTTTTCGGCTAAAATACGGGCTTTTGATTTCTTATGACAGCGACAAAGTTGTACCGGTTGAAGAACGTTTTTATGCAGGAGGAGCTAATTCTATCCGAGGGTGGAGCCGTAATCATATAAGTCCTTTAAATACGAATCAAGAAAAGACAGGAGGAAACAGACTTCTGGAGTTATCGGCCGAGTATCGGATCTTACTTTTTGATCACTTTGAGTTTGCACTTTTTGTTGACAGTGGTAATGTTTGGAACAAGCATGCAGACATGAATCATTTATTGACATCAGCAGGTACCGGACTTCGATACTATTCTCAGCTTGGTCCGATTCGATTTGATATTGCACGACCGGTTAACATAAACAATTGGCAATTTTATATTCAGATTGGTCAGAGTTTCTAATGAAGAAAAAGCTGTTAATCTCAGGTATCATAATGTTATCTTTTGTTTTACTTATCCTTTCTCTATTAATTACTACCTATTTTTCAGAGACAATTCAAACACACATCATCAAATTTGCATTAAAACAATACAACCGTAGTATTCCTGGTGAAATAAGATTTAAAGAATTTAACGGGAATATTTTCCAAAAGTTTACGTTCCATCATTTGAGTATCCATTTTCAGCAGCAGGAAATCCTACATTTGAAAAGTCTCTCAGTTCAGTATAACACGAAATCAGGTCATCCGTTTGCACATTTTAAAAATTTAAGAAGTAATCAGATTACAATCAATCAGATACACTTGGATTCTCTATATACACATATTACATCTAATCCGGATTCATCACTGAATATTATTGAAGCTTTGAAACCTATCAGACAATCTGCAAATAAAGAGACAAAACAAAGCAATTTTACAGTTAATCTACCTGATATTCAATTTAAGAACAGCCTGATTCATTATCAAAAGTTGAATTCAATCAACCGTCAGGATTATACTTTTCATCATCTGAATTTTCATTCATCTGTCAAACTGAATAATGGAGAGATATCTGCTCATATTCACAATGCTGGTTTTAGCTATAACAAGATTCCTGTTAAGCTAAAAGAAGTATCCTTCAAACAAGATTCAGAGAATCTTTATGCAAAGATGATGCAAATTGATTTTGGCAATAGTCAAATCACCGGCCAATTTTCTCAAAACACTCAAAAAAAAGAATTTCAGATACACATAAATCACCTGGATACCCATGATATCAGCCAATTTTCAAGAACACCATTACTACCAGGTATTGCTTCTATAAAAATAATGGGCTCACAAGAGAAGAACATTCTCTATGCACAGGCTTTTATGTCCACAGAACAAGGGAATCTGGATATAAAATTGAAGTCACTTAATCTTCAAAAACAAAAGGCAGACTTTCTGCTAACATTTAATCACTTTAATCCCCTTCAGTTTACTCATGAAGAACAACTACTTTTAGATGGTCAGGCTGAAATCAGCATTCAGAATTTTAATGTCTTAAAAAGTAAGCTGAAAGCAGATTTGCGATTTAATCAAATCCAGTTTCAAGATTATCAGCTAACAAAACTGATGACTCAAATTGAAAAAGAAAACAATCAGGCAGTGATGACACTTTTTAGTAACATCGCCACACCCATGAATCATCAGAGACCTTTTGAACTTTTCACTCAGTTAAAATTACAACATCTTTTTAATATTGATCAGAAACTCAATCAAAATATGGGCTATGAAGGGTGGAGCTCTTTTCGTAAGATAAATCCAGGTGATTTTTTTAAGCATGAAAAACTAAATGATTCCATAGATTTAGAACTTTCATTCAGAGGAAAGGGATTAAACCCTGAAAAGGCAGGTTTAACGGCTGAACTGAATATCTCTGGTTTTAGTAAAGACCATTTAGCTGGATTTGACGATTTTAAATTAAAAATTGACAAACAGAATAGAACGATCTCAGCGAATTTGCATCTTAACAATATTAAGTACGACTCTCTTAAAGTGTCTAATTTTCATCTTTATTCAGAAATCAATACAGATTTTTCAAGCCCAATATTTATCAAACATCCTACTCACGCACGGTTAACATTCCAGGATATTCGTTTTAATAATAATCGAGTCAACGAACTGATTCTCATAAGCCAATCAGAGCAAAATAACAAAACATCGAACAGTTTTTTAATAAACAGTTCACTCAGCGCTTTTGCAGGAGACAGTTTAAATCTCAATACAAATTTTACTTTTAATCCTTTAAATTTCTCTGAAGTTTTAATCAATGAGTTAGACATCCTTTTTAAACATATCAGATTGAAAAATAAGTCTCAGGCAAAACTGATTTTAAACAAACCGGATTATGCCATCGAAGATCTTAAGATAGCTATAAATAAAGGTCATTTAGATATTGATGCACAATTTAAAGAACCTGACCAGATACAAGCAGATATCGGGATAAAAGAGTTTTTACTATCTGATTTTAACACCTTTATCAGGGGTATACATATAGAAAAAGGAATAATGAACTGGG
>JAKQQL010000160.1:0-29326 GCA_029564175.1 Candidatus Cloacimonadota bacterium
TGAAAATCCTTTTAAATAGATATTGTTTACGAAGTCCTGTTCGTAAGATAACATGAATGCCTCCAAATTTAATATTTGGAGGCATTCTAATTTACGAAGTAAATTTGTAAACCTGCTGCTTGCAGCTTCGTTCAAGCTACCAGCTTGCGTAAAGGAAATATATTTTGACACGGATAACGCTGATTAAAACGGATAAAAAAGTGGGTATTAAGTGCATTTGACTTAAAAACCGTCCTGAGCGATTTGAATTATAAACGTGGTATAATTTTGCTAATTGAGACGAATGACTAATAAGAACTGATTAAGCAGGAAAAAACGAATGATCTGCGTATATATTTTAAAAAATACTAATAAAATGATCTAATAATGATGTTTTGTCCGGGTAATAATTATAGAGAGATATTATGATTGACAATTTTGACCGATATAAGAATTATTCATCTATGATTAGAAAAAGAATAATTATCTATTGATTTAAACTAATACTGGAATTTATCGTTCCTCTGAAGCTCATTTTATGCTCATCCCTGAGACTCAGCGTTTCAGTGAGAAAAGATAAAAAGAAATATATTATTTTTGCTTGACAGAGAATTTCTCATTTGATAAAAAGGATTACTATAATAAATCATATAGGAGTAATCATGCAAAAAAATAAAGAGATTGATAAATTCTTCCATAACTATCAGTTATTTTTAAATGCTTCCAAAAATCATAATATTGAAAGTTGTGAAAGTGCTATTACTTATCTCGAAGAACAGGAAAACACTTTCTGGACAAATGTACTCTCTTTTATAGAAAATGCAAAAAATGAAGTAGATGAGATAAAAACCAAATATACAGACCTTAATGAATATTCTGAAAAGCTACTTTCTGCACTTGTATCTCGTAATATACCCGCTGAATTGAATGAAAATAAATTAACAATCGGGCCTTTAACAATTGAAATCCTGTTGGAAGAATTTAAAATTATGCTTTATATGGGCAGAAAAAAGGTTAAAATCAGCGATTTAGAGCTCAATAAAGTGGTAAAATTTATCGAATTGTATTATAAAAAACTGAACAGTTCTTTTAATGCGAACGCCTTTACTGTCAGAATGATAAAAGCCTATGAATACCTTAACCGTTCTATTTATTGCTCCAAAGATACACAATTTGGCAACGCAGTCCCTTTAGAAGATATTTTTAAGATTTTTACTGTGTCTCCTGTTTCTTCTGATTATAAACTGGAAAACTTTATATGGGATTTAGGCAGATTAATTTCTTCTGAGTTTGATCACCCGAATTATCAGATAGAGCTGGGGACTTCCAGAAAAATCAGCAGAACAATGATTATCAAAGATATTGAAGGGAATGAGCATAAATACAGCACATTAACTGTTTATTTAAAGGATAAGACTACAAATGAATAAAGAAGACTTGCAAGCGCTGCAAATGGGGAGAGTCCCTGTTACAGATGATTTGGTTGAGCAGTTAACCATGTCTGGATTATGGCTTGAAAAAATGAAAGAATATTGTTTGAAAGGTGTGATTCAAAATGGGGGATGTAAAGTTAAAATTCTTCATGGTGACCATGCTACCGGAAAAAGTCATTATTGTAACTACCTGAGAATAATTGCTGAACGTGAAGGATTTTTTGTGGTGATGTTTGATCTGGAAAAGATCGAATTCAAATTGACTGATATTGTATCATTTTACAAAAATATTGCTTCGGCGATCGATATCAATCTCATAAAATCAGCCATTCTCAACCGAATGTTGAATCATCTGGGCTACAATCAGGAAGCCTTTGACAAACATCAGGGGTCATTGATTGATGTGATTTGTGAAATGGAATCTGCCCCTTTGTATTCTGCCAAACAGTTAGTCAGAAAATGTATCAATGAAATCAGTAAACCGATGGATATTGGATTTTCTTTCAGATTGTTTTTAATGCGCTTAATGGAAGCCTTATCAGAAAGTGATCATGATTTGGCGGATTTATTATTCAAATGGCTAAAAGGAGAAAAACTGAATGCCATTGAGAAACGCCAATGTCAGATATTTGAAAATCTCAATAAATCAAATGCAAGAATATTGTTATATTCTCTTACTGAATTCTTAAAATTGGCAGGTTATAAAGGGTTGGTAATGATGTTTGATCATTTTGAATGTATTTTACCGGAATACCAGACTCAAATCAAATACACTGCTGCCAAACGAAATGATATCTACGAGATGTTACGACAACTGATAGATGACCTCGATTTCTTAAACAATTTTTTACTGATTATATCCGGACTATCTGATATTGTTGAAAATGAGACGCATGGTTTACAAAGTTATCAGGCATTATGGATGAGAATCCAGCAAAGTTATAAGCAGGATTTTCTGGTCAATCCATACGCTGATATGACAGATGCCGGCTTGATCATGAAACAACTGGTTTCGGAAGGAAAGATGAAAGATCTGGCAAACCGGATAGATGAATTGATGAGTGCTTGTGATTTTCATATACTTGAGAAAGAAGATCGTGTAATGAATGACTTATATGATTTTAGATCGGTTATCGTGAAACATACTCAAAAATACTGCCCGGAGGACTAAATGAACCATAATGATATAATTAATACCGATGACATTCTTTTACTCGAATCAATCAGGGCGGGTATCCCATGCAGGGCAATGATGAGTCAGATACCTGATTTGAGACAAAATATCACACGTCAGATTGACATGGATTTGGCAGATCTGGCTGAACATAAATTCCCCAAAGGGCGCTTTATCTGGGGAGAATATGGACAAGGAAAAACACATTTTTTAAAATTGATGGAACAATATGTGATGGATAAAGGCTTCGCTGTCAGTTATTACACGATCAACAGAGACTTAGGGCTTAATAATATCAAATCCTTGTTTCCTATTTTAGCAGCACAGACAATGACGGATAAGAATAAAATTCCCGGACTGATGAATCTGCTGATTCAGGACAGTTTTTCAGATAACTTGATCGATGAGCTGGCTGACATTGAAAAAAAGATTTCTCACCCTTTTCCTTGCTATGTTTTACAGGCTTTTCTTAGTTTTCGTGATGCGGATGAAATGAATTTATTGTACAATAGTTTAATGGGAAACAGCAGTTACTGGACAAATGCAAAAACGATTTGTCGAAAAGTTCTTGGGGCTGAATTTAAGAAAATGCCAAAGTTCAGTGCAAAAGAGCATGGAAACTGTTTCTTTGAATTCTACCCTTATCTACTCAAGTTACTTGGATTCAAAGGATGGGTCGTTTTAATTGATGAAATAGAACTAATTGGCAAAATGGGAAAAGTTGGACGTTTAAATTCTTATATGGCATTATCTTATTTACTCAACTGGAATAATAACAGTCATTTACCGGTTTATACACTGGTTGCATCAGCTAAAACATTACAAACTGAAGTATTTTACAGCAGAAAGAATGATGTACAGAAAATACCAGAAACAGCGATGGAGAGAATCAGTTCTGATGCGGCATATCAAATGCGTGCTTTTTTTGATATCGCTGCCAGAAGCAACCGTAATCTGTTGCTAAATCCAGTAATGAAAAAAGAATACATGGCTTTGTTTCAGGCAATTATGGCAATTCATAAACGGGCAATCCCCTGGATCAATCCGGATGAAGAAAACCTGGCTGAAAAACTGGAAAAGATCGTAAAGCCAGAGAGAAGACCAGTTAGAGTCAGTATTCGCATGTTTATCGAACTGCTAGACATTTATGCAATTACCGGACAAATTGTAGAAAATATAAAAGAGCAGAAATTAAAAGAGTATGACTTAACAGAAGAATTTCAAATCAATACAGACAATCTATCATCTGAAACCGGCGGATTTAAAGAGAAAAGCCTCGAAGAGATGTTTGACGAGGATTAATAAATTTCTGCATGATTGATATTCAGAAAAGTGCATATCCATTGGATGATAAGATCAAAAGGATTTTCCCAAAAGAATCCCTTTATAAAGATCCTGATTTCTATAATGTTTTTCATTCTTACAATCTACCTTCATTTATAAAAGACTGGCTAATCAGAATATTCACCTTAGGAAATGAATTTGACAGGCAAACCTGTCGTGAATTCTTATCTGAAAAAGTACCTAACCGAGGAGTCAGTCTCAGGCAAAAATTGCTTCATTTAAGAAAACCAATACAGATATTATCCAGACTCATTATTCACACCGATTTAATGAATGGAAGAATCAGTTTTTCCATACCGGATTTGGGTATAGGACATCGGGAAGGTCTTGTTTCACTTGATATGGAGCAGGAAAAACTGAACTTATTACATGAAGGAGAAGTTTGGGGGATTTTGACCCTTGTATATGTCCCTCCTACTGAATACATGCCTGGGCATATTCTATTATTTGATTATAAGCCATTTCAGCCTTATTCCCTTGACCCTGCTTATTTTTATGAAGCCAGAAGACACTTTACTACCCATGAGTGGATTGATCTGATTGTGAGAACCATGGAATTTAATCCCCATTATGTAGATGAAAAACAAGGAAAATACTTCGACTTGAAAAGAAAAATGGCATTGATTTCACGTTTACTGGTTTATACTGAAACGAATCTTAATATGATTGAACTGGCACCTAAAGGAACTGGAAAATCCTATGTATTTAATAATTTATCAAAATATAACTGGACAGTCAGCGGTGGGGTGATTACCCGTGCAAACCTGTTTTATAACATATCCACCCGATTACCCGGGATCATTCATCATTATGATTTTCTGGTATTGGATGAGATAGAAACACTGGGTTTTTCCTATGAAGAAGAAACGCTTGGTGCTTTTAAAAATTATCTGGAAAATGGAAAGATCGTCGTAGCAAATTATACAGGGCGTTCTGACTGTGGTTTAATGATGCTTGGAAATATCAGGCTGGATAAAAGAATGAGGCCTAAAAACAAGAATTTCTTTATTGGACTACCTCAGTTTTTCCAATCCTCAGCCTTTGTTGACCGAATTCATGGTTTTATTGAAGGATGGGATCTATTCAGATTTAATGAGAATATGAAAATGAAAGGGATTTCTCTGAATACAGAGTATTTTTCTGAAATGCTTCATCTGATGAGACATGAACACCAATACACTGCAATAGTCGATGAAATGCTTGAAATCCCAAAGAGCGCTGATACCAGAGATACAAAAGCAGTTAAAAAACTCTGTTCAGCTTATTTGAAACTGATTTTCCCCCATATCACCAAACCGGATGATGTTTCTCCTCTTGAATTAGAATTATATGTGTTGAAACCGGCTTTACAGAAACGTGCTGTTATACGACAGCAATTGAGTGAACTTGATCCGGAGTATTCGCCTGAGATACCGGATATCAGACTAAGAAGATATTAATAAAATAGAAAAAGGAAGTAGTTATGGCTATAACAACACAGGAACAATGGCAAAAACTCTATCATTTTGCTGATGAAATCTATAAAATAAAACCATGGGGATTTTTATATGAAGATCAGATAATAAAAATAGTGTATCCTAAAACGAACATAGAATATTATGTAAGTGTAATGGGTTCAGCCGGAGAACATTTTTCTGTTACCGCATACGAAGGGGATCAAAGTTTAAATAATTTTCACAAACTGCTTAATTCAGTTAGTGAAAATGAAAAAATGCAATTGATACTTGAAACTACCCAGGTGATTCTGTCTTTTGAGAATAATGAGTTTCTTGAAAAAGAAGATAAGAAGATTATCAAAGATTTGGATTTGAAATATCGCGGGAAAAAAGCTTATCCTTGTTTCAGAATCCAGGAGCCCGGGTATTTGAGAGCGAGACCGGATAGTGATCAGGCTGATCTGATGATTTTTCTGTATGAAAAATGTCTTCAAGTGCTGAGCTATGTTAATGATCATAAAACCATGGAAAAAGGGGGAGAATATGGACTTCCTGAAATCCAGAGTCTTGAAAATGCAGAATGGATTGATGTGGAAGAAGAAATACAAAATACTAATATCGAGATACTCTCTGCAGAATTTGATCAAAAAATGGTGGATTCAATCAAGAAACTGCCTTTTAGTTCAGATGAATATGTCCTTTTCTCATTTATAATCCCTATGCCTATATTAGAAAAAAAACCGATTTATGGATATTCTTTTCTGATTCTGGATACGAAAACTTCGATGATTGTTTATATGGATACCATTGCGCCAAAACCTGATTTAAGATCAATGTACAAGGATTATGCAAAACATGTTGAAAAGTTTTTCAAAAAGATTAAGCATCGTCCAAAAAAGTTAATTGTTACTTCAGAATTTTATGCTGATTTATTAGTTGACTTTTTTAATGCTGTCGAAATATATATATATATTGTAAACAACACAAAAGAACTGGAAAAAATTCAGAACTCGCTGTATGACCATTTTCTTCATGGCTGATAGATTCAAAAAGATAAGACTAAATCTATTTAAAAGCCCGTTTTTCGGGCTTTTCTACAACAAAATCATATTATATTTTCTTGATGCCTTTTGTAGAAAAGGCATTTAAATCAAGAGATGAAAACTCTTTTTTGAGATATTTTGGTATGGCAGCAGCACCAATCATGGCAGCATTATCCATACAAAGCTTTAATGGCGGAAAATAGATTTCAGCTTTCAATTTATGATTTGCTTTTAGCATTTGATCTCTTAAAAAACTATTGGCAGAAACACCACCAGCAACAATAATCTTCTTAATCTGATGTTTTGTGGCATAAGCAATGGTTTTTTTTACCAATATATCTACAATTGCCAGTTGAGCAGAAGCCACAATATCATGAATATTCTCATTAATATAGACTTGATCTTGTTTATTTAAATATTGTAAGACAGCTGTTTTTAACCCGCTGAAGCTGAAATTGAAGTTATCTTTTCGATTCATCGCCTGAGGAAACTTATAAAAATGAGGATTACCTGTCTTAGCCATTTTATCAATAATAGGGCCTCCAGGATAGCCAAGATTTAAGATTTTGGCGATTTTATCAAATGCTTCACCTGCAGCATCATCTACCGTATGTCCAACAATTCTGAAGTCTTCTTCTGTTTCAAACTCTACAAGCTCTGTATGCCCACCAGAGATAATCAGTGCCAGCCAGGGAGCCTGTAAATCCGGAGTAGATATTTTGTTGGCAAATACATGGCCTAGCATATGATTTACAGCAATTAAGGGAACATTTAATGACCAGGCAAGTCCTTTGGCAAATGAGACGCCTACCAGTAATGAACCAATCAGACCTGGATTAACAGATACCGCAATTGCAGAAACATCTGAAAGTAATATGCCAGATTCATTCAATGCCAAATCCATACAATAGCTCAGATTCTTCAGATGAAGTCTGGAAGCTAGTTCTGGCACCACCCCACCAAAATCATTATGGATTGCCTGCGAGGAAATAATATTGGAATAGACCTTATATTCTGTATCAATAACAGCAATGGAGGTATCATCACATGAGCTCTCAATGGCTAAAATGTATTCTTTTTTCATCATTAATCTTTCTTTTTAATTGTTACTTTCTGAGGTGTATAGTCTATAATTTTTAAACTGCTTTCTTTGGAAAGTGATATTTCAACTTCTCCATTGGAAGGATTCACTTTTGCTTTAATATCATTTGAGTTGATGATTGCCAAAGAATCTTTTTTCCCTTCAACAATTACAGAAACTCTATCTGGGAAAAAGATGTAAGAATGGTCTGTATTTTCAATTAGAATATTCGTAAAGGTTTTACTTAATACAGCCTGATTTTGTTTTATCAGATTTAACTGGGCAGGAATGATAATCACTCTGTTACTGATAGTTTCAAATCTAACTTTCTTATTATCTTTAATCATCTCTATTGTAATTGGTTCAGTTGAAATACTCTCAATTCTTTGAATGTCACCTACAGGGCCAGAAAGAAGGACTGTTCTCTCGTCAACGTCAAATTGCTGAGCATAATAGTATTCTTTGGTTTCAGGTGTTTCAAATTTCATTTGCACATTGACTTTTTTTTGGATAATACGTTCTGCAGAAAGATTTGTTTTGTTGATATCGTCTAAAGCTGTAAATTTAAGTCTGTTGTGTTTTTTTAGAAAAGGAAGTATTTTGTCGGCTGATAATGGGTTTTTCCCGATGGTTAAGGTCGATGCATCATATTCAACGTATGGATTAGACATAAAAAAGGTAAGTATGGCAATACCATCTCCTTCAACCTGGAAGTTTAATTTGAGGGATTCCTGTTTATTGACATAGATGTTTTCAGGGATATTGATAATTCTCAATGGGATTTTCATTGTTATACTTTGTTCTTTTAACAGATTTACCTGTAACCAGATAATAATTGCAATGATTAGTGCCAGTATTTTTAATCCAAGATTTTTGTTCATTAGTATCTCCGTTTAAAAGTCCTGATTGATACTGAAATAATAAGAAGGCTTTCCATGATTTATCAAATCACTTTTCCAAGCTACATCTAATTTGATTACAAAATAACCAATATTCATTCTGGGACCAAATCCGAATCCAAGCGTTAAGTCTTGTAATTTACCATGATGAAATCCCTGGAACTTATCTTTTGAATCCCAAACTGCGCCTAAATCAGTAAAAACGGACCCTCTGATATCTCCTAAAGTCATTGGGAGAGGAAAACCCAATTTTAAATAATCTACAAAAGGGTATCTGAGTTCTAAAGAACTTAATGCTTTGATATTTCCTTCATGGTCAGATTCATTCCCTCTGACTCCATTAAAACCTAACAGGTTAAATTGTTGAGGATTAGCTCCCTGACTATGTCCAAAAATAAAGCGGTTGGCTAAGGAAAAATTTTCATTAAGTGCAGAATATGTTCTGATATCGGTATATTGAGTCAGATATTGAAAATCTTTTTCGGAAAAGTTTTTTTTGATTGTATAGTATGCTTTAATTCCTGATACAGGGCCTGTACTGCCATAGAGCGCATTATCATACACGATTGAGAAAGCAGGGCTGTAGTTTAAGACTTTCTTCAAATTGATATCCTGCCAGTTACCATTCGTCTCATCCCATAAATCCCAGTCTTTTTGATACTCGTAAATCGCCTGATCATATTCAATTCTAAAATATTTATTTAAAGGATATCTGAATAGGAAGTATAAGCCAAATTCTCGTTCAGTTAATCGCCTGTACAAGTCTTCATTACTGAAATAATAAATAATATCATCACTTGTTTTAAATACAGCTAGTCCATAATCGATACGATAGGGTAAATACAGATATGAGAATATAAAATTTGTATCTTTCAATTTACCACTAAATTCTGTGTTAATACCCAAGGCATGATTACCCATTAAATCAGATAATCCCAATTGTATCTGCCCAATAGTACCTAAGGATGAAGAGTATGCCATACCTCCCCAAAATGAATCGATTTTGAGAGTGGGGGTATAATTTCTTATCAAAGGCGAGACATAGTTAGTACTGTCTGGCTTTTGTTCAATTTTTGAAGAGGATTCTATCTGTGACATCCTTAAATACATCAGTGAATCTTTCTCAATACGGTTTTGATGATATCGTGTTCTTTTAAAAGGTTTATCTTTTGTTTTGAGTGAATCTTCAGGTATTTTACCAAACAGGGCATAATCTTTGAGGTTGAATCTTTCATAAAAATCATTCACAAAAGAAAATTCAGTAATTGGTTGGCAAGGTTTATACTCAAGGTTGTTAAAAGGCTTATTAAGCATATGAATATCCCATGCGCTATTGTTAAAACATGAAAAAACAAGCATATCATCATCTAAAGATAAATCTGCTTCATAAACCCCTGAATAGTATTTATCAAGATAAGCCCCTGTATTATTGGAAATATTGATGACTTTCATGTTGCTGACATTGTTTTCTTCGCTAACAAATAAGATTTCTTCATCGTTAGATCGCCAAACAGGAAACTGATTGTTGAAATCATCGAATGTCACCTGGAAATATGATTTTTTATCTAGGTCATAAATAAAGATATTTTTATTTAACTTTGAGAATACATGATTATATTTTGATGTATTTTTCAGGTTTCTTTCGGAAGTAAAAGCGATTTTATTGCCTTGATGAGACCATTTGGGTTGTGAATCTTCATAATAATCAGAAGTGATTTTTTCTAATGTTTTTGTCTGAAGATTGTAAATATATATGTTGTTCTGGTTATTTTCCTGACCTGAGAAAACAATTCTTTCTCCTTTTTTATCTACATCCAGCTCATATATTGAATCCATTTGTTTGAAAAAGAGACGATTTTTTATCTTTTTACTTTTTGTATTATAAATATAAATGTGGTCACCTACAGATGTTTTTGAAACAAAGGCAATCTCCTTTCCGTTAGGAAACCAACTGATATTGCTTCTTTGAAAATGAAACTCTTCAAAACGTCCATCTAATTCTCCAGTCATGATATTTTTCGGTTTTTTCTTTTCATCATAAGGAGATATTTCCCAGATCCCTGTTCTTGATAATTTGTTAGAAAAGAAGACAATTTTATCATTAAGAGGAGATATGCGAGGTGACAAATTCATATTTGCTTTAAACTTCTCAACATTCGTTAACTGCTCTGTTTTTTCAGATGGGTTGGCGTAATTTTGAATAACCGGATAATACTTTCTTTTCAGATAAAGTCTGAAACGTTTTTCAATATCTTCAAATTTTTGTCCAAACAGCTTTTTGCATGCGCTATCAAGATCAGGAGATACTCTGATCTGATAAAAGAATTTAGCAGGGATTTCTTCTCCAAATTCAATAGCCAGCCAGGCAAGAAAAGCTTCACCTAAACGATAGGCATAATATCCATATATTTTATCAAGTGGATAAAGCCTGTCATTAAGGACAAGATCAAGTATAAACATATTATTATATGTATCCACTCCACCTATAGAAAGGTATTCAGGTAATCCTTCCGAAAACCAGAATGGCAGAGAATTAATCGAGCTCTCAAACAAAGGGTTAATTATAAAATTCCCTGATATATCATTGATATAAGCATGGGTTAACTCATGAATCAACACTTCTTCAAATTTTTTATAACTGCCATCAAATGGAACAACCACTCTGTTGCGAAGAGATTCGGTGAATCCGCCGACACCTTCACTTAGAAGGGGATAAATAATATTGGTTGTCTGAAATTGCTGTTTTGACTGATAGATAATGATTGGGATTCGCTTTGCGAGAGGTGTTTTAAAATAACTGTTTAAATGATAAAAAGCATTTTCTGCAATATAGGCGATTGTTTCTCCAAATTGATCGTCATCATTGGCATAATGAATGTCAAAATGCCTGGTTTCAATTACTTTCCAATTCGTTTTCATATTTTGAATTTTATTTTTGCCATAACTATATGCATTAGCAGATAAGAATATTGTCAGAAGGGAGATCAGTAGAATAATTTTTTTCATATTAATCCTTTCTTATCTATCGTCTATCTCTTTATTAACCTTATCAGAAGGTATTTATTTCACTATATAATTATGATTTTTTTCGTCAAGCGTTTTTATTAATTCTCCCTAATGACTATTTTTTTGAAACAAATTAACAGATTGCGAGTTAAAATAATTAGGATATACTAATTAAATAATAGTGATCTATGTTAATATTGGAGGCAATATGAAATATCATTCATGGTATATGAATAATTTTAAGCAAATCAAACAGTTAAACTATTTATCAGAAAAAGAAATACATGAAATTGAAGTTGTCTCTCATATTTTCCCTTTTAAAGCCAATAACTATTTAACAGATGAATTGATTGATTGGGATCATTATCAGACAGACCCAGTCTTTAATATGGTTTTTCCACAGCGACAAATGTTAGAAGATAATGACTATAATGAGCTGGATAATGCTATATGTAATGGTAATCAGACTCTGATAAAGAGAATCGTTAGTGATATCAGGCAAAAACTGAATCCTCATCCGGATGGACAGATACAGAATATTCCTGAAGTTAATAGAATCAAACTCTTTGGATCTCAGCATAAATATCCAGAAACGATTTTATTCTTCCCTTCTCAGGGACAGACTTGCCATGCTTATTGTACTTTTTGTTTCAGGTGGGCTCAGTTTTGTGGGCATAATTCCTTTCGGTTTGCCATGAACGAGATTGATAATTTAAAAACCTATATCTTACAACATCCACAGATCACTGATATACTCTTTACTGGTGGCGATCCAATGACGATGAGTTACGATTTTCTTGCGCTTTATCTCGATGCCCTTCTGGATTCTGAAATGAGCCAGATTAAAAGTATCCGAATTGGAACAAAAAGTCTTTCTTACTGGCCTTACAGATATTTGAGTGACAGAGATACTGATTATATACTCAGGTTATTTGACAAAATTGTAAAATCGGGTATTAATCTATCAATTATGGCTCACTTCAACCATTACCAGGAATTATCAACAGAAGCGGTAAAAAATGCAATTCAGAGAATAAGAAATACTGGCGCTCAGATTAGAACCCAATCACCATTGTTAAAGCATATCAATGATGATTCTGAAGTATGGGCGAGAATGTGGAGAGAACAGGTAAATCTGAATTGTATCCCTTATTATATGTTTATTGCCAGAGACACCGGATCTAGACATTATTTTGAAGTTTCACTTGAAAAAGCATGGCACATTTTTAAAAATGCTTATAATCAGGTCAGTGGACTATGCAGAACCGTCAGAGGACCAAGTATGAGTACCAGATTTGGTAAGATACAGGTTTTAGGTGTAGCAGAAGTTCAAAATGAGAAAGTATTTGTCTTGAGATTTTTGCAATCAAAGAATCCAGAATTTGTTCAGATACCATTTTTTGCTGAGTATAACGAAAATGCTACCTGGATAGATGATTTAAAACCTGCTTTTGGTAAAGAGAAATTCTTTTTTGAATTAGACCACACAGAGCTGAAATACGATGAGTCATATTGAAAAAGCGCAGACAAAAGTCTGCGCTTTTAGTCCATCTTTAATTTATAGTTTTTTATGGCAAAGCCACCAGTCAACATATTCAAACTCGCCTTTGTTTGCTTTTTCGAGACGTTCTTTAGCTGTTTTTACATCTTTAGCTGGTGGTACGATGACATGATCACCGAATAACTCGCCATTAGGCCACTGAGCAGGCATTGCTACGCTATTTTTATCTGCAATCTGCATTGCATTTACAGATCTCAGGATTTCATCCATATTACGTCCCAGCTCCTGTGGGTAATAGAATATAATACGAATCTTCCCTTTGTCATCTACAATCAATACGGCTCTAACGGTATTAGTCCCCTTGCCTGGATGTATGAGCCCGAGCGTTTCTGCAACTGCTCCTGTATCAGCAATGATAGGGAACTGAATTTCTACATTGAGTTTTTCTTTTATCCATTCTTCCCATTTGATATGGGCAAACACTTGATCAACACTTAATCCGATTAATTCACAGTTGAGTGCCTTGAATTTCTCATAACGCGTTTGAAATGCAACAAACTCTGTTGTGCATACCGGAGTAAAATCAGCAGGATGACTGAATAGTACAAACCACTTTCCTGCATAATCATCAGGAAGCACTTTTTCACCATGAGTCGTCTGGACTTTCATTTTTGGAAAGTCATCTCCGAGTAAAGGCATGCTTTTGCACTGGCAATTGTTTTCCATTTTTTCCTCCTTGTTTTATCTCTTTAGAGACAAGTTAACTCATTCTTAGAAAAAAGCAAACAAAAGCTCAGAATATGAAATTTTAATACTTAAAGACACTGCCATAAGTGAATTCACGCAATAATGAGTTCGTTGGCACCAACTCATCTTGAATATCCTTCATGTGTTCAAGTAAAGCGATCAGATAAAGTGCATCATTATATACCTCAGAGAATTGGCTGATTGATTTTAACTGAGGTAAGACGTACTTTTTCAGTACACCCATTTCATAGGTTAGACTGCTGTTGAACATAAAATCGACATTTTCCTGGTATGGAAAGATATTTTTATCTTCTCCAGCACGCACTGATTCCCAACGGGTAAGTGTTTCTTCTGCGGAGTAACCTCGGTATCTGTAATCACGTGCAATTCTTCTGATTTTACGGCAATCTGTTGTGGCAATTCGGTTGTGATAGTCAATATTGAGCTGATTAAGCGCACTGATATAGATTTTAATTTTATTTTCAGCAGGAATTGATGCTGATAGCATATCATTAATGCCATGAATTCCTTCGATCACCAAAACGTTTTCATCATTCAGTTTTATTTTTTCATTACTGGATTCTCTGGTACCATTAATAAAATTATAGCGAGGGAGTGTGATTTCTTCACCATTTAACAAGGCTAAGAGATGCTCATTTAAAAAGGGCAGATCCAAAGAGCGAATCGATTCAAAATCATACTCTCCATTTTCCAGTCTTGGAGTCAGAGAACGTGGCAGGAAATAATCATCAAGCCCCATAACGATTGGCGAGAGTCCGTTAACTCGAAGTTGGACTGCCAGTCTCTTGGCAAAGGTGGTTTTTCCGGAGGAGGAAGGACCAGCGATTAACACGACTTTTGCTTTTTTACGTACATGAATCTGATCTGCCAAAAATGCAATCTTCTTTTCCTGAAGCGCTTCTTCTACCTGAATAAATTCACTGATTTTGAAATTTTCAACCAATTTATTTAAATCACCTATGTTCTGAACTTTCAGAATCTGCAACCATTTATCATGCTCCTGATGAGCACCAAATAACAGTTTGGGCATCTCAAACTTTTCCTCAAGCTGACAGGTCTCTTTCTTAGGGAATCTGAGTATAAAGCCTTCTCCATATTTACTCAGTTCAAAACTGTCAAGTAAACCTGTATGAGGAACTAAGGGGCGTGGATAATAGTCATAGTAGTTATCACAACGGAAAATATCAATATTTCTCCCATAACCATAGCTGATATTTTTTAAAATATCAAAACGCTTAAAATAAGTAAAATATTTCTCTGCTTCATCAATGGAAACGGTAAGACTTTCAATTGGTATTCTGCCTTCGCAAATTCTCATCATTTGATCACCAATGGCTTTCAAATCTGCATCATCAATTTTATCAGGGCTGTTGACCAGTTCACAGTAAACCCCGTCTCCAATGGAGTGTTCAACATTAACGATAATTTTTGTATCCAGCAAATGATAAAAAGCCATGTGCATCAGAAATATAACAGAATCCTGATAAATCCTGTACCCAACAGGCGTGTTAAAAGGGACAATTTCTATTTTTGTATTATGTTCTATGCGACTAGTTCCGTTTACAAACAGATTGTTAATCTTGTAAGCGACTATTTTACAAAACGGAAAGCTCAGATCTTTCATAATTTCATTAATAGTAGTTGGATTTGAAAAAGTAAGCGTTTTTAAATGTTTGTTTTGATGCGTAATTTCAATCTGAATCATAAGAACTCCTTTATTTAGTTATTTTTACATGCTGGTTGTAAGACAAGCAACCTGCTTGTTAACGTTTTATTACGCAAGCTGGTAGCTTACGTTACAATTCTTTGCAAGCTGGTAGCTTACGTTACAATTCTTCGCAAGCTGGTAGCTTACGTTACAACTATTTGCAAGCTAGTAGCTTACGTTACAACTATTCGCAAGCTGGTAGCTTACGTTACTTATTTTGGTGTCTGTATTGAATGAGAATATAATCTGCAATACTGGTATCATCATTTGGATTGATATTCAGCGCTTCACCTTTTTCTTTGATCAGAGGACTGATGACAACTGCCTTGTACTTTTTGTCAAGCCGTTCAACAGTTCCAAGCCGATACTGGCTGTGAAAATCGCCATTATAATGAATAATCTTAAATCCTGGATTTTTTTCTAAGTAAACACTGATGGATTCAGCCATCGTATCATCTTTAACACATTGAGCAGAAAACAGTTTATACAACATACTTTCACTTATCATCGGATGACTACCGGTCATAGACATACCTGAATTCATTAGTTGATAAAATTTATTTTTATAGGGTCCATCTTCAATATGAATCTTTTTCGCTACCCACTTCTTTTCTTCAACAGAGAGGCTGTCTAATATGGCAATACCTTTTTTATTGACCATAGAAGCGATATATCGGGGGACATTGGCAGCAATGAATGGGATTCTGTTTGACTTGCTATATTCAACGATTGCTTTATAATCGGTCATATAATTCGGCCATGCTCTGCTTCTCTGTAAGAATTCAGCTTTCTCCATTTTGTTTTGAAAATACTCATCAATGATAATCTGAGTATCCCGCTCAAACATTTCCATTGATACAGCTATTTTTTTGTTTTTTTGATGAAATGCCTTTAACAATTCAAATTCCACATAATGCATCAGCGAATCATCGTGGAGCTCTCCAAAAAAAAGGACATCAGCTTTCTGAGCCTCTTTCACTAATTGATTGAGTTTTATGTATTTTTTTGTTTTGGTATGATAAATACGATAATCTGATTCTGTGAAACATAATAAAAAACTCGATATACCGAGCAATAGGATGAAACTGATTAAATGCTTCATTTTTTTCTCCGTCTGCTTTTTTTAGGTTTTCCGTACTTTTTCTTTTTATCCGGATTTCCCGATGCGGTGGACTGATGAGATTGAATATTGAAATAAATATCTTCTGAAACGATGTTTACCTGAACTTTGACTTTGTCAGCGAGCTTGAACACTTTTCCTTTTCTACGCCCTTTTAATACTTTAATCCGGTCATACAATTCATAATAATCATCTGTCAGACTCATATATTTAACCACTCCTCTGACCGGTAAATCATTGAGTTCTATGATCATGGCTGAATTGGTAAATGAGATAATGACACCGTCAAAACTCTGACCCACTTTCTTTTTCATGAAAGATAATACGATCTTTTGTTCCATTGCTCTTTCAGATTCATCTGCAATTGCCTCTTTCATGGTGGCGATTCCGGCATAGTTAAAGACTGATGAGGGAGTCAGGTCTCTATTGGTTGTTTCTCCTACGGATTTTTTAAATATAAATTTTTTGAGCTGGGCATGAACCACCAGATCACATAAACGGCGGATAGGCGATGTAAAATGCGTGTAAGTCTCAATTCCAAGTCCAAAATGGGCAATATGAGCCGTGGAATATTTTGCTTTTTTCATACTGCGTAAAATCATTCGGTCAAAAACTCTGTGGTGTTCTTCTGTTGGCAGGCATTCCAGTACATTTTGCCAGGTTTTATTGATATTGTGTTCTATCTTAAACTCAATCTTGTGAAATTTCAAAATATCTCTGATTTTCATCAGATCGTCTTCTTCCGGTTCTTCATGGATACGGTAAATCGTCGTGCCAGCGTATTTGGTCAATACTTTTGCCACATATTCATTGGCGATCAGCATAAAGTTTTCTATCAGTGTGTGAGAATCAGTTTCTCTGCTTCTCTTTAAATCTATCAGATAGCCTTCGTCATCAAAGACATATTCTACTTCCGGTAAATCGAAACGCAGATAGCCCAGTTTGACTCTCTTCTTTGATAGTAATGCAGACAGTTTTCGCATGGCATTAAGTAAACTGACCATATTCTCATCAAAGGTATGCGCTTCGCCTTCAAAAAGTTGATCGACTTCTTCGTAGGTTAATCTGGCATTTGAATTGATAACACTCTCTTTGACATCCTGAAAGGTAATCTGCCCACTATTGTCAAAATCAGTGATAACGGTTATGGTTAATTTCTCTTCTTCCGGTCTGAGGGAACATATCTTGTTAGACAATATTTCAGGTAACATGGGGATTACTTTTTTGGGGAAATAATAACTGTTTCCTCTATTGAGAGCTTCTTTATAAATTTCACTATTAAATTTGATGTAATGAGCGACATCTGCAATATGGACATAGAGTCTGATTTTCCCATCTGACAGCTCTTCCAGAGAAATTGCATCGTCAAAGTCTTTGGCAGATACAGGGTCTATGGTAATCGTAAACAGATTTCGGTAATCTTCACGGTCACTGAGATCTGCTTCTTCTATTTTATCATTGATCGCAATCGCTTCTTTGATGACATCTTCAGGGAACTCCAGTGGCAAATCAAAGTCTCTGATAACAGCCATCAACTCGACTTCAGGTAAACCACTTTGACCTAATACTTCAACAATTTTTCCTGAAGGCAACTGATTCATCAGTTTATTCCCCCAGTTTTCTATCTCAATAATGACTTTTTTACCTTCGTAATTACTGTTTTCTCCGATGATTTGGAAAGGCGTATGAATCTTAAAACTATCACAGAAAAACATATTTTTCTTTGCCATGGAATTGACAGTACCTACAAACCGCGTCTTCTTTCGTTCTATTACTTTACGAACGATTCCATAACGCTTATTGCCCCGTTTTTTGATCACTTCCACTTCAACTGTATCCTGATGGTAAGCATTGAGCGTATCTTCACTTGAAATCATAATGTCATCGTCATTATCCATGAGAATATAGGCAAAAGAGAAGTTTTTTGCCAAAGGTGTTGCATCAAATATACCGGTAACAATTTCATTTGGTGTTTGTCCGGCTTTCAGGGGCGTCTTTTTATCATAGCTAAAAGGGATCTCTTTAACTTTTGTTTCTTTTTCAATTTCAGGGGCTTTATTCTTCATCGCATATTCAGGGTTGACGTTATATTTCTTAGCCGTTTTAAAAACAATCAGACTTTGAACCAACTCATTCAGTACAGACTGAACATCCGGTAAATCTGCTTTTTTTAAACCAATAGCGGATGAACATTGATTGGCAGTATAAGCAGTCTGATTATTTCTGACCAAAAATTTTATGAGGCTTTCTCTGATGATTTCTTTTTCCATATTTTATCCTTCCCTATAAAACGACCATCCTGGTCGTTTATGTAACGCAAGCTACCAGCTTGTGAAAAAAACTATATAAATTGAAAACTCGTTTTACCGCCACTTTAATGACCTGGAAGGTCGTTCTACAATCCAAAACAACAGATTGTATCTGATTCATTACAACCTGATTAGCTTTTCAGAAAGTAAAGCAATGATAGCATCTTTTTCCTTTCTGTCTTTAGAAAAACGAATGGACTGTCCACGAAATGCATCCAGTCTGGATACTTGTTTAAAAGTGCTGATCATGATGCCGTTTTTATCATTGTAAAAACTGCCATAATCTGTATATTGCTTTTCAATCTTCACAAAGGGATAACGTACGATAAAATGATCTTCATAAAACTCATATTTCGTAGAAACAAAATAGGGAATAACGCCCATAAAAAGAATTATAACACCTAATATATAATAAAGTGGCTGATCCCATTTCACAATCGTGATATTCCAGAGAATAACAGCGACAAAAATGAGGAATGCAACCAGAAATATAGATTTTTTGGGGTAATCCATCAACGGAAAAGAACTCCATTCAATAAGGGGTGTTTTGATTTCTTTATTCGACATTTTGAATTTGCTCCCTGCATTTTTCAACTTCCTCTTTAATTTTCAAGATATATTCAAAGACTGAGGTTTCGTTGTATTTGGAAGAAATCGTATTGATTTCTCTTTGCATTTCCTGAAAGATAAAGTTCAGCGATTTACCGGCATCAATTCCATTACCATTGAGTCTGTCTGAGAAATTATGCAGATGACTTTTCAATCTAATCAGTTCTTCTGTGATGTCACTTTTATCTACATAGAGAGCCACTTCTAAAAAGATTCGTTTTTCCATATCTTCACTGAAGCTGTCTTTAAGCAATGCCTGTACATTCGTTTTAAACTGATCGTATAACTTGTTTTTATAACCGGGTACAGAAGCTTCGATAATTTGAACAGAATTTGTAATTGTCTGATAGCTCTGATCAAAGAATTCTTTTAATTTATCTCCTTCTTTCAATGCCATTTGCTGATGTTTGATGAGTGCATTTTCGATGGTTTCCGACAATATCTGCCAAAAAGTCTCATTCTGAAATGAAGGACTGTGAAAAGAAAGCACATTGGGCTGACTGATAATCGATTCCAGATTGACCGGATTCTTGTCACCAATCAGTGATTTCGCTTTTTTAAGAAGATCAGCAAAAGCCAATAGTTTGTTCTCATCCAACTGATATTCAGGGACTCTTTTATCGTTAAAATTGATTCTGATTTCCAGTTTTGCTCTGCGTACATATTTGGAAATTAGCTCTTTAATACCATTTTCAAAAAGAAGCAACTCACGGGGAGAAGATATTTTTAAATCTAAAAAACGGCTATTGACTGATTTGACTTCTATTTCAATGTCATATTCATCATTATGAAACTCAGCGTTTCCATATCCTGTCATACTTTTCATTATTATACCTCACTACAAACAATATAATGAAAAGTAAATTTTTGTCAAATTATTTATATTATGCCGTTCTGCGAGCATCTTGTTTGCAGAAAAACAAGCTACAAGCAAGATGCTTGTATAACGGAGAATAATCCTGCTTGCAGATAAAAGGCTACAAGCAAGATGCTTGTAGTACGGGAAAATTCCTGTTTGCAGAAGTATAATAACTAATGATTTAGAGTGTTTGTTTTGATTTGAGAGAAAGATGGTGCTGGAGAGGGGACTCGAACCCCTATGAGAGTACTCTCACTAGACCCTGAACCTAGCGTGTCTACCAATTTCACCACTCCAGCCTGTTATTCGTATAATTTTTAAATAGTGCTTTTTCGTCAAGCTTTTTTTATGAGTTTCTGGCTATATTTTGATGTCAGGCTATTTAAGTATTTCTTAAAATAACAGATAGAAATTAGATAATAATGCAAAAAATGATTCATTTAGCCATATTCGCAGTTCCTTACATGAAAAAATAGCTCAGAATTCAGGTTCTCTGTATCTAAAGAACAAGGCTTTATTGTATCGAAGTTCACAAAAGTTTCTTTTCTTTTGTGATTAAAAGTGTTTGATTTTCTAATCAGATACTTCTGAATGACATTAAGATTATTACGATGATTTAATCGATAGGCATGACTGACTTTTTTTAATATATTGAGTTGAATTAGCTGATACACATTGATTTGATCTAACAAACTTTCAAAGATTGCGATTGCATTTGCATGATCTTCGATGTTTATGCCAAAGCGTCTGATCAGTGCATGAATTACCATCAGAAAAGCGCTGTAAGCCGATATCCCGCGCTTTCTAAGACCAGGATATGTTTTTTTGTATTGATCAGCATATCGAGCCAGGTCTTTTCTAAAAGAACGATTCAGCGTATCCCATAGTGTTTTTGTTATCTGATTGACTTTGATAATATTGAAATTCTGTGTCTGCATCTGCTGTTTTTTCAGGTTTCTGCTGATGCATATTTTACCATTCTGATACCAGGCAAGATGCAAATCACCGGCCTTTTTGGGATAACCTGTTAGTTTTTCTGAAAAATAGATCCTCATATCCTTCTTTCTCCTGATACATAATATATTCTATTTCTGATTAAAAGCAAATAAAAACTCATATGATTCTCTTTTCTATCCTGTAGAACACTTCCTGCTTAAAGGCAAAGCACTGTCTAATCCCTGTCGCATATTCTAAAAAAGTAAAGAGAAATGAAGCAGGAGAGAAGTAGGGATGAAAGAGTAAAGATTCAATATATTTAAGAAAAGAAGTTAAAAAACGTGTAATGATAAAAAGAAAACCCTATTTTTAAATTTTAATGGTTACTTATTGGAATTGTTTGCTATTTTAAAAATCTAAATAGATTAATTGCTTAATTCTCACTTTCATAGAAACTGCTGAATGTCAGATACTTAAAATCAAAGAGAGAATACATTATTTCTCAGCATTTTTACTTTTCAGCAGACGATAGATTTGTACTCTGTCGAGATTGCCCATTTTACTTGCCAGACTTATGTTTCCTTCAGCATTTTCCAGAAGTTGACTAGCATATTTATAGTCCAGTTCTTCTGTTATCTTTTGTTTATATTCTTTATACTCAGCCCATTTAACAGGCAATTGGCTAAATCCAGCCAAATTATCTGTCTGATTTTCTTCAAGCAAATCATCCATAGATAAAAAGTCTTTATTACACATCAGAACAGCTCTTTCAATTTCATTTTCAAGTTCTCTGATATTTCCTTTCCATTCTTTAAACTGTAGATAATGCATGGTTTTAGGATGAATTCCATTGATATTTTTATTGAATTTTTGATTAAACTTTTTAAGAAAGTGCATGACAAGCAGCGGGATGTCTTCACGTCTTTCTTCAAGAGCAGGGATAGGAATGCTCATTACTTTTAAGCGATAGAATAAGTCTGCTCTAAACAGATTTTGATTTACTAAATCTTCCAGGTTTTTATTGGTAGCGGCAATGATTCTGACCGTTACAGGGATACTGATACCTGTTCCTAATGGGGTAACTTCTTTATCCTGAATGACTCTAAGTAGTTTTGCCTGAAGAATTAAGGGCATTTCTCCAATTTCATCGAGAAATATTGTCCCATAATTTGCTTCCAGGATTTTACCTTTCTGATCTGATACTGCACCTGTAAAAGCCCCTTTTTTATAACCAAACAATTCAGATTCAAGCAGTTGTTCAGGGATAGCAGCACAATTGACAGCTACAAAAGGTGCATTCTTTGAAACAGGATTTCTTTCAGTATAGAGTTGATGAATAGCTCTTGAAACAAGTTCTTTACCACTACCGGTAGGACCTGTAATCAAGACATTGACATTATAAGCTGCAACCATTCTGATTTTATTAAATACATCCTCCATCATTTTACTATTGCCAATGATTTTCCAGTTTGAATTCATTTCTTCATTTAGGGTGGTCATCTGAATACGTTCAGCTCTTTCAGATTTAAGGGCTATCTTCTCAAAATGTTGATTCAACATTTTAAACATGGTTTCAGCTAACTTTAACTGTTTATCGCTAAGGTTTCTTTGCTCATTACTATCTGCATAAATGATTCCTGTTACTTCATTGTTAATCATTACAGGCCATGCCAGGACAGAACTGATTCCCATACCAATAATACTGGAGCTGGTATTGAATTGCGTCGTATTAAGAATGAATGCATCGTAGATTAAGCCTTGTTTTGTGCAAATTTGTTTGATGATGCTTTGACTGAACCATATCTTATTTGGGTCTATTTCTCTTCCATAATGATCAATGAGTAAAGAAGGAGAGAAAATACCTGATTTATTTTCAAAGTAAATATAGCGCTTAAAATGATATAGAGGGAAAAGCTCTTTCATCAGAAGACTTATCATTTCAAGCGGATCATCTGTAGTTTCAATGATATCAGATATTCTGAAAAACAGACTGAAATCAGCTTGTTTTCCTGATTTATTACAGCAGGCTTCTGCTGGTTTATAATCAAAGAGTTTAATATCATCCTTAAAATCATTCATTTCAGAAGAGTTGGAATCAATCAAGTCTGTTTGGATAAGCCAGGTGAGATAATAAAGATACGAATCATTTTCATTTTGAATCTTTAATTCTTTTAATCTTTTTTCTATGAATGCCGGTTCTGAATCCAAAAATGCATGGAAGATAGAATTATCTGGTAATCTTTTAGCCATCTGTCCCGCTTTAAGGTAAGAATGGTTGAAATAATAGAAAAAGAAGAGCTCTCTAATGAGGATTTCATGCATCTCAGGGTAAGGTAATGCCCATTTTTCCAGTAAGTCCGGTACTTTATCAAAATGCAGATGGATATTAAAATGGATAATCCACGCCTGAATTTCTTGTCTGAGTAATTGATTTTCATTTGCTTGTGGTTCTTCCAGGAGATTTTCCAGGAGATCCAGGGCATGATCAAATTCTCCCTGGGCAAAGAGGCACTTTGCTGTGATAATCTTCCCATTGGCTATCAAATTCCATTTATGATTGTTACCTGCAATTTGTATGGCTTTTTCTGCATGAAAGATGGCTTTTTTCCATTCACCTCTTTTTGAATGAATATCTGCCAAATTCAAATAGGAAATCGTTTCAAATTGCAAATTATTCAATATTTTGGATTGTAAAAGGACATCGTTAAACAGAGATTCTGCATCTGTATATTTTTTTAAATCAAAGTAAACAACACCCAGATTGTTCATTGCCCTGAATAAACTCTTCCAGTCTTTATGAAACTTGAATAGCTCGATTGCTTTTTTGTAGATATTGATGGCATCATCATTTCTCTTTAGAGCTTGTAGTACTATCGCAAGGTCTGTTGACAATACCGCTTTCATGACGCCTTCTGCCTCATTGATGAGTTTTTCGTATAATTTTAGAGATTCTTCAAATTTTCCGATAATTCTAGCTATAAATGCTTTTTTCTTTCTTATTTCGAATGGGATATTCTCTTCTCCAAGCAGGTTGATGATTTCTCCCATAAATTCATAAGATGACATAAAATATTGTTGTTGAATCAGATAATCCAGATGATGAATCCAATGATTTAATGCTTCTTTCTGTTGAGACTGATTATATGCGATTTTGCCTAATATTTGATAGTAGCTTGTATTTTTGATTTTTTCCTCTATGTATGCAAGCAATTTTAAATCAATTTCTTGGATATGTTCAACAGGGGATGCACTTTTAACCAGCTCTCCATCAAGAATAAGCTGCTGTGAAATCAGCCCATCCTGAATCAGATTAAACCAGTTCTCCCAGATTATCTCAATCAGACTGATAGGAAGTGGTAAATTTATCCACTGTATAAAGTGAATTAGCTCATTAAATGTCTCTTTATAAAAACGTGCTGAATAATTTTTTAGTAATAGAAGTCGAACGATAAATGCTTTGGAGTTTTTTAAAATTGAATCATTAAGTTTTTGAATTTGTTTATTTACAGAATTACTTTCTATCAATAGGAGCAACTCAGTAATTTCAGTAAAGGGGATGGTTTTTACATCTGAATTTTGAGAGATCTGCATGGTAAAACAGTCAAAAGTATTGTAAATATCATCAAAAAGGTGAGTCGGATTGATTGTATCTGACCTTTTTAGGAGTATTTGAATCTGTTGTTCTTTTAGCCAGTCAATCAGTTTGTGATGATATATCTCTTTATCTCTGTACCCTGGCGGAAATGATTTAAAAAATTCATCCGGATTATTGATAAAGAGGTTCTCATCTAAGATAATGAGTTTTTTCCCTTCACTTTCTGACATTAAAGAGATGATATATTCTATTTTTTGAGGTTCATCAGTATAAAAACAGTTCAGGTTTTTCTTTTTCCATAATTTCTGAGCAGCCAGATGTTGAGATTTAAAAATATAAGATTTAACAATCGCTTCATTTAAAGATTCGTTTTGGTAGTCAGATAAGTCTGAAAAATGTTTAAAAACCTGAATAGCAGAAGGTCGTTTAGACGGATTATACGATAGCATGGACAATAAAAATTCATCATGTATGATAGCTTGCAGGGATTCAGACCACAAACTCTCATCTTTTATCAAATTAAAATAGGATTCTGTATCATAGAAATCAAGCAATGTTTTTGAATGAAGCAGATACAGATAAATCATGCCCAGAGAGAAAATATCAGAAGCAAAATGATTGGTATGATGTAGGATTTTTTCTGGTGATGAACATGAAAATGTTCCCTTGAACTCATTTTGCAGGCATAGATTCACTGTCGCAAAATGAAAATCAATCATATAGGCTTGATTGTTGGCAATCATTATATTCTCAGGATTTAAATCATTGACACAAATTCCGCAGGAATGAATATACAATAAGGATTCACTTAAGGATAACATATATTTTCTAGACTGATTTGGGCTGATCTTTTCTTTTATCTGGCTTAGGGTAATGCCTTCTATATACTCCATGATTAACCAGGGATATTCATCCTGTCCATAACTGTGTACTTTTACGATACCTTGATGCTCGACTGTCTTTAAAAATAAAAATTCTTGTCTGGCATCTTGAATCAACTTACTTTTATATGTTTTTAAAATCTTTTTTATTTTATCTTTATCTGTGAATGAATAAATTTGAGAATGACTGGTTTCGGCGATCAACTTTAAATCCTGCATTTCAACCTCTAATCTGTATGTTTGTATAATGGCAAATGAAATATACTTTGTTCAAATATTCTCCTTTTCTTCATTCGATACTATCAGCATTTTGCTTGTTTTTTTGTCATCTTGAATGTTCATATTACACGATATGTTTTTTTAAATTTCTATTTTAAAAAACAATGGTCGTGAGATTTCTCTCACGATCCATTGTACGGTAGGATTCTATGGTTTATTTGATGAGGAGCATTTTGCGGGTTGCATTCGTCATTTGACCTTTTACTTTTGCAAAATAGATGCCTGATGTAACGTCTTTGTTGTTGTTATCTTTACCATTCCAAACTACCTGATGATTGCCTTTAGTCATTTTTTCATTAAAGAATGATTTGACTTTTTGACCTTTGATGTTGTAGATATCAAGGGATACTTGTTCATCATTAGCGAGTGTGAAGGAAATTGTTGTACTTGGATTGAATGGGTTAGGATAATTATTGATTTGAGTTTTTACCATTGGAGTTGTTGTATTGTCGTTTGAAAGCGCACTTGTCATCGTATAGCTAATCGTTTCATCGCCAGTGACAGTCATATTTTCAGAAACAGATTGATAACCCATGATTGATGCAATTACCTGAATGTTTTCATTTGGAATATTAACTAAAGTAAAGTCACCATCTTCGTTGGTACGAGCAAAAGCAATAATATCACCATCAGTATTTTTTACTGTAAGGCTTACATTTGAAAGTGCCTGACGTCCATCAATTGTAACATTTCCGCTGATTTGATTGATGCCGTTAGTTGATGCATAGTTTAAGTCAAAATCAATATTTTCAACATGACTGCTAACATTAATTGTCTGAGCATCTTCCCATGTCTGAGAATTCTGATAATAAGTCATAGGTGCCATTGGAGATGATGCGATAATGTAGTAATCACCAGGTGTATTAACAGGGATGTTATAGTGTCCAAACTGGTCAGTAATGATTGATTCTTCCCAATCTTCATCACTTGAAACAGCAATCACTAAAACAGGCGCATTTGGAATTTCACCATTAACTGTAATTGTTCCGCTGATAGAAAAATCAGTTTCAGTAGCAACAGGTAATAAATCAAAGTTTAAATCATCATAGTCATGGAAAGCTCTGATTACACGAGCCTGGAAAGGATTTTGAACATGATCATAGTATTGTGTGCGATAAACACCGTTGGTGTCAATTGCAGCAATGTTGTAAAATCCAAATGGAACTTCGATTGAGTAAGCACCATTGATATCAGTTAATGTACTGATGCTGGCAAAAGTACTGTCTGCGAAAGGATTGTGGCAGTTACCAAATAAGTCAACAGTTACGGTAATACCTTCTAATGGTAATTCTGTTTCAGCAGCTTTTACAATACCTGCTAATGTATAGGTTGATTCTTCATTGAAGTTGAAGTTAAGATTTTCTACATTGGCATCATTAACAACGATTTCTACTGCTTCTTCAATATTTGTTGTGCCAGGATAGAAGATTGGCATTCCGTGAAAACCATGCATTTTAAGTTTGTATGTACCGTTTGGAACGTTGTTTATTGTAAATTCACCTGATGGGTTTACATTCGCATGTCTGACAATGTTTTGAACGTATGCAGTTGTATCTGCAGCTTGTCCAAATAAAACAACATGTCTCATGTGTCCATGACCTGGCATATTGTTTGCTGTTCCTATTGAGCCAGAAACAGAATAATTATTCATATTCATATCTACAACGATATTGATACTGTCAACAATAAAGTCATCTTCTGAAATGGTAAACTGAGCTGAATAGCCAAGAATTTCCTGAGTCATATGATTTAATGCAACTGTTTTGTATGTTCCATAATCAATACGGTTTATCATATAATAGCCATTCCAGTTGCTATTTCCATGATAGAAAGGAATAATACTGTCTGTTGCTGCATCAGCTAATTTAATTTCAATAAATGGAACCGGTTGGTTTTGAGAATTAACAACCATACCGTTAACTCTGCCTGGTCTGTTTGGGTTTGGAGGCAAGGTAAGTTGAATATTGATACCAACGACTTCCTGATCATCTGCATCGACTTCAACAACACTGACTTCTGCTGTTCCATCTGTGTATGGAGCAGGCATAAATCCTTCTTTTTGAGCGAAAACAATATAACTACCTGTTTGAACTTCATCAAATGAATACATTCCGTTTGGATCAGATAATACATAAACTTGATTAGGGTTATCATTTCCATGACGACTTAAAAATTCTTGAATAATCTGATCCACATGATCAGGACCACAGTTGCCAGCATTAAGTAAAAAGACTCTGCTTGCAGGAACAGGACTGGATTCAGAAGTGGTAATCTGTCCGGAAATTGATCCGGCAAACAGACTGCTGAATGACAGAATCACAATCATCATCATGATGAAGGCGATTGTTTGGTTTTTGAAAGTACGATTTTTCATCTTTCCTCCTTGCGTTATGTGTTTGTAACATATTATGCAAGTCTCCTGCCAATTAGAGCGTTTTTTCGTAATCAATTGTTATTTAATCATATAGCACACTCTAATAATTTCTGTTACTGATTTCAATGAAACATATATGTCACAGTTTGTCAAGAGGAAAATCAGCAAAGTATTAAAAAATAGTATAAATACGTTTTTTTGGGTATATGTAACAAAATAGTATCAGAGAGACAAATTTGTAACAGGAGGGTGTTTGTCATTGAAATAAATGTAGGACTAAGGATTCTGCTAGTTGAATTTGTTATTTGAGACGGATCTTTATAAAAGAGTTTTTTAGATTGATACCTTACAAAATATCCTGATTTTGATTCAATAGATTTATTCTGATAGTTTCTGATAGTTCTTCGATGGTATATGGTTTTTGAATAAAGGCGATTGCTCCATTGTTCAAAATTTGAGTAACTCTATTATCTTTTTTAAAACCAGATGAGACAATTACTTTTACTTTTGGATTGATGCGAACAAGCTCTTGCATTGTTTGATCGCCTGATTTTACAGGCATTACAACATCCAGGAGAATAAAGCTGAGATAGTAAATCTGAAAGGGCAGGTTTTAGGCCTGCCCTAATGTTTTCATCTCCATAGTTGGAGCTCATCCAGACTTGATTTTAGATAATTCAGAATGTATTTTTACCAGTTTCTTCGCCTCCTTCAAATATAATCGATGCGTATTGATGACTTTATTTTGATAAATCACATGATATAATTGTTTGTTAGGATTACTTTGCAGGGGATTAGATAGCACTCTTTTGATGATATATCCCTCCCATACATAAGCTGAAACGCCAAACATATCTTTGATCACATGATATTTCATGAGAACTTCTCTTTTTTTAAATCTTCATGTTGATCAAAATAAGTCTGACATTCAGAGTCAAATGTTTCTACGTCTTTGAATTGAACTTCTGGATAGCATTTTTTATGAATCGATG
>JAKQQL010000321.1:0-33232 GCA_029564175.1 Candidatus Cloacimonadota bacterium
TGTTGCGAGAATAATGATACTTTCATTGTATTCTGCTATTGAAATAATCGAAGCGTTTAGTTTGTCAATACCAATTCTGCCAACATATACATGATCATCCAGTTTAGCAGCCATATAAATACTTAAACCTTCTTTTTCGGGAGACTGAAATAAAGGAGAGAATGAAGGCGTATAAGTCCATATACTTCTGAAAAAATCATAAAGATTACTGTTTTTAAAATTATAGTTTTCAAAAATCAGACTTTCAGGGTCTTTCTTATAAATTTTATTAATGGTATAGGTAGAATCGAGTGAATATAAATCAGAAAAACTATTCATCAGAGACGAAATATGCGGGTCTTGATGGTGATTTAAGAAGTTGTTAAATTCATTCTTTCTTTCAGACATGATTGTATTGAGTAACACATCAATTTTTCTGGATTCTGCTTTTTGGGTTTTAATATAGTTTTTACGTATCTCATTTTCAAGAGAATAAAGAATAAAAAACATAATCGAAAGTATAAATAATAAAGAAAACAGGTCAATCCAGATAAAGAGATTCTTTGCTGATTTCATCTTAAGAATTCTTCCTTGATGTCATAAATGAAATATAGCGGCATATCCACATCACCAAATTCGTCAAAGACAATTTCTCCAAATCGGGTTTTAAATGTTTTAGTTTTTAAAATATAATCCTTAATTTGTTGTGGTTTTGTTGAACCATTATCAATTGCCTGATTGATTATCTCAAGAGCAGAATAGACGTTCAAGCTGATGAAAGTAGGGGTCGTATTGAATTTTGATTTGTAATGTTCGACATATTGGTCAACTGTCTGATTTTGACCTTTTGCTGGATAATGAGAAGGGATAATGCTATGCTCAATCGTTTTACCGGCTGTTTCAAGAAGAGTAGGCGATTTCATCCACGGTGTGTACATGATAGGCAATCCTGGCTTAAAAGAAGCTACGAGTTGGGCAATTGAACCACAATTGGTCTTGTAGCCTCCAATTAACAGATACAGACTGTTGTAAGTCATTGCTTTTAGTTTATCTTGTAAATCCCTGATATTTATCCCGGACATTTTGATGTCAATCAGTTGATAGTCTTTCGGTTGATAATGACTTAAAAAGACTTCAAGTGCGGGCTTGGTATAAGCTTCATTTTCTAAATCTCTGATAATCAGCAATTTGTCAAATTTGTTTTCAGCCTTGCTGAGACTCTCGTTCATGAACTCAGCAATTCTTATTTGTTCTTTTTCTACATCCAGTACATTTCTGATAATCATATCATTTTTCTTTGAAAGTTCATTTGTTGTGGCACCAGAGACCATCGCAAAAACCTGGTCAGTATTGATTCTGTCTTTAATAGCCACAATACAGGTCGAAACATGGCTGGTGATGATAATATCAATTCCCTGTTGTTTAAGATTTTCATATTGTTTAATGGTTTCATCAGGCAGCCATTTATCATCAAAACTAGAAATATCAATTCTGGATTTTGGATTATCTTCCAAAAAAATTCTTGATGCATTTACTTCACTAGACCCAACGATAGATGCAGAGTCAAGTTTTGTCATAATAGCTACTTTTGTTTTTGATGGCTTAGAACAGGATATCATTATCAGCATCAGAACGATAATCGCTAGTTTAAAATATCTCATTTTGTCCTCCTGATTCATAGTATATATTATTTTTGCCCAATTGTAAAGATAAAAATTAAGGAAGTTCTGAAAAATTGGAAGAATCTGTCGTTTGACTCTGTTTTATCGCTTACTTTTAAGCAGGAAGCTTGTAGTACGATTGCGGATTTACGGCGCTTCGCTTCGCAAATCCCTACAGGTGCTTTTTACTTTACAAACAAGTTAACATAAGCGCTGTTAATTAAAAAGCTGTCATTTTGAACAGACTTCTTAGAATTCTACAGGATTAAAAAGAAAATCTATTGACAATAATATGAAAAAAATATTAAGTGAATCAGAATAGGCATAAAGAAAATGCATGATAACATCATAAAGAAAGGGTATTTATCATTTTATGAAAGTTTATTTTGCCAAAAACAGTCATGATTATCCTAAAAAACATGGAGATGTCAGGCTTTCGTGGTATCAGAACGGAAACATTTGCATTTTAAAAAGAAAGGCACAGCCTGCATTGCAAGTTCAAAATATCAGACTTAAGCTTGTCAATTCCGTTTGTAAAGAAATCTGGAAAAACCTTAGCTTGTCATTTAAAAAAGATCTTTACAGATATAGTATAGAATACAGAAAAGTCAGTTTTGTTTTGAGAAAAAGAGGTATTTCTGCATATTCTGTTCTGTTGATGATAGTGAATGCCTTGATAAAGCGATTTTGTTTAAATACAGAATCTTATGAATTGCTCTTGTTACAAGTTAACTCACTCATGCATCATATGACAATATATCTTTTTGTAAAGAAAAGACTTATAAAAGCAGTTAAAAATGCATATCGTCTCAATGCAAGGCATGGGGTTTTACTTGATTTCAATCCCTTTTTGAGAAATAATACAGAAAGACTTATTGCTAATGAGATGAAGGGAAGGGTATTCGTGTATGATAAAACGTTTCATTTTGTACAAGGCATGTCTTATGCCTAAAACCTTAAAGAAAATGAAGCAATTATCATACTTTTTAATAATTTAGTTGACAAAAAAGAATATGAGAGAAAATTAAAATCAGAGGAATGATATGGTTTGGCAATTAATGATACAAAAAAAAGCAAGTGTTTTGATACGGCAGTTTTTGAGGCGATATGATCTGCTTTTTTTGTTTATCGGGATAATGATTTCTACAGGTGTTTTAACTTGTACTCTGATGCTTTTTGAAGGCTATGAAAAAGCACTCAAAGAGAGTATTTTAAATTTTAATGCGCATATATACTTTTTTAAACCAGGCAGTCATGATTTAGGAATGAATGATATCAGTTTGATCAACGAGTACTTAAGTAAACAACCTGAAGTGATTACCAGTCAGGCTGTTGTCAGTGGACAAGGCATGATTTCATACGGGTCAGGATTAAAAGGGGTTAATTACAGGAGCATTGATTCTGAGCGTAAGCTTTTGCCTGTTTCCTATCGTGAAATTATAACAGAAGGCACTTACCAATTGAGAAAAGAAACAGATGTTGTGATTGGTAAACAGCTTGCTGAAGCAAATCATATAGCAGTTGGTGATACGGTTTTTATGCTGGCATCGGGAAACAGGGATTTTTCACTGAGCGGTATTCAGCAAATGCCATTGACAATTGCCGGTATCTTTAATACAGGAATGTATGAATATGATATGAAAACCGTATTTGTGAGACCTGATCTGGCATTAAAACTAACAGGAAAACAGGATGGTAGTCATAAAAATGAATATACCCTGATAGAAGTCCGAATCAAAACGGAACAGGTGGAAAATGCCAGAATTCTGGCTAAAAAATGGGAGAGAGAACTGAATTTAAAATATCAGATATATTCATGGATACATTTTAACGGCAATATCTTCTCTCTGTTAAAACTGGAAAAATGGGTGATTGGTATTGTGTTGTTTTTTCTGATAATCATTGCCTCTTTTTCAATCATCACTTCAACAATCACAACGATAAGTGAAGAAAAAAAGAAAATCGCTATTTTAAGAGCAATTGGCCTAAAATACAGAGTGATTTATCAGCTATATTATGCAAAAATGACAGGCTTCGGGGTCGCAGGGATATTATGTGGAATAATCTCAGGATGGGGATTTGCCCACATAATCAGTAAACAGTCATTTATAAAAATGGAAGGGCAAGTCTATCTTTTAGATGCCTTTCATGTCAGTATCCAACCTCAAACTTTATTGTTGATATTTGTAAGTGCTTTTGCGATTGTTAGTTTTTCAGCCCTGATTGCGCTCAAAAAACTGAATGCACTGGACATTATCTCAGTGTTAAGAATGAATAAATGATGAGCCAGTCTCCAATGATGCAGATGGTAAACAAACAATCAACTAGTACTAATACATTTCAACTGCAAACCGGTTGCTTGCAGTACGGAAAATGGCAAAGCACATCAGCCACACATAAAAAATATAAGAAAGGGGAAAAATGGAAATTTTAAGATCGAAGTCGCTGGTTAAGAATTACCAGGATGTGAATTCTGTTTTACATATTTTAAAAGGGATTGATTTTTCAGTAAACCAGTCAGATTTAATATCAGTGAGTGGTTCATCAGGAAGTGGGAAAAGTACACTTTTACATATTTTAGGTCTTTTGGATTCCCCTACTAGTGGAGAAGTCTATTATTTTAATCGTCTGATTTCAAACAAAGATAAAGATTTGTCAGATTTTCGCAATCAGCATATAGGATTTGTTTTTCAATTCCATTATTTATTAAACGATTTTACCGCAGTGGAGAATGTTGCCATTCCAATGTATATATCAGGTAAAACCTGGAAGAAGTCTCTGACCGAAGCGGCAGAATTACTGGTGAAAATGGATATGTACGACCGTTTAAACCACTATCCAAATCAGTTAAGCGGGGGTGAACAGCAAAGAACAGCAATTGCAAGAGCTCTGATAAACAGACCAGATGTAATATTTGCTGATGAACCAACCGGTAACCTTGATTTTAACCATGCCCAGGAAATTATCAATCTGATACTTCAATTGAATCAAAAATACGGACAGACCTTTATCATTGCGACTCATGATCAAAATGTGTGCGAAAATATGAAAATTCATTATAAACTTGAAAAAGGCGAAATGTCTTTAACTAGTTAATGCAAACGGATTTTTAATGAAGATAGCTGTCCTTTTTGAAATTACAATATATTAAAATCTGAGGTTGTTTTTGAAACATAATCGCTGGTTTGTCTATCTGGTAGGGATACTTCTTATCATCAATCTGAGTATATATGCAGCTTTTAAATATTTTGATGCAGCATCCTATTTCAGAAATAGAATCAGTCTTATGCTGGAGAGCAGTCTTGATGCAAATGTGAGCCTTGATCAATTTTCTATTAACGAAAAACAAATGTTCATTTCAAATCTGAAACTTGATGATAAACAGGGGCAATTTCAGATTAGAGTTAAACATCTTTATGTAGATTACAATCTGTTGTTTGTACTTTTATCCAATATCTCCAAAGCAAAAGCAATTAAAGAAATAAGAATATATGAACCAGATGTCATTTATCGCTACCAGGCAAAAAAGAAGACGAACACATCGAATACTGATTATACTAAATGGTTTAAAAAACTGAAAGTAGAAAATGGAAAATTAAAAATTGTCTCCGGCTTAAAGATCATAAAGTTTGAAAGTCAGCTAGATTCAATCGATATTCAGATAAATAATGAAAAACAAAGTGAAATTCAATTAAACGCCCATACATCTGAACACTCCAAACTTAAGCTTTACAGCGTACTTGAAAAGAACAGACTAAAAAAGCTGAAAGCAACTGTTTCTGATTTAAGACTGAATCATTTAATAATTGATTCAAAGCTTGTCTTAAACTGTAAAAGTTCTGCAATGATTGACTTTGATAGTCGTCAATGGCTTTATGATCTACAGTTACATGACCTGGATTTAGCCATTCAGGATGAAACTCTGAAAAATATTCTGTCAGTCAATCATTTGTTTCCAGAAAGATTTCGTCTATATGGAAATCAAAACAAGGCTTTTTTAAACACAAAAGTCAAGAGTGATACAGATTTAAATCTTTTATTGGAAATGACTGTCAGTGATCCTTTTAAAAATAGAAAAATCTCACTTGACTATGTGATTAATCACTTTCAGTTGCCAAAAATGACTCATGTTGAAGGGAAAATTAATGCTGAAGGTACATTAAAGTGGAATGGTAAAATTGGAGTCGAAGGCATTGTTTTAAGCGATAGCCTGACCTTTAAGGATGAAACCGCTAAAGCAATTCAGTTATCTGTAAAAACGGATGATTTACTAAATGGTAAGATTAAATTTCAAAGCAATGAAATGCAGCTATTTAAAGGAAGGACAAGTTTTTCAGGCAATTATTCTTTAAAAAACAATCAGATAGAATCGGACATTCAATGTTCAGAGATTGCCTATGATTTCAAAGGATTAAGCCTCATGGGGAATATCTCAAGCACTGTTCAGTATCAGAAAAAAAGTTTTACTTTAAAAAATAAAATAGAAGGTGCAAGGTTTTCTTATCAGTCATACGAAATGGATCAGTTATACGGTGATATATTTATCAGCAATAATCAGTATGAAGTTGATTTGGAAAATACTGAAAAGTCCTTTGAATTAGCATATCAAGGCAGTCTTCAGGATAAGGAACATCATTTTGACCTTGTTTTGGACAATTTCCACTTAAAAAAGATTAAAGGGGATTTTGCTGATTTACCGGTTAACGGAAAAATTCAGGTTAATCTGAAAGATGGAAGATTAAAGTCATTGTTAAATATGTCTATCCCAAAAAACAATACAATCGCCTTTCAGGGTGATTTTGATGCTGAGTTTAACGCTGATATCAATGAAAAAAAAACAAATCTGGATTGTGTTTTAAAAAAAGGGTATTTTAACAAGAAATCAATTCAATTTTCATTAAAAGCAGATGGTACGCTTGATAGTTTAAAAAGCAGCGAGTTTATCATTAATAAAGAGTTGCAGTTAAACGTAAGTGCTGGATTAAGCCCATTCTTCTTTTACCGAATTGAAACTCAAAACCAGATTATACCATTGAGTATGATTTCACAGTATTTTGTTGATGAGGATGTAAAGCAAAATTTAAAAGGATATCTTCAAATCAATCGTCTTTTCTATGATTCCTCCAAAGAAAAATCCCTGAAAGCAGATATAGCCGTTAATAAACTCCAATATACCATAAGCAGAGAATTTAATATCAAATCCAATATTTCCGGCGATTTGGATGATATACAAATAAACCGGTTTGAAGTAAGCGGTGGAGATAAACGCTTGCTTAATGCAGAAGGCCGAATAGAAGATTTTGGAAAAAATTTATCGATAGAAGCCGGTTTAAATGGTGAATTAAGTGAATTTGCTGATTTACCAGATTCAAAGGGCTTATTAAATGCTTCTCTTGAATTTAATCTGAAAGATGGAGCGAAAACATTTAAAGCGAAACTGGCAACAGAAGAATTGCTATTGTATAATCAGTATCTGAACAGAGTTAATCTGAATGTCGAACAACTGGAAAAAGAGCTTGTTTTTAACGAGATTTCAGTAGGTTCAAATATGTATTATAGTATAAATGGAAAGGGTTCTATAGCTTATAATGTGTTACAAGATCAGACTTACGAGAGTCATAAATCACTCAGACTGGATTTAAAACTAGACCCTCTTGGCTATCTGAGCAATGAATATGATATCATGAATCAAACCCAATCCCAGTTGACAGGATTTGCTGAAGTCAGTATGAATGAAGAAGGATTACTGATTAAATCAGCCGAATTGAATATGCAAAACGGAAAAGTCAAGCTCCAGAGTCAACCCGAGATAATTGATCGAATCAGCCTGAAAATGAATGTGCTGAATAACAGACTGGATTTAAAACAGTTTAGTTTTAGGATGGGTAAAGGGATTGTCAATATACGTAATGAAATCAAACATAATGAAGAAGATTTTATACTCGGTAATGTGCAAATTGGCCATTTATATGTGAGCTCAGATAATGAAGGGATATTTATGCATGTCCCTTATTACTCACCGAAGAACTCTGTGGCGAACATCAAAGTGAAAGGCAGATCAAATAATGAGTTTGAAATCAAAGGTCCATTTGACGATATTCACTTAACGGGTGATATTATCTTTAGCAATGGGACAGGTATCTATCCTTCTGATTCAGAAAATTTGCTTCAATACTTGAATCAAATAATGGCAAGAAATCAAATGAGAAGAAATGAGAAAAAGCAAACAGAACCTGAAGATAAGCAAGAAACTGAAAGCTCAGATTACCCATTTACACTTGACCTGGTATTAAGATTCGCTAATAATATGCGTTATGTTACTTATCCGCTAAATCTGGAAGTTAATCCGGATAGTTACCTTGAGCTCACTTACAAAAAAGGTCGATGGGGAGTTAATTCTGCATCCTTTATATCTGAAAGTGGTGAGGTAGAATTATTTGGCACAATATTTAAGGCGGATTATGTTTCAGTCAAGATTACTCCTTATGATTACAATCCAATAGTTTTGGGCTCATTTTATAAAAAAGCACCTGATGGGACAACAATATTTTTGGAAATCAGTTCTGATCCTTCTATCAGTAACTTTATGGAATCAATGACAATCAGTTTAAAAAGTGATAACAGCGATGACAAAAATGCAGCACAGATTTTATCAAAATTGAGATATGGGAAGTCACTGGATGAACTTTCAAGTCAGCAGGAACAGTCTATATTACAGGATGAAGCACTTCAATTGTTTGGTGTAGGATTGGGCTCTGCATTTGTTGATCCTTATATTACGCCATTTGAAACAAAAGTTAGAAAATGGTTCAATCTTGATACTTTTAATATCAATCCTGGTTTTGTCCAAAACCTGTTTAATGAATATAAGTCTGATAATCATGCAAAATTGCGTGGTACAGACAAGGATATTATCAGTTTTAGTTCCTCTATCTTGCTTAATAATCTTTCAATCAACTCTGGTCGTTATATCAGTAATAAAGTATTCTTCAATTATGAAGCGATTTTTCAGGAAGAAACAGACATCTTTGAAAACAACAGGCTATACATGTACAACAACTTTTCGCTAAGATATGATTTGCCATTTAAGATTCAAGGGATATATGAATTTCAGTTGATTCCAGATAATAAAAAAGAAGCGCATGAGATATTCTTTATGCGCTCCTTCAAGTTTTAGTTTTTTTGTTAGCGAGTAGTAAAAGAACCATAAATGTTGAGAATAAAATGTACTACAAGTTTCCTGCCTGCATAAAATCGTTGAAAGATAAATATTCTGCTTACTTCTGTCAGACTTGAGTAGATTTTTCTGTTGCTTCCTGTGCCTTTTGGGCTTCTTTCTTTTTTGCTCTGATTTCTTTTAACTCAGGGTATAGGATATCCATACAATCGGGGCAGATCGAATGAGAAAAATCGACATCGGTATGCTCGTGAAAATAGTGCTCAACACCGATCCAGTAGTTCTCATCATTCCTGATTTTTTTGCAATTGGCGCAGATAGGGATGATTTCTTTGAGTTGAATGAGTTCGTTTACATTTTCTATCATGAGTAGGTAGTATTTTGTATGATCAAATTCAAAGGGAGACGTTGTGATTAAGCTATGGAAAATGGTTTCTTGTCCATCTTTTTTCATCTTTAAAACGGCCTGTTTTCTGTAAGTCTTTTGACCTTCAACTGCATTATTTACTGAGTTTCTGATGACACAGGATTTACATGCATGACTATGACCACAACCCAGTTCTGATTCGGTTGAGTGAACACATTTTAGGAGTTCACCACCTCTTTTATGATAGATGATATTCTCATTTTCCAGTATTTTCTTTGCCTCTTTGTTTGCATACTGCACTTTTACGTCATCATCCACAATAAACATTGCCATGGGAACTTCATCAAATACCTTGTAATATATGTTGTTATCTATCATTATGACCTCCATTTTCATATATCATAACAAAGAAAACTGTTTTTGTCCAGAAAAAAAAATAATATCTGAGGTTTTTGTTGACAAGTCAGACTGTATTTAGAAATTATCATTTATACAATTATTCCAAAAATGATTGTTAATTATGAAATTAAAAAAGTAGAGGGTGATGAATAAAATTTTAATAATACATACTTGGGGAATAGGAGACATGATTATGTTTACTCCTTTTTTAGTTTTTCTCAAAAAAGAATACCCCAGTATCTCAATTGATTTTTTTATAACACAAAAACCAGCCTTTCTACCTATAAAAAATAGTGATTTAGTTGATAAAGTGTATTATGCTGATTATAATATAAAAAGTATGTTTCATGTGAGTAGAGAAATAAGGAAAACTCATTATGATATATGTTTTCATACATCCGGAATCTCTCCGTTTAAATATTTCCTTTTTTCAATGTTTGTAAATTCAGACTATAGATATGGAGAATATAGACAAATACCAAATATTTTTTTATCAAAGCAGGTAAAATATGATAACACAATTCACAGATTCGAGAGTAATTTAAAAATATTAAGTCTTTTTTCAAATGCTTCTCATGTGAGTAAGATGCCTGTGTTTTATTTGTCAGAGAGTGAAAAAATATTTGCCGATGATTTCATTAAAGATCATCAATTACAAAATAAATTTTTATTTGGAATTCATCCAGGGTGCAATAAAAAGTCAATTAACAGAAGATGGTCAAAAGAAAAATTTGTTGAAGTAATTGAATTTCTTCAGAAAAAGTATCCAATGATTAGTATATTATTATTTGTTGGACCTGATGAAGAAGAAGATGGTGATTTTATTGAAGTTCAGACAAAAGTTATAAAAGTTTCAAAAACTAGTTTAGGACAAACTGCCTCTCTGATAGCAAAATGTAAATGGTTTTTAAATACAGATTCTGGATTAGGGCATATTGCTTCCTGTTTTGACTGTAAAATATTCACTATCTTTGGCCCTGCCGATTCACGCTTGAGCAGAGTTATTTCTGATAATGCAGAAATCATAAAATCAGGTCTTAAGTGCCAACCATGTGAAATTTTAAATCCAACTCATTGTAATTTAGAATGTCTTAGAGATTTAAAATCATCAGTTATCATAAAAATTATTGATAAAAGATTGGAAGTTGAGAATTTATGTTGATCATACTTGTCGTATCAGTTATAGTTATTGCATATCATATCGTTTTTTATCCACTTATTATTGCTATTCTAGCAAAAATGAACCAAAAAATTAGAACAGAAATCACTATAAAAAATTATCCTTCAGTAACGGTTCTATGTGCTTCTTATAATGAAGAGAAAAATATCGAGAAAAAGATTCAATCCTTTTTATCTCTTGATTATCCTAAAGATAAGATAAAAATGATTGTCATTTCAGATTCATCCACTGACCGGACCGATGAAATTGTTAGACAGTATAGTGCTGCAAATCTGGAGTTAATCGTTCAAAATCCAAGAAAAGGCAAGCAATCTGCCCATAATATGATTAGACAGCATTTAGATTGTGATTATGTATTATCAACCGATGCTAATGCCTTTTTTCAAAGAGATTCAGTAAAAAAACTGATTCAAATTATTGAAAGTGATCCCAAAATTGGAATGGTATCAGGTGAAAGCCGGCTTGTAAAAAAAGGTGATTTAGATTCTGGAGAAGGGCTGTACTGGCGTTATGAGTGTGCATTAAAGAAAAATGAAGCAAAAGTTTATTCAACAATATGCGGAACAGGTGCTTTGTTTGTCATTCGCAGAGAATTGTTTACTGAAATAGAAACTTCAAGTCCAGATGACTATGAAAGAGCTCTAATTGTTTTAAAGAATGGATATAAAGTTGATTATTGCGCTGATGCCTTTGTTAAAGAGGATGTTTCAGAGAGAACGCTAGATGAATTTTCAAGAAAGATCAGAATAGTTACACAGGAATGGCAGGCCATGGGAAGAAATGTTGTCTTGTTAAACTTTTTTAAATTTCCAATTGAATCTTTTTTTTTAATTAGTCATAAGATAATCAGATGGCTTGTTGGGCTTTTCTATTTAGTTTCATTACTGAGTGCAGTTTTAATTTCAAACAATTTATTAGTTAATTTGTATTTGTTCATAAATCTGATTGTAGTATTTCTTGGATATACCGGATTATTTATTGAAAATAGAGGAAAACAAATAAAATGTTTAAAACTTTTTACCTATTGGTTTGCAATGAATGCAATCTCAATTATTGCTTTATTTAATGCAATCAAAAAAAGAAAATATTCAACTTGGAAGCATAGCAGGTGATAAAATGGATTATGAAAATTTTGATTTTTATGATTTAATAAGTGTTCTTATTAAAAATAAAAAATTTATATTTTTAATATCATTTATAGTAATGGTGCTTAGCATAATCTATTTGACTTTTTCAAGCAATTTGTGGGTTTCTCAAGTTAAAGCACAGCCTTTAGTCTCTCCTTCAAGCATTGAATTATCATCATTAAAAAACACAACCTTGTCTGAACTGACAAGAGGATTGAGACAAACTCAACAAGATATAGAAGGGGACAGATTAATAATGATAATTAGTAGCCGCCCTTTCCTTGAAAAAATCATTAACAAATTTAATCTTTATGAGTATCTAAAAATTGATAAAAAAGATAAATCAAAAGAAGAGAAAAGAGATATAGCTCTTAAAAAGCTTAGAACCAAAATGCTTTCTATTAATTACTATCCTGATAACAGTTTACTAGAGATATCTGTTACAACAAAAAATAGAATATTATCGTCTCAGATTGCCAATTATATAGTAGAATTGCTTGATTATAATAATATATATGAAAGAAAAACAAAAGGTAAAGAAAGCAGAATACTCATCGAAAACAGATTAAATCTAATACAAGATAATATAAAACAGTACGAAAATCAACTTGAACAATTTAAGTCAGAAAACTCAATAATCAATATTGATGATCAGAGTATAGCGGTTTTAAAACAATATACTGACCTGGAATCACAGAGAATTCAATTAAAGATAGAGTTAGATGTTTTAAAACTTAAGTATGATGGAGATAATAGTAAATTAGTATATTTAAATAGTACAATTCAAAAAATAGAAGACGAATTAAAAAATTTAGAAATGTATGGAAATCATTCTTATATACTTACATTAGACAAAATACCCATTTTAAGTAAGCAGTATTTCGCATTAGAAACAAAACTACAAATTGAGAAATTAGTTTATGATAATCTTTATCCTCAGTTAGAAATGGCAAGGATTGATGAATCAAAAGAATTAACAACCTTAAACATCATTGAAAATGCTGTTCCTTCTGGAGAAAATATATTACAGAAAAAAATAATTCAATTTTTGATTATTAATTTTCTCAGCTTTTTCTTTGTTAGCCTTTACGTGTTGTACAAAGAACTGTTTTATTTAAAACGAAGTAATAACTCCGAAATTGATGATAAATTGAAGAAAATATATAATGACATATTTTAAAACAATCAATAAAGATTATATTTTTTACATTTTATATGATATATTAGTATTTGTATTTGGTACATTAATGGATTTTAAGGTGACCTATATTATTGCTTTAATCGCTTTCCCTGTCTTTTTGCAAATATTTTTATATGATTTTGAAAAATTTACATATAGTATATTGATATTGTCGAATTTATTTTATCAAGTTCTCTTTTCTGCTTCTGATATTGTTGTTAGATTATTTTTTATTTCGATTCCATTACTTATTTATCAAATCATTATATACAAATTTAGAAAAATATCAAGTAACCAACGTGAAACAGCTAAAGAATTTCAGAAGATTCCGTTCATTTTATTAGGATTATTTTTCTTTAATATTGTCATTGCCAGAATGAAATTACCTACAATTGTTTGGCTATCTTATTTTATGCAAGGATTTTTATGGTATTATTTTTTAAAAGGATATTTTTCTCAAAAAAAACGCATTATATCAACATTCATTTATCTAAATTTAACAGCACTACCTTTTTATTTAGTTGGGTTTAAAGAATTATTACAAATGGAAAGAGTATCGTCTTTTACTGAAGGTCCAAATACTTTCGTTGGCTATGCTGTATTTTTTGTGATTATGAATTTATTCTTAGTGAGAAATTGTAAGCATTTTATTATAAAAATTACATCTGTTATAATAATTTCTATGAGTCTTGTTATTATTATTGGAACACAATCACGCGGTGGACAAATAGGTTTTATTATTGCTTTGTTTCTTTATTTATTCTTGTATAATTTAAAAAATATTAAGAAAATGTTTTATTACCTTGTTTTTTTTATGTGTTCAATAGCAATATTCGCCATTAGTTTTGGTTCATCCTATTTACAAAGATACATGATTGTATCAAATAGTTCAATTGACGTATCAACCTTGGATAGACTTGGTATGTGGTGGGCTGCAATAAAATTATTTGCAGAATCTCCAATATATGGTATTGGATTAAACAATTATTATTTTTATTATTCAAAATATCATATGTTTTTTAAATTACTTTCATTAAAACAACTTAAAGTTGCACATAATCTTTACTTAAATGTTTTAGCTGAGTCTGGTATTATTGGTTTTCTTGTTTTAGTATTTATTTTAGTATATATAGGTAAATACTTAGTATATTTGCTTTTTAAATCAGATATAGATCATGTTGGTAAGGATATTGTCGTGTGTTGCGCTTGTTATTATGTATATTTTTTAATACATAATTTACTTGATTGTATTTGGATTGCCATTAATCATCAAATCGTATTATTTCATGGTGCTATAGTGCTCGCATTAATATTTGTAGTTGAAAGACTTTATAAAAAATCAGAAGATAAAGAAATTTCTGATTTAATTAACGATAAAGAATCTGGTTGACAAAACCTGTCATGAAGAATAACTGGAAAGAAATAAAAGATAGGGTTAATTATGTTAAATGAAAAGATAAAATTATTAGATCTACTGTATGTTATTGCAAAAGGGAAAAAAAGTATTTTAATAATAACTCTTTTATTTAGTATTGGAGCTGTGGTGTTTTCAATACTCGTAACTCAAAAATGGCAATCAACCGCTATTGTACAACCGATATTGAGCTCTACAGGATTAGATTTAAGTAATATTGGAGGTTCAATATTAAGTGGATTATCAAGTAGTCTTGGAATGAATAGTACAGAGGTTGAGGGAAAGAGACTTGTTGCAATTGCGTATAGCCGCCCTTTTCTAGAGAAGTTAATTAAAGAGTTTAAATTAGATACCTATTTTAAAACAAATAAAGATAGGAAATCAAAGCCAGAAGAGATTCGTGATAATACATTAAAAGAAATTAAAAGTAAGTTGCTATTTGTTACATTTGATGAGAAAGTTGGATTTCTTAATGTAAGTGTTATCACTAAAGATAAATACTTATCTTCAATAATCGCTAATTATGTTGTTAAAGAATTAGATTGCTACAATCAGAATGAAAGAATGACTAAAGCTAAAGAGAAAAGGATATTGTTAGAAAATCGTATTAAATCAATAAACACAGAAATAGAGTCATGTTTAAGTGATTTAGCTACTTTTCAACAAAATACGAGAATTCTTAGTGTTGAAGATCAAGTAAGTAGTTTAATGGAAAATTACATTAAGTTAGAATCTGAAAGAGTAAGTAAACAAATAGCGCTCGATTTATTACTAATTAATTTTGATAAAAACGATTTAAGGGTACAATCTAAAAAAGATGAAGTTAATGTTATCCGTGACTATATCAGAAAATTAGAAAATTCAGATGATTACAGTAAATATATTGTTTCATTAGACAAATTACCAGCGTATGCAAAGGAATACATACAGATTGAATCCAGATTACTGATAAACCGAACTGTTCTAGAATATATCTATCCTCAGTTGGAAATAGCAAAATTAGAAGAAATGAGAGAGTCTACAACATTTGACATTATTGAAGATGCAGTTCCTGCAGGTAGAAGAGCATGGCCAAAACGTGCATTACTATGCATTTCTGTATTTGTTCTCAGTTTTATATTTTCAATTGGGTATGTTCTTATAAAAGATTATATAAAAAGACAAATCAGCATAAATGATAACAAAGAAAAAATTGAAAATATTATAAAAATATTGTTAAACAAAAAATAAAAAAAAATTATGAAAAAGCATCTGCTTAAGTTTATGCAACATTCATTAATTTATGGAGTGAGTAATATTCTATCAAGAACAGTTACTTTTTTTCTTCTGCCTTTATATCTTGCTTATTTATCTGCTTCTGATTATGGAATACTTGAGATAAGTAATACCTTTTTTTCTTTGTTGTTTGTGATTCTGTTGTTAAATATAGATTCCGGATTGTTTAAACTTTTTTATGATAAGACAAATCAATTTACTCAAGAAGAGAAGGTTGGCACAGTATTTTCTTTTTATTTGATTTACGGTTTAATTGTATCTTTAATTTTGATTTTAATATCTCCTTTTATTTCAAACATTTTGTATGGCAATAAATCCTTTATTTATATCACTAATCTAGTGATTATATCTGCTTTTTTACAAGGAATTGTTCAATTGTATCTAGCTCTGTACAGGATGAAAGAAAAACCATTAAATTACTGTATTTTTAATGTTATGCTTACAATCATACTGGCTTTGCTGAATATTTTATTTGTTGTGTATTTTAAAAAATCTTTTGTAGGTATTAGAGAGGCTTCGGTTATTGGTATTGGCTTTATTGCCTTTATTCTATTTAGTTTAAATAGAATAAAAATATATTTTAATAAATTAGTATTGAAAAAAGTGTTAAATCTATGTTTACCTTTAGCTGGAAGCGGGCTGGCAAGTTGGGTATTTAATTTAACTGATCGTTATATGATAAGAGTATTGTATAATCAATCTTCTGCATTAAAAGAAGTTGGTGTTTATGGATTAAGTGCGAAGTATGCATCAATTGTTCAGTTTATATTAGTCTTCCCTTTCATGATGGCATGGAGTAATCTGATGTTTACATATCAACATGAAAAAAATGCCAAGGAAATCTATGCAAAAGTGTTAGACTTACTAATTGTGGCCAGTATGTTTATTTATCTATTTATTTCAATGTTTAGTAAGCAGATTTTGAATGTTCTTACTGACAATGTTGAATTCTCAACTGCTTATACTGTGATACCATTTTTAGCACTTTCTTATATTATATATGCGTTTTATATGGTTTTTACTGTTGGTGTAACATTGATGGAAAAAACAAAATTTATGATGTATAGTGATATCATTGCTGCCGTTTTTAACATCTTTTTAAATTTTCTTTTAATACCGAATTATGGATTTTTAGGTGCATCAATTAGTACCTTGGTTTCCATTAATATTAGAACAGGTTTACTATATATTTTTAGTCAGAGATGCTATCATATTCCCTATAAAATTAAAACTAATACTATAATTGTTTTAATCTCTTTCTTTTCAGCATTTTATTGTAATCAATTTGCAGATAATTTACTATTAAAACTATTGTTACTATTTTCTGTAGCAACAATTATTTTAATAATCAGTCCTATAAGGATAATTCACCTATTAAGAAGGAAACAATGAAAAAAATAGTTTTTTTAACTAAAAGTACAATGCGGTTTGATTCAAGAGTAAAGAAAATATCCTTATCACTCGCTCAAAATAGTTATGATGTGACTGTAATAGCAGAAAAACTTTATAAAGATTTAAAAAAAACAGAAAACAAAGAATATAATATTTATAGGGTCTCAACTCTATCTGGTTTTTATTCAACAGAATCTTCTGTTAGCAGTGAGAAAGAAATGGTAAATTCTCACCTTAGTTATCTTCAAAAAATAATTAAATACATAAAATATATGAAATTGAGAACATATATTTTCATTACATTAAACAGAATATTTTGGAATTTAGGTGCTCTGATTAAAATAATATCAATCAACCCTGATTTAATAATAGGAAGGGACCCCAATACTCTTTTAATATCTTATGTCGCATCTAAACTTTTAAATAAGCCTATAATCTATGAACCTCATGAAATCTGGGATAGCTCAAATCTTTATCTAAGGTCAACTAAACCAATGCAGGTTTATTGGAATTTAGTTGAAAAACTATTAATAAAAAAAGTCAATATTACTTTTACAACAACTGAAAGCAAAAGAAAGATATTATCAGAAAGATATGGTGTTGATAATGTTTATGTTTTAAGAAGTACCAGCCCTTTTAGAGAACTAAGACACTCAATAAATTTAAAAAAACAATACAATATACCTGAAGATAAACTATTGTTGATTTACCATGGTCAATTAGGCAGAATTAGAGGTGTTTTTGATTTAGTAGATGCTATAAAAGATTTGGATGACTATGTCTTATTATTTATGGGGATGGGCAATGATATTTATGAATTAATGCAGTATGTAAAACAATTAAGCCTTAATCATAAAATATTTTTTAAAGATGCAGTTAATCCGGATGATATCGTAGAAAATATTGCATCTGCTGATATTGGGATACAGCCATTTCATTATTCCGAAAATATTTATAATGAAATATCAAATAAATTACTTGAATGTATAATGGCGGAATTGCCAACAATTGGTGTAGATTTCCCTGAAATTAAAAGAATTATCATAGGAGAAAATATTGGTTTTGTTTATAAGTCAGGTGACATAAAACAACTTAAGATTGTTTTGCAAGAGATTGCTCAAAACAGGTGTATTTTGAATAAGTTTAAAGAAAACTGCAGAAATATAAAACATCAATACTCTTGGGAGATTGATGAAAAAATCCTTTTAGAAAAAGTGAGAACATTAATATGAAAGCAATTGGGGTTATTACTTTCAATTTTGCTCCGTATAATGTTACAGGAACTTTCAGAGTGCTAAAGTTTGTCAAGTGTATGCCTGATTATGGAATACAACCTATTGTTATTACTGCAGACCAGGGAAATCATCACATCAATGAAAAGTTAATGAATGATGTTCCTGAAAACTGTAAGATATACCGTTTGAAGAGCTTTTTCCCTGATGCTCAGGAAAGGTATCAAAAGAAAACATTCCTTTATAGTAATAGAAAAAAAAGTTTGGTAAAATCTTTTGTCAGAATCATTAAGGATTTGTTTCTTTCGCCTGATATTCAGATTACCTGGTCACTTTATCATGTATTGAATATATCAAAAATTATTAAAAAAGAGCATATTAAAACGGTATTGATTACAGGAGCTCCTTTTTCATTGTTTATTTGCGGATTATTACTCAAAAAAATGAATGGAGTTAAGCTGATACTGGACTATAGAGATTGTTGGCAAAAAGATCTTGGACAAATGGCTCAGAGTACAGTCAGACAATATTTAAACAAGGTTTATGAAACTCTTGTTTTAAAGAATACCGATGCTGTAATTGCTACCACTCAGATGATTCTTGATTTGACAACAGATGGTATCAGAGTCCCTTATAAAAAGGTGATTCCAACAGGTTATGATCCTCAGGATTTTCATAAAGGCAAGCATGAAACAGATAGAAAAAGTAGCACTTTTACATTTTTCTATAGTGGAAAATATTTGCCTGGAGATCAAGTTTATGACCCTTTCATGATGATTAATAATCTGAATCGTTTGAGTGAAGAATATACAGTCAAACTGATTGTTTGCGGGCATGTTGATGAAAGCGTAAAAAAGGAACATTGTTTGAAGTATCCTTTTATTGATTTTAAAGGATTTTTAAGCAGAACCGATTTAATCAGAATTGCTCAGGAATCAGATGCTTTTATACATTTCTATTATCCTAATAAATTACAGGATACTATTTCTTTTAAATTATTTGAATACAGTCAGTATAACAAACCTATTATTTCAATCAATACAGCAGATTCAGAAGTTTCTTCATTTTTAAAATCAAGTCGTATAGGCATATTTTGTGAAAATGATGATGAAGAAGCAGTTAGAGATTGTTTTAAAAAAGTTATATTAATGGATATAAATGGGTTTCAGGCAGGGATTAACAAGAATGAGATTGAGAAATATAGTATTAAAAATACCAGCCGTGAACTCTGTGATTTTATAAAATTGATAGACAAAGGATAAACTTGTGGAAAAACCTCTTGTAAAAGTTTTAATTATTCATACCTATGGTATTGGTGATATTATTATGGCGATACCGATGGTTAAGTACCTAAAAAAAATACATCCTGAGTTTGAAATAGATTTGTTTACTACTAATAAAGGAAGTGCTTCCCTAATGGAAAGTCAACCCTTTTTTGACCATATTTACTTTTCTCCCAGATCAATGAAAGGCTTATATTCAATATTACATTTTTTAAGAAAAAAAAAATATGATTATTCAATTGTAAGCTCAATTAGCAATGCCAGTATCCCTCTAAAACATGGTTTGATTACATTATTTATTAATGCAAACAATCGATTTGGAGAATACATAAACTATCCTGTTCCATTCTACACAAAAACACAGAAATTTTCTCAAAGTGTTCATCGGGTTATTTCAAATATTGGATTAATAAAATTGATAGTTAAAGATATTATTGATAGGATTGATGATATATATCCTGAACTGGCTCTTACTGATACATTGGAATCCTTCAGCAAGGAATGGTTGGACTCAAGATGCTTAAGCTCTCAAAGAATGCTTTTGTTTCATGTAGGTTCCAGTAAAGGAGGAATACACAGAAGATGGGGAGAGGATAAATTTGTTGATTTAATTATGAAACTTCAGAAGGAAACCTGGCAGACAGTGATTATTTCAGGAGAAGAAGAACTTGCTGAATCAAGATATGTCGCAGACAGAACTCATTCTGAAATGCTTTGCCATCATTCTTTGATTGAAGTTTTTTCTGTTATGAAAAGGTCATATGCTTTTATTAATGCAGACTCAGGCTTGGGTCATTTGGCTTCAGCTGCTGGTATTAAGGTCTTTTCATTATTCGGACCAGGAGATGAACAAAAAACATCTCCTTATGCAAAAGAATCATATGTGATACGGAACGAAACCAGTAAATGCCAGAAGTGTCTATATCCTGTAAAAGGATGCACAATGGAATGTATGAAAGGATTAAGTGTTGAGTCAGTTTATCAGGAAATTAAATCACGATTATAAACTTTGTTTAGTTTTGTTGTTTTTTATCTTTACTGCCTGTAATAGTACAGCAAAGATGGCCTCATATTTGTTACCTGATACCAGGGTATTTTATGGAGATTATGATACTGATAATATAAAAAAAGGTCAACCCTATTTTATGTATAACTGGTATGAAGGTTTACACTCTGATACTCTTTATTTTTCTAAAACGAACTGGAAACCTTATGCGCCTAAACTAAAACTTGCTTACTACATGCTGAAAGAAAAAAAAACTGAAAACAGATTGCAGAAACTAATAGAAGATGGCTATGTTACAGGCTTTACTTTCTATCTGGATATCACAGACAAAAATCAAGTTCAATACATTAATCAGCTCGTTAAAAAGTATAATTATCAGTTTTTTATTCAGACTTATACTTATCAGAATAGGATTATAAAGCCTTTTGGTGGAGTTAAAAACTATTTGGCTGATTTGATGGATGAAAGAAATGTTGAGTTCTATTTTAATGATGATGTATTTTCTGAAAACTGGAATAAAACAAATGCTGAAGCAAGCTATCACTTGTTAAAGAAACATAAAAAGAAATTACTTTCTGCCTGTTTAATCAGAGATTATTGGGGTAAGCATTCTTATCTGGTTGATATGGCTGATATTATCGCACCTCAGATATATCCAGTATCAAAGAGAATTGAGGATTATCAAAACCTTGATGTAGAAATTCCTCCTTTTCATGAATTGAAAACATTCCATTTTAACCTTATTAAAGGAAAAGAACTGTTTAGTAATCAGAGATTTAAAAATATGGAAGAAAAAAGATATATTTTAACATTTCCAATTTATCATACAAATGAAAAGCCTGGTTCTAAGATTGCAAGATATCCTTATCCAGAAGAAGCTCGGTTTATGTTTTTTGATGCTATAATATGTGGGGTGAAGGGATTTAACTTTTTTGCTTTTTACAGATGTTCAAATGAAGCTTATCTTATGATTAACGACATCATACATGAATTTAAAGCATCTGGGTTTGAGAAAGCAGTATTGCATGGACAATATAATCCGACTATTATTGATATGCAAAAATTGGCAATTAATAGTGATACATATGACATTGTTGGCAATAAGATATTGGATATCGACTATTGTCTATACGAATATCAAAATGAATACTTTTTGATTTTAAGCAATAATAGCGTATTTACAGATAAGATAGAAATAAAAATTAATAAAAATCAAAAAAAAGACTGGTACGAATTTAGATCTGAAAATTCTAAAATATATAAAAAACTGCTTGCCGAAAACACAGATAATTGTTATCTTGAAATTCGTCCTTATGATATAAAACTAATTAAGATTATGAGGAAAGAATAAATATGAAAATACTATACATTTCTCAGTATTTTTTCCCTGAAGTCGGCGCTACTTCAAATAGGGCGATGTCTAATGTCGTCAGTTTTAAAAAAAATAATCATGATGTAACAGTGTTAACAGAAATGCCAAATCATCCAAAGGGAATTATTTTTGATGGTTATAAAGGAAGATATCTTGTAAGAGAAGTCGTAAATGGGGTCAATATTGTCAGAGTATGGGTTTTTACCAGCCAGGTAAAGAATTTTATTACCCGATTATTATTCTATACCTCCTTTTCGATTACTGGTTCTATCTATATGATGTTCTGCCGTAAAAAATATGATGTGGTATATGTGACCTCTCCGCCTTTGTTTGTTGCCATTATTGGGCTGTTTATCAAATTAATATCTCCAAAAACAAAAATGTTTTTTGAAGTCAGAGATATGTGGCCTGATTCTGCCATCGATTTAGGAGAATTAAAAAATAAGACTTTGATTAAATTCAGCTTGTTATTGGAGAATTGGGCTTATAAAAAATCTGCAGCGATTATTACTGTTACTGAAAACCTTAGAAATAAGATTAGTCAGAAAGGGTTTTCTCTAAATAAAATATATTCTGTGCCAAATGGAACTGATCTAGTCCAAGAGAATGACCCTGTTTTAAAAAAAACAAAGTTACAAAAACATATAGGTTTTCACTGTTTCAAATCTTCAGGTAAGTCTGTTAAACTTGGAAAAATTATGAAAATAAACCCTTTTTATGATTTTTCCGGATCATTTAGGGTTATTTATGCAGGCAATATGGGAATTGCCCAGAATTTGACAATCATTCTAGAAAGTGCTGAAATACTTAGCAAAGAGAATATTAAATTTTACTTTTTAGGAGCAGGTCCTGAGGAAGAAAAGTTAAAAAGATATGTTTTTGAAAAGCAACTAAAAAATGTGTTTTTTTTAGGCATTATTCCCCAGAAACAGTTAAAAGCCTATTATCAAAATGCTCATTGCAGTGTGATTCCTTTAAGGAAAATTGCTTTGTTTGAGTCAGCTATTCCGTCAAAAATATTTGACAGTATGGCAATAGGTTTGCCAGTGATTGTTGGAGTCAATGGAGAAGCTCAGGAAGTGGTAAAAAAATCAGGTGGTGGCTTAAATTTTGAACCGGAAAATCCTGTTTCTTTAAGTGAAGCAATACTTAAATTAAAGAATAATAGAAAATTATTATCTCAATTCGGTAGAAATGGTATTATGTTTGTTAAAAAATACTATGATAGAAAAATACTAGCACAAAAAATAGAAGATATCATTCAAAAACATATAAATGATTAAAATGGAGGATTCATGTTTTCATTCTTGTTATTAATCGGGGGAAACAATAAAATTCTTTCTGAAAAAGTGTTAAATGTTTATTCAGGGATTTCACAAAAATTACCGATTCCAACAAATTCAACGGTAAAGGAGTTACCTGATGAATTGAATCTCCTTTTATTTCAGCCTGTTGAAAAGAAAATTACTTCTCTTCATCATGTCTTTCAGTTTGAAGATAATTTTATATATTCTTTTGGAACTATTTTTGGAGAACCCGATGTTAATGTTTCTGAGTATCTTTTTGCTATTTATGATAAAAAAGGAGAGAAAGCTGTCCAACAGGTAGATGGAAGTTTTTCATTTATAATTTATAATTCTAATACTAAAAAATTGAAAATGATTTGTGATGCAGTGGGAGATAGAAGAGTACATTACTTTTATAATGAAGATAATATTATTATCTCATCTTTGGATATACTAATATTTTCTACAGGGTTAGTCTCTGACAGGATTAATAAACTCTCTGTTTTGGAAATGCTTGCATTTAATTCCAGCAGAATTGGTAACAGTATTATTAAGGATATTGAGAATATAAAACCCTATGAGATATTAGAGTTTCGGAGTTTTAACCCGACAAAAAAGATTTCTTGTCCTTTTTCTGATCTTGATCCAATCTTAAAAAATTCCGAACTTAAAAAGAAAATTAACGATATCATAAAGACTCTTAGAGATAAGAGTAAATCTTATATTATGAAAGCAAATCAAATTGAATTTGATTTGACTGCAGGCAAAGATTCTCGATCAGTGTTTAGTCTTCTTAAGGATTTAGTCGATAAAAAAAGAAGCAAAGTCAGAACACGCGGAGAAGAACATTGTCTGGATAATTTGTTTGCCAGAAAAGTAACAAAAATTTATGGCTTCAAACATGAAAATGTTAAATTGATGAAAATTGATAATAAAGAGTTTAAATCTAATCTTTATGCATTTGCATTATTTTGTAACGGTAATACAAACGGAATTAGAACTATTGATGAAATCAATTACAAAGATGTTGATGATTTACGCTTTGGAGGTGTAAGAACTACACCCGAATCTTTTAAGATACCAAAAATAATAAGAAAAGAGAATGTGATTGAAGAAATCAGTAAATTTTTTTTGGATCAATATTTTAAATTTCCAATGGTGTCTGAAACAGAATATTGCAAAATTAATGAATATATTAATCAAATAGTAAAAGATATTTATTCGATTAATCATAATATCGAATTTACTCTCAAAGCTCTTGTTCTTTACATGCTATATTCAAATTCAGGTATTCTGATAAATCATAGAAACTGGCAGTTACAGAACATTGAACCATTTTTAAGTCAGGATGTTGCAAAATTATATTTTCTAACCCCATTACAAAAACTTAAAGATTTTATGCTTTATCCTGAAATTGTTAATAAATTTGCCCCAGAAATTATTTCTTACCCAATAAATGGTAATTATTTTAACCGTTTATCAAAGAAAAAGAATACTTTGCTAATAAAGCTTTATTCTTTATATACCAGAATAATCAAAAGATTAAAGAGGAATGAGTTAAGTGAAAAACTCATCTATCAGGACTCTGTAGGTTATGCATTTAAAAATGATTATAAACAATTTATTGAGAATCTTCTAAAAGAATCCGAAATTATTAATAGAGAGATACTCTCTCAGTCTGTGATTAATCGCATAGTTAATGAACATATGGATGGGATTAAAAACAATCAGGATTTAATTGGGATTTTGTTAATTATTGAGAGTTTTCTTCAAACTATGAAAGAAATTACTCATGCACAATAATAAAACGATCATAATCTCAAAACAGTTTTATCCTGTTAAAGGAGGCGTTGAGACTTTTTTACTTGAAGTTGCTATGACATGGAATTCTAAAGATATAGAAGTATGGTGTCAAAAACATGATGAAGTACCAAATCGAATGGAAAACCCCGTACTGATTAAAAGATTCAGTTGGGGAAATGGTACTTTTAAAAATTTATGTTTTTTATTAAAAAACGCATTTAATGCCAGTAATAAATTATTATATTGTTATTTTTGTTTGCTCTTTTTTCTAAATCGAAATGTGGTTAAAAATTGTTTACCATTTATTATAGAATCATATGCAGAAATGTTGTCAAAATTAAAAAAAGATAAAAAACCACTGGTAATCCAGTGTTCTATGCCCGTTTACACCGGAATTATTGGCTTGTTCTACAAACTGGTTTTTAATGTACCCTTGGTGGTTTATGCTCATGGATCGGAGTTGATTTATTATTCAAGGAGGAGTAATCAAAAGCTTATCCAGCAATTCGTGCTAAAGAAAGCTGATTTACTCATCAGCAACAGTCAATTTACTACGGATTTATTAGTATCTAAAGGGGCAGAAAGAAATAAAATTTATAAAACCCTTTTAGGGGCTAATACCAGGATGTTTTATCCAAAGGAAACTCAATCTCTGATTAAGAAAAAGTATAATATTCCTAATAATCATAAAATTATATTGACTGTATCTCATCTTGTTCCCCGAAAAGGGGCAGATATGGTCTTAAAAGCGTTGCCAAAAATATTAAAAGAAATTCCTGATTTAACTTATTTGATAGGAGGCAGGGGAGAGTATTTAAATACTTTAAAAGGATTGGTAGAGAAATTGCAGCTGGAAAATCATGTAATATTTCTTGGGTTTATAAAGGATGAAGAGATTAACGATTTATTTAATGCCTGTGATGTATTTATAATGCCAAACCGGCAACAAGATTACGATGTGGAAGGTTTTGGAATTGTTTTTGCAGATGCTGCTGCTTGCGCAAAAGCAACCATTGCCGGTAATTCAGGTGGGGCTGTTGATGCAATTGTTGATAAAAAAACTGGATTTCTGGTTAACCCTTTATCTATTGAGGATATTTCAGAAAAATGTATAGAACTTTTATCTGATGAAGGTCTTAGACACAGATTTGGCCAGAATGGATATCAGAGAGTAAAAGATGAGCTAAACTGGGATTCTGTCAGAGAGAATATTTTTTCTCAGATTTATAAGCTTACAGAGAAAAAAGATGGAAAGTAAAAAAAGAATACTATTTATCATTACGCGTCTGACAATCGGGGGAGTAGCTGCCCATTTGATTCAGACTGCCAGATATTTTGAAGAAAAAGGTTATGAATGTTTGATAATGACAGGTAGTATTGAAGAAAAAGATCAGGAGATGCTTAAATTTCATTCAAATTTTATGATAAAACCATTATATCTCAAAGAGATGGTAAGACCTGTCAATCCGTTTAAAGACATAATTGCTATTATACACTTAGTTAAAGTGCTTCGTAAATTAAAACCTGATATCGTTCATACCCATACTGTAAAAGCCGGTTTAATTGGGCGAATGGCAGCCTGGATTTGTGGTGTGCCAAAGATTTATCATACCTATCATGGATTAAACTTTCAAGGTTATTTTGGCTTCTTTTTTACTCAGATATCAATTCTAATTGAGAGATGTATGGCAAGAATCAGTACAAGGTTAATCTCTTTATCACCTTTGTTAACAAACGATTTGCTAAATTATAATATATGCTCTGAGGATAATATTGCTACGATTCCTTTAGGTTTTGATTTTGATAATGCTCTCCAACCAAAATCTTTAAAGAAAGTCTTTGATATTCCTGAAAATAAAGTTATTGTCGCAATTATTGGAAGATTAGCCCCAATTAAAAACCATGACCTATTTATAGATATTGCAGAAACTGTCATAAAATGCAATCCTGATATTCAATTTCTGATCATTGGAGATGGTGAAAGAAGAGATGAATTACAAGCATTAATTGATTTGAAAAGTTTGCAAAAATCAGTTATCATTACTGGTTTTTTTGAAGATTTGAATGAATACTATCTCGAAATTGATATTTCTGTTCTGACTTCAATCAATGAGGGGACACCGGTCACTATTCTGGAGGCTTTTTTCTTCAATGTGCTGGTTGTCAGTACGAATGTTGGAGGTGTGCCTGATCTGATAACTAACGGGTATAATGGTTTTCTGTTTGATGTAAAGGATAAAGACTCTTTTGTAAAAATGATTTTGGATTATGCAGATCATCAGGATAAATATCAAGAGATAATGAATAATGCCAATAAAATTGTTAAAGAAAAATATTCTCTACAAAATACCTGTGATCAATTACTTCGATTATATGGGATTTAATCGTTTAATACTGACTCTCCAAAAGCAAAACCAAATGGCAGTTTATCCAGATTAAACCCAACAACAGTCTCGGTAAGTTCCCCTTCTTCGATACTTAGTTTCAAAAAAACACCTGGCTGAATTCCTTTATATTCAAACAATCCTGGATAAATATTTGTTTTCAATTTAAAAACATCTTTATTGATTGAAAAATGACTACTTGCTAATAATGAATTCTGGTAATCATAAAAAAAACCAATAGCATAATCTATTGTTGAAACAAGAGGAACATATTCTCCGTTTATATAAGCTGTTCTTATCTTGTTAACAACTCTTCCAGCCCCAACTGATATAGAATGATTTTCGTTAAGCTTTTTACTGGTGCCTGCTAAAAAGTCCATGCCCCAGTAACAAAACAGAGAATAATCATTTTTAATATGCAGCTTACCCATATACTGTTCTCCAGCATTTTCCACATTATCATTGAAAGGGTTGTACATTGGTTGCAGAGACCAGTCATTGATTACAAAGGTTTCAGAGAAAAATCTATTCACCGGATCAAGTGAAAACAGGACAAATCCCAGATTATTGTAAAAATAGACATCAGCAATCGGGTCAGTTCTGACTCTGGGTGTACCCCCTTGTTCAAGAACCTCGTTAAATAATTGATATGATACTGAAGTGGCTAAACCAAGTGTTCTAGGATAAGGATACCCATGATAATCATACCATTCAGAAACTTTTCTGAAACGCATACCTTCGCCAATAGTATGGATAGGGAAATTAGGCATGAAGTTTAGTTTTTCTTTGGTCAAATTAAAATTTGGAAATTCCTGAGCCAGAAAGTTTTCCCATCCTACATTTTCTATGTATTTATTGGGGTTTGCTAATCCTCTGAATAAAAGTTTTGCACCATTATGATAATGCTGACTTGTCAGCCTTTTATCATGAGCACCGTTTCTTAATATGTCAAACCCGCCGTTTAATGACATACTGATTGGATTGAAATAAGCCTCTGAACCAATCTCAATATCAGGGTGGTAGTAATAATACTTTTCAGCATAAAGACAGCCTATCGTTGTTAAGATTATTAAAAATGCATAAAATTTCTTCACATTAGCTCCAGTATAATTTCTGGAGTTAAATATTTAAAAATCAGTTCTCTTTGTCAACAAAAGATTTAATTATTATGCAAAGAGCAATAAACTGAATGCCATTAGGATCATACCTGAAATCATTCCATAAATTGCTAAATGATGCTCTCCATACTTTTCAGCAGTGGGAAGGAGCTCATCCAGAGAAATATAGACCATAATGCCTGCAACAAGGGCAAAGACAATACCAAAAATAGATTCATTAAAAAAATGTAAAAGAAAGAAATAGCCAATCAAAGCACCTAAGACTTCTGAAAAACCAGAGAGAAATGACAGGGTAAAGGCTTTTTTTCTGTTACCGGTTGCATAATAGATTGGTACAGAAACCGCTATACCTTCTGGAATATTGTGGATTGCAATGGCTACTGCAATACTGATACCCAAAGCTGGATTCTGTAACCCGCCAATAAAGGTGGCTAATCCTTCAGGAAAGTTGTGTATTGCGATTGCTAAAGCTGAGAATAAACCCATTCTGAGTAGTTTTTGTCTTTTTACATCTTCTTCACTCATTCTCAGTTGGTCAATCCCTTGAACTTCATGGGGGTTTTCGTAGGAAGGAACCAGCTTGTCGATAATAGTGATAATTGCCATACCAACAAAGAATGAAATGACTGTTATCCAATATCCTAACTTAGGCCCATGTGCTAAAACAAGAGAGTCTTTCGCTTTGGCAAAAATCTCAATCATGGACACATACATCATCACTCCAGCAGAAAAACCCAGAGAAATGGATAAAAATCTTGTATCGAATTTTTTAGCAAAAAAGGCAATCGCACTACCAATACCAGTTGATAAACCGGCAAAGAGAGTCAGCATAAAGGCAAATAAAACATTTTCTATGGGCATTTTTATCTCCTCACTATTTATATCTTAGTATAACTTATTACAAAATCATTAAAAAGCAAATAAAAAACGGGAGATTGCTCTCCCGTTTATGTAATATTCAGATTGTTTATTTAACAATCATTACTTTTTTCATTACGGTAGTCGTTGGACTGGTAAGCTTGTAGAAATAGATACCGCTTGCACAGTTGTTGTTTTGGTTGTCTTTAGCATTCCAGGTTAAGTTATGAGTGCCAGGAGTCAGATTACTGTAAGTTTTTACATTCTGACCTTTGATATTGTAAATACTGAGCGTAGCTGTTTCAGTGTCTCTGACTTTAACTTCAATACTCTGAGTCTGGTTTGTGTTAAAAGGATTAGGATAGGTTTTGACTAAGGTGGTTGATGTTGGCAGGGTTGGAACGATATTTGGATTGTTGGTTGTAACAGATTTTGGCCCATACCATTCAGTATGTCCGTTTAATTCATAAGAAGTAATCCAGTAGTAATAAGTCTGATTGCTTTCAATTTCTACATCCTGATATTCATAAGAATGTTCTGATGAAGTATTGGTAGCAGGAATCAGTGCTGATACTCTTTCAGCGTTAGTAGTTGTATTGCTTGTGTTTCTGTAGATATAGTAACCATAGACATTAGATTCAGTCTGGGTTGTCCACTGTAATGAAACAGTGTTAGACGCGGTTAATACTGCATCAAAAGCAGAGAAGGTGACAGGGAGGGTGCCTGCATTAACAAAGTCATTGATTGATCTGACAAGGATTTGGTAGCCTTCAGTATATGGACTGCTGTTATCAAATTGAGAGAAAATCCCTTTGATATCTTTTGGCCAGACAGGCTCATTTTCAAGATAACAACCTGTATTCTTATTAATGTAAAGTGTACCATTACTTGAACCATCATTAACGACTAAAGTTGCATTTGCGTTGGTAGTAGGCCATGTGCCTGAACTATAATTAACATTCATCACACCAATATATCTGCCTTCGTAGTATTCTGGATTAGCTAATAATTGACTGATTGTAACAATCATGATATTAGGAAGACCGATAAAGCCATTATCAGTTGCAGAAGTTAAAACGATTTCGAATTTACCATTATATTGAGTTATAGTGCCAATCATTGTATAAGAATGACCTTCAGTAAAATTAAAATCAGTCAGATTAGGGCTTTTAAATGCATCAAGTCCGCCAGTCGCATCCTGAATAAAAGCATCATTGTATGTGGTAGTATTGAAAGTACCATCTTTTTTTTTTTTTACAAGCAGAAGACGGCATACGATATTGTTATAAACAGGATAATTGTTTGCATCTAATGCTCTGATTGTAGAAATTGGTGAAATCCCAGCAAAGAATTTATAATGAGCAGATTCAGTTGAATGAACCGGATCATCAGAATCGGTTGCGATTATCCAGTATTCAACCAGATCTCCATCATTGTATGCTGAAGCTGGGATATTGCCCGTGTAAACAGTTGGTTCGCCTACAGAATTGTTGATGATTACATATTGAGTCGCTCCACTATTAATCGTATAAGCAATTTTGACCTGATTGATATTGTCTTGGCCATCAGCATCTGTAACCGTTGCAGAGATGTTTGAATCTTCATTGGCAAGCGGAGGGGTGGTGATTGAAGTTATGTTTGAAATTACAGGGGCAGAAGCAACTCCTGCAGGATTACCTTCTATCGCAATATCATCAATGCCAACACCAATAGCATTATTAGTCCCTAATACATAGAATTTTAATTTTACTTGATTGCCATTATAGCTACTTAGATCATATGAAATCATAGATGTTAATGTTGAATTTAAAGGAGTTCTAGAACCAAGTTCTGTCCAGTTAGCTCCATTATCAGTTGAGATTGCTACAAAAAGTTCGTTTTCTACAGTATTAACTCCGCCAAAAGTTCTTGCTTTAAAATTGAGTGTTTCGCCATTGTAATTGTCAAAGTTCATTTCTGGGGTAATTGTTGATGATGTGGCTGTTAACAATTGTAGATAAGATGTTCCTGCAACATTAGTGTCTGTCCAGTTTACAAAACCTGTAACTTCTGTTCTGATAGGGGTAATTAAATCAGCAAAAATCATACAGAACATAGTTAATGATATTATCGTTAATAATACCTTTTTCATTTTTCCTCCATTTTCTTCTTATATATTCAAAGTTAAATATATCAAAAGCAGATCATTTTGGCAAGCTTTTTTTTGTAAAAATTTTGTTAAGATATTTAATAAGGGATTATAAGTGAGATATGAGCTTTTTATCTTTTATTTAAGAGTTACTCTGTCTTATAGTTTTCAATATTGACTTAACTGATTTTGGAGAAAACACTCTTTTTTACTATCCATATTTTGTTAACACCAATGAATCGATCGCCTTTTCAGTTTTTAAATCATGATTAGTAGCGTATAATGGGATTTGAATACTTATAGATTCATCACCATTTAATTTATTCAATTGATAACAAGTCCTTACTTTTTTTATTAATTTTAATCTAATCGCTTTATAAATCGATATACTGGATAAAAGCTGACTTAGCGCATTTACACAGTTTACCATTTTTTCTGTATTTAGAGAAAATCGTTTGATTAGCGCATGAATAAGTATGAGAAAGACTGAGTAGGCAGATATGCCTCTTTTTCTGAGTGCAGGGTATTCTCTTTTATATTGCATAGCATATTTTACCAGATCACGTTTAAACGCAGGCAGAAGTGTTTCCCATACGGATTTTGTGATCGCATTTATCTGTATAATAGATAGATTTTGTTTTTGTAAGGCTCTTTTAGTTTTCTTTCTGACAATACATGTTCGACCGCCTGCATACCAGGCAAGATTCAAATCTCCTGCTTTCTTTGGATAATCATGTTTCATTTGTTTAAAAATAACTTTCATTCTGTCCTCTTGATGATAATATACTCATTTCTTTTTAAAAAACAATATAAAAATCATATTATTCCCTTATCTATCCTGTAGAAAAGATATATTATATCTTAGACTTAAATCCTCAATATTTCTTACATACCTCAGATCTTGGTAATTTAGTGAATATGATTGGTATAGGGATGAAAGAGGGAGGAAAGAAAGATAAAATATACTACCAAGGAAAAGAGAAAAAATGATATTACCTTCTACAATCCTGCTACCCTCTACAATCATACCAGCCCTTCGGGGTTTAATGGAACTGTAACCGATATTCTGTTTATTTCAATCTAAATAATTATTGTCCGTCATAATCCGCGTTATCTGCGTCCAAAGAATAAACATCTTTAGATTCTAAACATACTATCCGTCATCCTCAGCATCATCCGTGTCTAAAAAATGAAAAAACAAAACCCCTGTTTTTACCACTTTTTAGGAATTTTGTGTCAATCGGTCTTAACCGAAAACTCACAAAAACCTGATTAAAAGCAAAAAAATGAAAAAATATTTTGCTTTAATAGATATCCGAAAAATAGACAGATAGGATATGCAAATGTCATCCAAAAAAGATAGAGCTAAAAAAAAGTTCTTGACTAAAAAAGGGTAGGTTTGCGAAATTGATTAAACCTGATTGAAATTAATCAGTGATCTTAAAAGAGACATAGAGTGGAGCAAAAAACAAGCAGTCGAAGATAAATTTTTACGTGATTACGGAGAGTTTGATCCTGGCTCAGGACGAACGCTGGCGGAATGGATTAGGCATGCAAGTCGAACGATATTTATCCTTTCGGGGATAGAGACAGTGGCGAACGGGTGAGTAA
>JAKQQL010000327.1:0-1361 GCA_029564175.1 Candidatus Cloacimonadota bacterium
CGTTTGATTTTAAGAAAAACGGCGGTTTTGCGGAAAGCGTTAAAATGTCGAATGAAAATAATTTTTACAGACAGAATTACTGCGGATGCTGTTATTCAAAAGCAGAATCGATCGAAAGAAGAAGTAAGAAATGAATAAACGCTCAGAAGATATCCTGTATGAAATATATCACTCTACGTCAGACGGCGGATACGTTTCGATTGATGAACTTGAGACTGTAACAGGTTTGTCCGGTTCGGTCATTCGTGCAGAGGCAGAAACAATGAAAGAAAAAGGTTTGCTTTTTGAAAGGGAAGACGGGCTTCAGGTTTCTGAAACAGGAAGAGCTTTTTCTAAAAGCAGATGGGTCTGATTGGTTATTTTACGGCTTAACAGCTTTTAATATTGTACTGAAAGTTATGTTTTGAACCTGGCATGCGGTACCGTCAACTGCGGAATAGAAATCACCTGCGCTCAGGTTTATTGTGCAGTAAGTATCAGCGTTTGTTCCTACATCACCGATAGTGTAAATCAGTTGATTACCTGAGATTGTAACAGTTATACCTGAAAATGAGGGTGACGGCGTAAATGTTGTTTTTGATAATATAACTGCCGATGACAAACCTGTTGCTATGTTTTCGTTAAAAGTTATATATATGCTGTCGCCGGGTTCTACGAAATATCCATTATTGTAATTGCTTGTTGAGATTGAACCATTCCCCGGAATCTGCGGACTCGTCGCGATAGAGATTGTTCCTGTAAATTCATCTTCGAGATTATTTCCTGCGATATCAGTTATGTCTTTAGTCAGAGTGACAGTATAGGTTGATCCTCGTGCGAGAAAGTTCGAATCCGTAACTCCGGTTATATTTATTTCATTATAAGTTGAATCGTAAGATATGCTGATATTATTTATTTTATTGCCGAAATTGTTTTTTACAACAACGGAGTCAGTGTTGACTGATGCCGGATTCAGTCCTTCTGAAAATCTCAGATTGATATGAAATATGTTGGGAGCAGAATTGAGTATCGGCAGATTGTGTGAAGTAATTACGGGAGACACCCCGTCTATTTTTGTGGTGACGTCATTGAAAAGGTTGGTTTGATATTCACAAGAGAGCGATGTCATGAAGAGTATAATGATAATACGTATATTCTTCATTCTGATATAATACTGTTTTATTTGAATAAATCAAGCAGATTTTGTTTCGATATTGCTATACTAATTTTTTAGAATTGACAATTGTTTAAAATCCGTCCAAATGGACTGAAAAAATGAATTTGAGAGGTATTATGAAAAAAACAGTTCTTTTTGCTTCTATGTTCTTGCTGACTGCAGCTTTTCTTTTTTCTGCCGATTTTTCTGATCCTGAAGGATGGTT
>JAKQQL010000343.1:0-1978 GCA_029564175.1 Candidatus Cloacimonadota bacterium
TACCATAGTTGATAATTTATTGGTACAGATATCATTCAGTTGTTGCACCAGATTGTAAGGTAAGCCGGGAAATAGAGTATAAAATATTTCATCAACAGGAGTACCTACCAGGTTCACTATTTCCTGAGTTGATGGATTGTTAATATCAAGTTCGGGATGATTTTTTAAAAACTCATCTATCCCCTGCGCAAATGCATCGCCAACAATCGTTGAGCAATCGTATAACGTACCATCAATATCAAATGCAATGTATATCATGACCAACCATCTCATATATAAAATTTTTATTGTAAAATGATATAATGACTCCCCTGCAAAAAGGTCAGGGGGAAAACTTTACTTTAATAAAATTAACAAATATAATAGAAATTAATTTACAGGATGTCAATGATTTATTATACAGGCACAAAACAAAAAAGGAGAAACCATTTTGTTTAAAGAAAACAGAGTTCATGAAATGCCAGAACTTTTTTCTGAGAAAAACACGATGCCTGAGAATTTAAAAAAGCGATACGAGAAAAGCTGGGCACGAGGGTTTTACGAGGATGTATTTAGTCGGATTGATGAAACAGTATTTTCTGTATTATATTCAGAGAAGGCATCCCGACCGAATCTTCCGGTGAATATATATGTATCCCTGGAAATATTGAAAGAGCTGTTTGGCCTCAGTGATGAGGAGTTGCTAGACCGGTTTCATTTTGACAATTTATTTATTTTTGCGATGGGCTTAAACAGGGTTGGCGAAAGGACAATTTCAGAGCGTGCATTGTATTATATGCGGCGACGTGTTGTAGAATATGAAGAGAAGACGGGAATAAATTTATTTGATAAAGTATTTCTCACGTTAAAAGATGATTATATAAAAAAATTTGGGATCAGCCAGAAAGTCAAAAGGATAGATTCAACGCTGATTGGATCTAACATACGAAGGCTGAATCGGCTCAAACTGTTTTTAGAAGTATTGTGTTATTTTTTAAAACATAGTGATGAGAACAGCCTTTCAAAACTATCAGAGGGGATTAAGGAATATAGGGATGTAACTCCGGAAAATTATGTATTTTCTTTGAACAGTGATGAGACAAAGACAAAAATTCAGGAAATTGCACAACATCTTTACCGTATCAAAGTATTGTTTGCCAACGATTCCGTGAGTGAGGGCAAGGCATATAGAATACTTGCACGTCTGGTTGATGAGCAAATAGACAGTAGGGGGAAAGGGAAACCAGTAAAGCTGAAAGAGCCCAGCAAATTGACGGGCAGCTGTTTGCAATCACCATATGATCCTGACGCAACCTATCGGAAAAAAGGAAACCATGCATATCAGGGGTATTCTGTATCAATAGCGGAAACATGCGATCCTGATAATGAGGTACAGATAATTACAGACGTGATTACCGAAGAAAATAATGTGGACGACAGTAAAATTCTTGAAGATAACATAGACAGGATAATGGGGGAAGAAACAGAGGAGATCATTGCCGATGGAGCTTATGCGAACAAAAACGTACAGGAGAAGCTTGCAGACTCAAAGAGATGTATTGTTACAACTGCGTTACGAGGGAGAAAGCCGGAGAGTGACAAAGTACGTAGCACCGATTTTGAGATTGAAAACAACCGCATCATACGATGCCCAAATGGGATGACCCCGATAAATCAGGAATTTGTGCATGATACAATTGTAGCAAGGTTTTCTCATGAAAGCTGTGAAGCGTGTCCAATGAATTGCTTCATTCGAAAAAATAAACGTAAATCGCATGTGTTAGAAATTACAAAAGAAAGACTACAGATGGACATACAGCGTGAGAGATACAATGACAGTGAATACGTGAAGAAATGCAAACTTCGCCCAGCGATAGAAGGTACGATGTTCCAGATGAAACTGCATTTGAGAAATGGAAAGAGCAAGTACAGGGGAAAGATTAAGGTGAAATGCAGTTCAATTGTGCGATCAATGGCAATAAATTTCAAAAGAGTGTAC
>JAKQQL010000352.1:0-4756 GCA_029564175.1 Candidatus Cloacimonadota bacterium
ATACTATAGGAAAAACAAAGATCATATTCTAGATAGATATAAAGAGATGATCAGTTCTTATGAAGAATGTAATTTTACTGAAAAGGAACTCCCAATTGGTTGTTACTATAAGCAATCAAAATTCATAATTGATGAAGTAAAATGTTATATTAAGCTAATAGAATTTTTTAAAGATAAAGACTTTATTTATTTTGTGCCATGGGTGGTGCTGGGTGGTGCTGATAAATTAGTTATTGAGCATACAAGTGTATTAAATGATTCATCATATAAACCATGTATAATAACTACCCTAAAACCTGGTGAAAGAATTGATAAAATAGGAATTCCACATTTTGATTTTGAACGGGATTGTATTAATTGGAACTTAATTAGTCACGAAAATAAAATGCACATTATTATAAAGGCTATTATTAATTCTAATATTAAAATTATCCATGTCATAAATTCTGATATTGCTTTGCAGATTATTAAGTATTATGATAAAATACTTAAGGAATATGGCATTAAAATAATCACTTCCTTGTACTGTCCTCATTATGATCAAGCCAGAGGTATCTATACAGGATATCCAATTCTTTACCCTGAAGTCATGATAAATTCAAATATCGTTATTTCTGATAATCAGTATTGGTATGATCAATTTAAAAAATGGGCGGGTAAAGAATTTAATTATAAAAAAATTCCGGCTCCGGTTGATGAGTATAGTAATACAAAGGAAAAATTTTCAAACAGAAAAAAAATTCTATGGGCTTCAAGAGTGGCGAATCAGAAGTTGATATCCGTTTTATATCAGATATGCAAAAAAATGTCTGCTTATACTTTTGTAATGTATGGCGAAAATCCAGAAGAGGAACAGTCGAAAGATTACTATGAAAAGATCCGAAGATTAGATAACGTAATAATCTATCCATATTTCAAAAGTATCAGTGATTTGAATTCGGATGATTTTGATCTTTTCCTATATACTTCTTGTTACGATGGAATTCCCAATATTATTTTGGAGATGACATCATTATCAATACCTGTGGTATCATCAAAGATATGCGGGATCCCGGAAGTGTTTGGAAATGAATATGAGTTATTTATTGAGGAGTATGAAAATCCAAAGTCGTATTGTGAGAAAATAGAACTGTTTTATAAAAATCCGGAATACTATTACAATATCATGTCTGAAATAAGAAAAAAAGTTCTGGATATCCATAGTAGGGATAATTTTCGAAAAGCGTATTTAGAATTGTTGAGTAAAGTCAATGAATGAAAGGCATTTTCATGTCTTGGATGGAAGATGTCATGTATATAGAAGTGCCACACGATTAGTAATTTGTGATAAAATGAATGTTTGCAATATTAATGGAAGCAAGACCCGGTTTGTCGTTGGACATTACGTAACCGTCAAATACCCGCCATCTTCACGAAAGAAATGAGGCATGATATTCTCTCCGTAATTTAACGGGAAAATCAAACATGAAATCAAGCGATAAACGCAAACAGTACTGGCAGGAAAAGATAAACGCATTTAATGAATCCGGTCTGTCGCAAAAGGAATTTTACCGGCAGTTTAATATCGGATACTGGTCATTCAATCAGTGGAAACGCCGTATTGAAAATAATCAGAATAACCTGCCTGTTGTCGAAATACATTCGCGACATTTATAAAATAGAAAGTGATCTCCGGAATAAAACGCTTCCGTCTGATGAATTTGTCGGAAAAAGAAAGGAGGAGATGATTCCGCTTCTTGAGAAATTTCATAACTGGCTCGTCGAACAGCAAAAGATTATTCTTCCCTCAAGCCGGAGCGGTAAAGCCGTATCGTACACGCTTGGACAGTGGAACAAGATAATCCGTTATCTCGATCATCACTTGTTGACGCCGGATAACAACAAGATCGAAAACGCCATCCGCCCCTTCGCTGTCGGACGCAAAAACTGGCTGTTCTCAAATACTCCGCGCGGAGCACGAAGCAGTGCATGTTTCTATTCTCTCATAGAAAGTGCCAAAGCAAACGATCTTGAACCGTATTACTATCTGCGCTATATCTTTGAAAAAATTCCCGGGTGCACAAACAAAGAAGAATTCCGGAATCTCCTGCCGGACATGATGACTCAAGAAATAATTAAAGTTAATTGACTGGGTAGAATTTGACGGTTACGAGGAAGTCAATATTGCAGCGATGATTATCAAAAAGAGATTGAACGCTGGGGATTTATCTGCAGCATGAGCCGGAAAGGAAATTGCTGGGACAATGCGCCTATGGAATCCTTCCGGGGAAAGCTGAAAATGGAATGGCTTAACGAACGAAGATTTAAAACGCGCGATGAAGCGAAGAAGGCTGTTTTTGAGTATATAGAAACATTTTATAATCGAGTAAGGCAGCATTCCAAAAACGGATATATTCCTCCTTTGAAGATGATGTGAATCGCGGCTAAAAATGAATCGCATGGGGGATTCGTTCTGTCTATTAAACTGAGGGAATGTCACATTGAGTGAAAACTATTTTCTGTAACCGGGGGAAATCTACTTGCCATTTGCAGTCTATCAAACTGATGTAATGTCACTAGTATTTAAAAAGGTATTAGAATGTGCTGGTGTATATAAAAGAACAAAAGAAGGAAATCAGGCATTCTTACGTTTTATAAGTACTGTAATATAGGGGGAGGCTTTTATATGAAGATTTTAGTTACAGGTGGTGCAGGTTACATAGGTAGCCATACATGTGTTGAATTGTTAGAGGTAGGGTATGATGTTGTTGTTGTTGATAATCTATACAATGCCAGTGATAAATCAATAGATAGAATAAAAGAAATAACAGGTAAGAATTTGGACTTTTATAAGGTTGATATATGTGATTATGACGCTTTAGATAAGGTTTTTGAGTTCCATAACATAGATTGTGTTATTCATTTTGCAGGTCTTAAGGCTGTTGGTGAATCTGTTGTAAAGCCACTTGAATATTATCAAAATAATATTACAGGAACATTGACACTCTGTGATGTTATGAGAAAACATTGTGTAAAAAATATAATATTTTCTTCATCAGCAACAGTATACGGCGATCCAGCAATTATACCAATTACAGAGCAATGTCCTAAGGGAAAACCTACAAATCCTTATGGTTGGACAAAAAACATGTTAGAACAGATTTTAACAGATTTAAATACTGCTGACCCTGAGTGGAATGTAATTTTATTAAGATATTTTAATCCAATTGGAGCACATAAAAGCGGAAAAATAGGAGAGGATCCAAAAGGAATACCAAACAATTTACTTCCTTATGTTGCACAGGTTGCTATAGGAAAGATAAAGTGTCTTGGTGTATTTGGTAATGATTATGATACTCCTGATGGAACCGGAGTAAGAGATTACATTCATGTTGTAGATTTAGCTGCAGGACATGTTAAGGCAATAGACAAAATTAAACAGAAGCCAGGAGTTAAGATATACAACCTTGGCACTGGCAAAGGCTATAGTGTTTTAGACGTTGTAAAAGCCTATGAAAAAGCTAGTGGAAAGAATATCCCATATGAGATTAAACCAAGAAGAGTAGGAGATATTGCTACTTGTTATTCTGATGCGACACTTGCAAAGAAAGAGCTTTGTTGGGAAGCAAAATATGGTATTGAAGAGATGTGCGAGGACTCTTGGAGATGGCAAAGTAACAATCCAAATGGGTACAATTCTTAATATATGAATCAATTTATAGTGATGATTATTGAAAGGATAAGTGAACTGTTTGCATAATATAGATTTAATGTAAGCGTCAAATACCCGCCATCTTCACAAAAGAAATGAGGCATGATATTCTCTCCGTAATTTAACGGGAGAATCAAACATGAAATCAAGCAATAAACGCAAACAGTACTGGCAGGATAAGATAAACGCATTTAATGAATCCGGTCTGTCACAAAAGGAATTTTGCCGGCAGTTTAATATCGGATACTGGTCATTCAATCAGTGGAAACGCCGTATTGAGAATAATCAGAATAACCTGCCTGTTGTCGAAATACAATCCAGACCGGTAAGAAATTCTGACATGTCTGAGAACAGAATAATAATCAAAAACAACAATTTGCAGATATCCGTTCCGGCAACAACGGAGATGATCAGAGCGATTGTCAAAATTCTGGGAGAATCAACATGCGGATAGATTGGAGCAATGTACGGATATTCATTAAGCCCGGAGTTACGGATATGCGCAAGCAGATAAACGGGCTTGCTGTCATAAGCACACAAGAGATGAAACAGGATCCGTTAAACGGACATCTGTATATGTTCTGCGGACGGGACCGCCGTGTCTTGAAAGTGCTGTACTGGGAAAAGAACGGTTTCTGTCTGTGGCAAAAAAGATTGGAGAAACACCGCTTTCCCTGGCCGCGCACAGAAGATGAAGTTCAGGAAATCAGCGAACAGCAGCTGACGATGCTGTTATCCGGAATTGATTTCTTTAATGCGCACACAACTCTCGCTTTTTCCCGCATTTCATAAAAAGTGCTATTAATAATAATGTTCCGGTATACATTGTCCTCATGAGTATTGATCTGAACAACCTTCCGGATGATCCGGCTGCACTGAAAGAGATACTGCTTGCTCTTAATGCGGCACATACCGCTATATCAAATTGTTTCGCTTTTAAAAAATTGAACAAAACGAGATAAAAAATAAGAGACAAAAACTCCCTGTAGAATATGATAATTAAAGGGGTTTTTATGTCAAAGAAGAATTACACAGCAGAAGAAAAGTTTAAAATCGTAAAAGAAG
>JAKQQL010000171.1:0-21805 GCA_029564175.1 Candidatus Cloacimonadota bacterium
TGGTTCCTTTCATTGCCCGAAATTGTTTCTTTGGTAACTGAATTATCTCTTTGTCTTCCATTTTGTTGAGTAATGTAGTACATTCAACCTTTCTTGGTTTACCAAAAGCACTATACCAATTAAATTCATTGCATACCAAGGCCGTTAATTTTGAGCGGGTAATTCCTTCCTGGCTCGCCATGGTGTTTTCAATAAATGATTTTACATTGTCACTATATGCTATTCTATTCATAAAAACAAATAAATCTGATACAGATTATTTGTCCAGTAATTTTTTGGGGTAGGGTAAGTCATGTGGAGGGGGAGGTAAGTTACCGTACTACAAGTATCTTGCTTGTAGCCTGTTCATAAAGCTGGAAGATGATACAATATCGGATGAACGGCGCTGATAAGACACCCCACTCTGGGGTCTCATAAGCTTCGCTCATCCGTACAAAACCCTTTGACATGTTGTAGAACGACCATCCTGGTCGTAGAAAATCATACTCTCGGGAGAAGCGGAGCGTAAGAGTCCTGGAGGGGCAAGCCTTGCGTTTCCCATCAAACGCAAGCTGGTAGCTTATGTTACATTCTCTCCTTACTACAAGGCTTTCTCTTATCGATTCAAGGTCTTCTGATACTCGTCTATCATATCCTGAATATTTTTTTGCAGTTCAGGCATATAGGCAATCAGCGTATTCAGCATAGTCAGGGTATATCTGACTTCGGCATTTTTTTGGGAAGGGGCATTGTTAAGTTGTTTTTCTGCACGCAACTTGATCGCATTGAGAGAAACAGGGTGTTTGGCAATCTGATTATGTTCTGCGGACAGTTTTTCTAAAAAGCTGACATCCACTTTTATTGCTTCACGGTATTGATTGAGGGTAAGTCTGGCAGTCTCATAATCTTCCATCATGATTTTTCTCAAATCTCTGTGGATTTCAAATGCGTCTTTAATCCATTGATAATTAGGATGAGTCGGAGCAATAGCCGGCATCATCAGTTGAAATAAATCATTACTGTGTTTAATTTTAGGTAAGAGTGCCTGAGGTTCTTTATCGACTATATCTTTTTCAGGTTCTACGGGAATCATCTCATTTGATTTCGTGCTTATTAGAGTGATCGCTTTGTTTTGTTTTTTAGGGAAATCGTTTTTGTTAATTCTTTTTTTCATGGCATTTGCACGGTTAAACAGCGAAACTTTTTGATAAAAATCAAGATAAATCTTTGCTGATTCGATATTATCAGGTTCTTCACTGTTGTAAATGTCCAAAACCAGTTTAAAATTTTCATTTTTAATCGTGAACATCTCACCGTAAAAGTTTTTTTTGGTATTGATACGAATGTTGAGATCTTTTCCTTTTGGGCTGATACTGATATGATCGATTAACAGATTGTTTTGGTTCATTTGAACCGGCAGCATAGAAGCCAGCTTCTTGCAATGACTCAGTTCAATATCAATAAATTGATTGTCAGTGTCCATATTTACCTTAAAAAAGAGAGAAGAATCAAACACAAATACCAGTCGGCTAATCTCCTGATAGTCTTTGTAATAAAAATGCATGAGCTGCTGAGCAGCCAAAGAATATGTGGCAAGCACAAATAAAGTCATTATCAAAGCTTTTTTTATCATAAGACACTCCTTATTAAGCCAATTAGAAAACTTAATGTAAAATTGGCAAGAAAAAAATGAAGAATATCAAAAATATTACAGATTAGAGAGTGGAAACATCATGACAAGGCATCCTGTATGTTGAAAATGTGCTCACGCAAAAGGTCTCACGCAGAGGTACCGTACTACGCAAGCTCCGCTTCGAACGTTCCTACAGACCGCTTTGACATTTTTTTAAAATGACATTTTGCAGACACACATTGATTGAGTAAATAAGTACCTGAGTAATTACGAATTTTAATTTCTTTCCTTATCCTTTCCTTATCCTTTCCTTTTAAAATACTTTTGGTCTATAAATATAAAACAAGGGAGGATGGTGAAGGTAATTGTGAATGATGAATGATGAAATGATAAAGTAAGAAAAATGAGATTAGTGATATTTCAAATAAAGCATCAAAGTTTATATGAGAGATTTTCTCTCTCAATAATTTCAAATATTGTACTACCATTTAAATGAAGAATGTTATTGATAGAAAACCCTTTTTCTTTTGCATTGCGAATGGCATTATCTAATTTATCGTATAGTTTGATATAAGAGTTTGAACTTTTATGATAATTGGGAATATACTGTAATAATTTATGCATGCATTGATCAGCAGTATTTATTCTTTCTCCTTTTTCAAAGTGTAAAAGAAGCCAGTACTCAAAGCATGGATTAGACATACAAAAAAAATAGTCATTTTCAACACAGTAGTTTTTTAAGTTTTCTAAATGCTCATTTGTCCATGAATCTTTATCGACAACAACATAAACAGAGTCTTTTTTTTCAAACTCAGTTTTTTTGTTTTTTATCGCATTTAGAATATAAATGGGTGAAGATGATTTAGCTTTTTGAGGTTTGATTGTTTTATTATCAGGATTAGTAAAATATTTGAAATACTCATTTCCACTACATTTGTCTTCTGTGAAAATATATATAAAATACTTTTCTTGAGAAACAGTATTATTCTTTTTTATTATCATCCGATAACTCCTTAGATAATTCAGAGTTGCTTTGATCAAAGAAAATACAAGAGTCAATACTTGGAGTATAGCTTAATCTTCCTAATAGATATTTTTTCTTTATTTTTACATCATGTCTTATATCTTTGAATAATCCAAGATTTCTTAATACGGGAGTATTATTGCCTTCTCTATCGAAAATCCAAATCTCATCTTTACGCAAAAATTTCAGGTCTAATAGTTGCACATCATGAGTTGTGATGATTAATTGTGAATTATTATTTTTTGTGAGTATATTTTGAAAGAATATATCGATAATGTTACGAACTAAAGCACTGTGTAAACTGCGATCAATTTCATCAAGAAACAGCGTTAATTCTTCATTAGTATGAATAAGAAGATATAGCATAGGAAGAATATCTAAAAGCCTGTTTGTACCATCAGATTCTTCATGAAGTTTGAAATCATAATTTTTATTATTAGAAGAGTGTCGAGTAATTAATTCGTGAACAAAGACATTTTCTCCTGATTTTTCAATTTCAATTCTTAAAAAATTATTATAAGGAATATAAGTGTTATTAAGATCGCTTTCTTTTAGAGATTCTTTAATATCATTTTTTAAATCGACAGGAAAATCTTTTAATTCTTTTTTCCCTATTGAGGTGATTCCTGTATTCAATTCTGTCAAAATTTTACAAAATGAATCGCTTTTTTTGTCATCTATAAAATTGAAAATGAATGGAAGTGTATCATCTGGAGTTAACAATATAAGTTTTCTTTCAAACCAGTCATAAATTTCTTTAAACTCTGTTCTATTTTGATTAATTGTATTGTTAATAAAGAGTTTATTTTTTTTTGTTCCATTATTAAATAACATTAATTCATTACATGTTTCATTATTAAAAAACCATTTATGAGATTTGATATTATTAGAATTATTATTGAAATAAATGTTATAAACTGAGGTCTCTTTACAAAAAGATCTGTTATAAATGCAATAATCAGTTTTTTTTGAGGATAAATACCATAACTCTTCATTTTCTACCTGGTTATTATTATAGGATATTTTAAACAAAAATATATCTTCTTTAATTGAAAAAACAATTTCAAAGACTGTATTTTCTGAGTTACCATCTAATCTATAGGGATTATAACTTAAGCTTCTACCATCAACCATATTTTTTAATAACATTAAAGCTTTCATAATACTGGATTTACCAGACGCATTTGCTCCAAAAATGGCAGAAAATAAATTAACTTTATGCCCTTTTAGTTTAACAATTCTTTCTCTGAATTTTGTCTGGTTATGTTTTTCAAAAAAATCTATAGTTGTTTCTTCTTTAAAGCACATCCAGTTTTTAACGGTAAACGATAGCAGCATAAATCCTCCAATTGACTAAAAAATAATAAAAATGTTAAAATTGTCAAGAGAAATTTTTAAAAAATGATAAAAAACAATAATTTTATGCGAAAAAATCGCACAAATACATTATTTCTTAGTCACAAGAAGGTTTTTATTGTTACATCTATGAACAGATTATTCACAATATGGGCTCAACGCTTCTTTTAACGACTTAAAAAATTCTTCGATGATAGCCTGGATTTCTTCTGGAGATAATTCTATTTCAGGGAGAGTGCATTGATCATTCATAATTACAAAAGTATATTTTTCAATTCTTCTTCTGTGAAATCACATTTAATGGGTTGTTTGGTATTTATTGCATTCATAACAGCTGTATAATCGTCAAAACCAGTATAAGCTTCAAGATAACGAGGATATTCATGAAAAATATTAAAATAGTCCTGGATAACTGAAAATGCTTCTTCTTCAGAAACATTCCATTCTTTAATTCTTGATTGAGTGAGAGATTTAGCATAATCTTCATTAAAAGACATTAACCTTCTCCTTTAGTAAAAACGATATCATTCTTTTGACCGAGGTCAGGTCGTGGTTTATCGTGGGCATTATCATATATATCATCAGGGATTCCATAGGGGAAAGCAATACAGCAGAGGACATCTTCATCTATAGATTTTATAGAATCTGATTCATTAAATTCTAATTCTCTAAGGGGATCATAATGTTTACAGTCTGTACAAAAAAAACCGTTTTCCCGTTTAATTCTGCTTCTCATATTTATCCTTTCCCTTTTTGTTCATTCCAAATGGCTTTAATTACTTCAAACACTTCTAAGCTTGTTTCACATGGAGAGTCTCCACACATCGTATCTGAAAAAGCTTCAGCCACAAATTCTTCTACTGTATCAGAACCATATATAGATACATTAAATCTTTTATTTCTAAAGATGTCAAGAATTCTTTTATCTTTTCTTAGTGAATATCACAGTTCTGCGTCCAGAAGGTGACCCAGTTCATGATACAAAATTGATATAAATCGTTAAATTAATAATTTTTCTTGACAATTTATAGACTGATTTTAAAAATTCGTGATGGTAAGCTGCTATAGAGTGAATATTCAGTCGCATTTAAAATTCAAGTCCTATTTAGTAGAACTTAAGTTGAGCCGGCGTTACAGATCAACAAGCATGAGTTATTTGTTTTAACAGGCAAGTTGCCCGTTCTACAACAATCGTCTTGTAGTACAGAGAGGAAAGGGGTTATATGGCACAATCGATAGAACCAAACATAGCAGATTTGGCAAATGGATGGCTAAAGGAATATAATCTGGATTATAAATTAGAGCAGGAGTCATTAAACTCAGAAATTGATAAGGCACTTTCAGATTATGCGACAAAAAATGGAGGTACAGGCGGAAACAGGCCTGATGCAAAATTGTTATTACAAGACAGGAAACTTAATTATTATCCTGTTTTGATAGAGTATAAAGGCTATAAAGACAAGCTGGTAAAGCTTGACAAAGAGGGGCAGGTAGAAAACAAAACAGCTAAAAATGAGCCAAATTTTAAGAATATAAATTCATATGCCGTAAATGGAGCGATTCATTATGCCAATGCTTTACTTCATCATACCAGTTACACTGATATAATTGCGATCGGAGTAAGCGGATATAAAGATGAAACAGACAAGATACGCCATCAAATCGGCGTGTATTATGTTTCAAAAAGTAATTTTGGTTTGGGACAAAAAGTTGGAGATTATACTGATTTGTCTTTTTTAGCTGCTGGTCACTTTGATGATTTTATTGAAAAGATAAATACTTTACAATTACCTCAAAAAGAGATAGACAAATTAAAAGAACAAAGAGAAAAAGAGATAGATATCAGCCTGAAAAAGCTGAATAATGATATATATCAGAATGAAAAGGGATTAGGAGAGAATGACCGTGTCTATCTGGTTGCCGCCTCAATCATAGCAACGCTTGGCATTCCCGGCAAAGTGGCTCCGCTGGAAAAATCAGATTTAAAATCTTCAAGCGAAAAAGACAATACAGATGGAGACATCATTGTCAGAAAAATCAAAGCCTTTTTGAATGAAAAAGATCTGCCACAAGAGAAAAAAGAATTGATCGTGCGAACTTTACAAAATACCCTTACCACAGAAAACATCAATAAAGTGAATAATGGAGAAAGTCAGCTCAAAAGAGTTTTTACAAAAATAGTGGATGATTTGGGGATATATTATAAAATAGGATTAAGCACCGATTTTACAGGAAAACTCTTTAATGAAATGTATGGCTGGCTTGGCTTTACTCAGGATAAACTCAATGATGTCGTGCTAACGCCCTCTTATGTGGCGACCCTTTTGGTAAAACTTGCCAGAGTCAATAAAGATTCTTTTGTATGGGATTTTGCCACAGGATCAGCAGGCTTACTGGTAGCGGCTATGAATGAAATGCTGAATGATGCCAAAGAAAGTATCCAATCTCCGGAAGCGCTTGTGCAAAAAGAAATCAAAATCAAAGCAGAGCAATTACTCGGATTAGAACTGCTTTCAAGTGTATATATGCTGGCAATCCTGAATATGATATTGATGGGAGATGGCAGCTCTAACATATTAAACAAAGACTCTTTGAGTGATTTTGACGGTCATTACGGCTTTGGCAGAACCGACAACAAATTCCCTGCGGATGCTTTTGTGCTCAATCCGCCTTATTCTGCAAACGGAAACGGTATGAATTTTGTGGAAAAAGCCCTTGGTATGATGAATAAAGGCTATGCTGCCATAATTATTCAGAATTCTGCCGGCTCTGGAAAAGCCAAAGATTACAATAAAAAGATACTTGAAAGAAATACACTGCTGGCAAGTATCAAAATGCCAATCGATTTATTTATCGGAAAATCCAGCGTTCAAACCAATGTGTATGTTTTCAGAGTAAACGAAGCTCATCAAAAAAACGATGTCGTCAAGTTTATTGACTTTTCAAATGACGGCTATACCAGAACCAACCGGAAAAAAGCCAGTATCAACCTGAAAGATACAGATCATGCCAAAGAACGATATGAAGAAGTGGTTAATCTCGTTCGATATGGAAAAAGCAAATTGAGACTCTTTACTGAAAAAGAATACTATGAAGGGACAATAGACCCTTTAAATGGCGCAGACTGGAATCAGACCGCCCCAATTGATACAAAGCCAAGCTTAGAGGACTTTAAAAAAACAGTAAGCGACTACCTGGCATGGGAAGTCTCCAATATTCTGAAACAGCAGAATAAGGGGGACGAAAGCCTGGGAAAATAGTTGCCCCACTTAACGAGAAGCTGAAAAGAGTTGAGTGGGGCGAATTTAAGATTGGTGAGCTGTTTGAAAGTTCTAATGGAAATTATGATATTCAAAAGGAGCATATAAATGGGAAAGGTGACTATGTTGTTACAGCAGGTGTTTCTAATTGTGGCATTTTAGGTAAATCTGATGTAGCCGCAAAAGTATTTAATGAAAATACGATAACAATTGATATGTTTGGATATGTATTTTACAGACCATTTAAGTATAAGATGGTTACTCATGCAAGAGTTTTTTCATTAAAACCAAAGTTTAAAATAACAAGAAGTCAAGGATTGTTTATAGCTAATTCTTTTCATTTTATTAAGAAAAAATTTGGTTATGAAAATATGTGCTCATGGGTAAAGATTGAAGACGACATCATCCAACTCCCTATAAAAGACGGCAAGCCGGATTTTGAATTTATGGATCATTTTATAGCGGAGCTGGAGGCGGAGCGTCTGGCGGAGCTGGAGGCGTACCTTCAGGCAAGCGGATTAAATGACTATACTTTAACAGAGGCAGAAGAAAGGGCAATAAGGGATTTTAAACAAGACAATTTATTTTGGGATATGTTTAAGTTTAAAACCATATTCAATAAAATTATTCAGGGAAGAAGACTTAAAAAAGATGATCATAAAAAGGGCTGTATCCCTTTTGTAATGGCAGGATTAACGAACACAGGTGTTGTTAATTATATTTCAAATCCAATAGCAATGTTTCCTAAAAATTCTATTACGATAGATATTTTTGGAAATACTTTCTTTAGAAATTATGATTTTGGAGCAGGGGATGATACAGGTGTATATTGGAACGATGAAAAAAACTATTCAAAAGAAATCATGTTATTTTTTGCTTCTTCAATGGGGAAATCTTTATCAGGGAAATATGATTTTGGTAAAAAACTAAGGAGTTCTCAAAGTTTAGATTTTTTAATGAATCTTCCCTGCAAAGACAATGAGCCGGATTATTCGATGATGGAATCATTTATATCAGCCATTCAGAAGTTAGTGATCAAAGATGTGGTATTGTATGCAGACAGAAAGATAGAAGCAAGCCAAAAAATCGTTAACAGACACCAGAAATAGACTTTTATTCCGCCTCTCACAAGTCAGTTGCAGAGCAGGCAAATGCTTTCATCAATTAAGTGCTTCACATAATGATCAAACTGCTTATAAACTTGCATTACAATGCAAACAAGGATGTTTGCACTACGATCTTTAGCAATCTGGTAGTTTGTGTTACAAGCTCCCCAGTTCTTTGAGAATAACATCCAGCTGAAAGTTTTTAAGGTCGATTGGAGTTAGTTTGGAGAGCATTTCCGGCATGATCTTGTTGGATTTGATCAGATTGTAATATATCTCGTGTAACATTGCTAAATGCTGATCCCCTGTCAGTTGGAAGAAGTCCAGATTCTTTTCCTTTAGAATTCTTTTGAATTCTTCCAGATTCAGATTTTCGATAGTCGTTATCATGTCCAGATTTTCAATTTCTTCCTGCGTCAATGGTACTTTGATGACGAGATCTTGTAAAGATTTCTTATTTCTTTGTGATGAGCGTTTTTGCTTCAGCATTGGTCAAACCCTCCATATCTTCTGAGTTTATATCAGGATCAGTCCTGGAAAGAATTTTGTCAAGTTCATCCTGATAAATATTTCTAATTTTTTATAAGTCTTTATCGGAGGGTATATGAAGATTATCATTATAATTATTTTAATCCGGAGAGAATATATCAATCAGAATCTGAGCTAAGGCTTCTCTTTGATTTGAACTGGATTTATTTTATCATTTTTGAAATATTAACTTGCAATATTTCTGATAATTGATTAAATTCATTTAAGAGGATAACTGTTTGGTGTGCCAGGATTCGTTAGCTTGCTCCTACCAGACATTGAGTTATCCTCTCCAATTTCAGAGGATGGTTGATTTGGTGTGCCAGGGGTTCTTAGCTTGAAGCTACCAGATTTAGAACCATCCTCGCTTATTTTGGTCAGGTTATCTTTTAATCAGACCATGTTGGTATTGAAACGTCAACATACACAAGCTGGTAGCTTGCGATACTTTTAATCAGAATTGAACTGACCCGATTTGGGGATTTCGTGAATGATCATTATTCTACAATAATATCACCTCGTTGGGGTTTAAATGGACTGGAACGATATTATACAATCATTTCACCCCGTTGGGGTTTGATTGGACTGGAAACATATCATTGATTCGTATCTCATTATATACAAGACGATTCCGCATCTGGGGCTCGGTCATTCCTACGGAACTTTCATTTTTGCACAGACTCTACACTCTTGAAGTTCTTTCCATCATACGAAACGTGTATTTATGTTCAAGATTTTCTTTGCGGACTTAGCGATCTTTGCGAGAATCAATATCTGTTTACTATTCTTGTTTGATATTCTGACATTATGGAACAAAGTATCTGAGTTTTTCAAATCTTTATCATCTTACGAAACATAAATTTATTTGTAGGGGCAACCCTTGCGGTTGCCCTTTTAATCAGACCATGTTGGTATTGAAACGTCAACATACACAAGCTGGTAGCTTGCGATACTTTTAATCAGATTTGAACTGACCCAATTTGGGGATTTCGTGAATGATCATTACCCTACAATCATATCACCCCGTTGGGGTTTAGATTGGATTGGATTCATATTCTTCCAGCAGAGATATTGCCGTTTTGATAAACAAAGGGCATCTTTCTTTAAAGCGGCCTTCTGCGCTGGCTTTTGCTCGACCTTCATCTGTGCCAGTATCATAACCAATCAGATCTTTGCAATGGGTCGCACCATGTACACTGACAAAAGCTTCAGTAAATTCTTTTACAATACGATACAATTCTTCTTTATCACTTTGTTCAGGCTGGGATTTTCCATATTTCAAACCCAATACCATGATAGATCCGGTAATCACACCACAGGTATGTCCACAACGCATACCGCCACCAAATCCGGCAGCAGTTTTTATTGCAAATTCTTCACTAATCCCTAAATCTTCAGAAAACTGTTTTATAACAGACTGACAACAATTATAATTGCCATCAAAGTCTGCTAATGCTTTATCTGTTTTTGACTGCATTTTCACCCCTGATATCTATTTAAAAGTCAATTCATCAGCAGATTACTTACTCTACTTTATGAGAATTGCCTTTCTAATCGCATGAAAATTTCCTGCCTTTATTTTGTAAAGATAAATTCCTGATTGCAGTGTTTTTCCCTGTGAATCTCTTGCATTCCAGACAATATGATGCTCTCCGGCTTCTTTGATCTCACTGACAAGTGTATTGATTTCTTGGCCTTTCACATTATAGACAGATATCTCAACATACTCTCTTTGCGGTAAACTGAATGTGATACGCGTCTCAGGATTAAATGGATTGGGGAAGTTTTGCCTTAATGCGTAATCTGACGGCAGTGGCGGTATATCAGCACCAAGTATCACGTTTACTGTCCATACCTTTGAAAGTGTATAGTTTAAATCTGTTACTTCACACTTGACTTGATATACACCTGAGGCTGGAACAGTATAGTAAAAATAAGGTGTTTCCACGCCTTGAGATACGCCATTGATCAGCCATTCATAGAATAATTCACTGTCATTGTCTGTCGCATTGACTACAAAATTCTGGAGACTCCCCGCATTTAAATTTAAAACGTTCTCAACGGGTGAATATGAAACAATTACCGGACTGGCATTGACCGGTCTGACAATAACCAACATACTGTCACTTGCAGAAACCGAACCCATTTCTTCAGGTAAGCTGATATTTACAAATAATCGGGCGCTCCCTGTCCAGTTGTTTTGAGGGCTAATATGCAAAAAAAGATTCTGTTCGAATGTCAAAATCCCCTGATCACTGTGAATAGTAACCAGATAAGGATGATTTCCAGATACGCTGTCAGAAATATAATTTCTCAGATTCAGCGTGATAGGGGTATTCTCATTGACCTGAACTGAATCCGGTAAGTTTAGACTAATATGGTGCTCAAACTGATAGTTACGGCTAACAGGATTGCTGGGAATATAATCCGTTTTAAAAGCTCGTACTTTTAATGTGCAGTTACGGTTAATATAAATTGGCTGACTATAAACAGAGTCTGAAGACGTAGGCGTATTTCCATTGCTGGTATAATGAACAGTCGTTCCAGGTGCTGACGTAACGCTTACATAAATCGCCTGCTGATATGTGCCTGACTGATGAGAAATGACAGGACTGGACACCTGACCTGTGATAAAATACTCACCTAAAACCGTTTCAGATGGCAGATATCCACTTCTGTATGCTTTCACCCGAATCCGATAGTCGGTCTCAGGTGCTGTTACAATCCCATTTGTATAAGGGATTGAACCCTGATTAGGTTCACTGTTATCGAGGGTATAATACATTAAAACACTGTCAGTCGGGCAACTAATATGAATCACCTGTGGGCTGGTATATGTCCCTGGTGCTGGATTAAACTGAGGATGATGAACCTGTGCAGTCGCTGTAAAATCTAACTGACTGATATTCTGTGTCAGATTATTGACAGAATAGCTCAAAGGGTTGAATACAAAATATGGTTTTTGCGCATAAATAAAGCTTGTAGTCCCATAAAACAGGTTTAGCTGGTAATAGCCCTGATCATTGGTCATGGTTGAGAACCCATCGGTTCCCGAATAAACCAGTACATTTGATAATGGTTGATTATTCCAGTGGACATAACCACTGACAGAGAAGGTTTTACGGGTTGCCTGAAAATTCTGATTTTGCATGTTCTGTACCAGCGGATTGATCTGAATCTGAACAGGATCAAATGTGTAAGCCGGATCAGAAGGACGTATCATCAGATTACTGCCAAAAGGAGCTGTCAGAAGATAGACTCCGTTATTGTCAGTATAAGTCGAATCACTGAGAAAATAGACCTTGCAATTTGAAATCGGCACCCCGTTATTGCTGATGCTTCCTGATACCGTATAAGGGATCAAACTGGCAGTAAAATTCTGAGTTTGATTCTGGTTAACATTATTAAACGTAACTGTATTTGGTGTAAACAGATAGCCTGTCTTACCAGGGATGATGCTTACATTTTGATTTTCAGTCACATTAAACGAATAGAATCCTTGCAGATTTGTACTCGTGGTATAATTGTTATAGTTGATCGTAACATCTGACAGCGGGCTTTGATTGTGTAAAACCTGTCCACTGACTGTATAAATGTAAGGGAGTCTGGTATTGACCGTAAAATACTGGGCAGAAGTGATTGCCAGTATGTTTATCTGGGGATTGTCAAAATAATAACCTGCCCGTGAAATTTGAATTGTACAGGCAGCACCATAAGGTAAATAAAACTCACAGAGCCCCTGTGCATTGGTCAGAGAAATTGTGCCATTGTGATCAACGCTTACAGCAGACAGTGGATTTCCCTGATGCAAGACTTGTATCTGTACCAATAAGGTATCCAAAGCCCCTGTAAAGTTTTGGTTTGATAAATCACTACTGAGATTGTTAATGGCGATCTGCTGGGGTGTAAAATGATGATTTGCTTTTGAGGGAACGATGAGGACTGATGAAAAATGAGGCACATTATTGAAAATATACTGTCCGTTGCCATCTGTCAGAGTACTGGCATTAAGGTCACCGCTCATTGTCAGCGTTACCGCCTCCACAGCGCTAACTTGACCGGAGATTGAGTAACGATTGATTATCGCTGTAAAATTCTGATTTGAAGTATGCTGATGCAATCCGTTTAAATTTATCTGAGCCGGATTGAAATGATAACCATCCAGAAATGCATGAATGCTGAGTGTTTCATTGCTTTCATACAAGTTAAAACTGTAATATCCGTTTTGATTGGTCAAACTGGTTTCTTCTCCGATAATCACGGCGCAATTGGCAACAGGGCTCATATCTTCTTTAAAAACAAAACCAGATACAAGATATTGGGGAATCGGTACAGCAGTGATATGATGTACCTGGTTTTGCTCTATATTAGAGATTGTAATACTGGCCGGATTGAAGTTGTAACCTGTTTTCTCAAAAGTCATTACCACATTGCTATGCCATGGTAAAGTGAAACTGTAGAAGCCATTCTGATCTGTTTGGGTACTGCCATTCTGATAATTAATATTGACTCCGTTCACTGGCAGTCCGTTATCGTTAATGGTTCCACTAATAGTAAAAATCAGAACTGAGGCTTGAAAACTGATTTCCTGATGAGCTGATATCTGATTAATTGTACGGTTTGGGGGCTGAAATGAATAGCCTGTTTTGGAGGGTGTCACTGTAACCGTATCTCCGTAGTATATGCCAGGAATGACAAAATTTCCGGCATCATCAGATATCTGATCAGGATAAACATTGCTTCCTGTGCTTACAGTCTGTATAAGACTTTGACCAACTCCACTGTTTCCACTGATGTTAAACTGCCATAAGCTGCCAGAGAAATCTAAATTGCTCTGATTTCCTGTCAATGGGCTAAACTGATACTGAGACGGGTTAAAATCCCAGCCGGTTTTGGTCGCATAAACAGTATAATCACTGTTTCCAGGTACACTAAGAGAATAGGTGCCATCAACTCCTGAGACGGCTGAAAATGGTCCTGCATGAATAACAGCGCCCGCCAGTGGCTGATTGTTGGCACTAACCGTTCCTGAAAGTGTGTATTGCGGAATGATGATTGATACAAAGTTACATATATGATTTACGTTAACCGATTCTATGTGATACTGAGTCGGACTAAAATTGTATAAGAGACTGTTAGGGAAAAAGGTAATACTTGAACCACTCAGAATCTCCGGAATCATATAATCACCGTTAAGGTTAGTCGTGAGGGTCTTATATGTATTAAAAGTCTGAGCAGGACTTATCGAAGCAATCTGAATGGGGATGGCACTAAGCGCTTGCCCTTCATTGCTGACATTACCGCTAATAGTCTGAGTCTGTATTGTCGCATTTATTTCATAAATATTACTTGGATATGAACCGATCGTTCCACCCGGAATTGACTGTATATTAACCGAGGAAATATAAACTCTTTGTTCAGAATGGTCCCAGACTTTAAATACAATGGTTTCATTGGGCGTAACAGTCTGAATCAGAAAGGTTCTGCCTACGCCATTAACGGGTGGAGAATAATTTACCAGACTGGTCTTTGCTCTCAGCTGATTTCCAACGTAAGCAGTCAGAATATCACTGCTGGTTGCATCTATCCCATTGATTTTGACTTTTACGACAATACTCATACCTGTGCCATAAATCGTTGGGTTTCCCCATGGATCAGCAATCTGGGCAAAAAGGCCTGTCAGCATCATCAGCATCAACAGACACAAGCCAAGTCTCATCATAACAATACTCCTTAAAGTAATATCGGAGTGATTATTTAAATAATTAGTTATTTTATTATGCTTCACGAATAAATGAGACTCCTTGTTATGATGGCATTTGCTGTACCGCAAGCTACCAGCTTGTGATGTCGTTGTACCGCAAGCTACCAGCTTGTGATGTCGTTGTACCGCAAGCTACCAGCTTGCGAAAGAAAAGTTTCTGGGACAAGCAGGATGCTTGTCGTACAACCAGCTTGCGATGTTGTTGTACCGCAAGCTACCAGCTTGCGAAAGAAAAGGTTCTGGAACAAGCAAGTTGCTTGTAGTACGACCAGCTTGCGCACTTGAATTATAACAAGCAGGTTGCTTGTCGTACGGAGGCTAAGCTGAAACAATGCACAGCGGTTTACCCTTGCATTGATTTTCATTAAGCAATTGTCCGTTTTTAACAACAGACTGACCTCTCAGCAAGACTTCTTTGATTTCAACTTTTGTCTGGAATTCATGCCAGATGTTAAATGATTGTTCGAATGAAGACATGATCTGCTTTTGCGTACCATTCGGGTTGAATAAAACGATATCAGCGTCAGAGCCTACAGCAATAACCCCTTTTTTAGGGTAAATTTTTGCCAGCATTGCCGGATTGATTGCCAATCGGCTCATTAATTTGGGTAGTTCCCATTTGTATTTTCCAACCAGCAGGTCATAGAACATAGGAAAAAGCGCTCCCATACCGGGCATTCCAGAAGGTACATTACGGTAATCATCTTTATTCTGGTAGTCTGAATCGCTGAAAGCCTTATGATTAGAGCATATTACTTCCGGATAGCCCATCGAAGTTTTCACTTCCATTAAATGTCTGCATTCTTCGTTTCTCAGCGGTGGCGTGATAAAATAATTGGCTCTGTCTCCTTCTAAAAGCTTCTGATCGTTAAAGAAAACATAATGCGGAGTAGTCTCACAGGTAATGGCACAGTCCCTCTTTGCCAGTTCAATCTGACCAAAGGCATCAGAGGAGGATACGTGTGCCATGTGAATTTGTGTCTGAGTACTCTTGCAAATCTTAATAATTTTTTCAACAGCTGTCAGTTCTGACTCTTCATTATGAATCCTGGCAAAATTCATAAAATTCCTGAAATCGTTGCTGATATGTACCTGATTCATAATAGTTTCATCTTCCGCATGGATAATAAACTGGGGTTCATACTTTTTGAGACGTCTGATAATCTCAGAGATACGTTCATAAGTCAGGTACAGATTTTGCTGTTTATAGGTGGTATAAAATTTGTAAGTGCCAAATCCTTTATCTACCCATCTGCCAATATCAGTATAATTGATATCAGAAAAACGGGTAGGCGTCAGATGCCAGCGATAATCACAATAACAGTTATTTTCAGCCAACTCGGCAGTCGATGTGATTGCCTGAGCCAGAGACTGATTAAAATTCTGAACGATAAAGGCATTGATTGTCGTAATTCCGTTTAAAATGGCGAGTTTTGACCCGCTTCGATACGTTTCGGACTGATTAAAATGTAAGCCCTTTTCCTGAATATGCGTATGGAAGTCAACAATACCAGGAATGACATATAAACCACTGGCATCAATAAGCTCACCTTCAGGGATTTTGGGCAGTTTTTCACCGATCGCAGTGATGATCCCATCCGTTATTTCTATATCACATTTTTTTAATTCATGTTCCAGACAAACTGTGCCATTGATAATATATCGTATCATAAGTTGTCTCCTTATATCCATAATCTCATTCTTGTTAATCATGATATTTGTAAATATCGGGTTTCGTCAAGTTTTTTTTAATAAATATATCATTTTTTTTCTAAGAGACTGCCCAAAAAATAGAAACAAGCATTCTATTTGAGTAGCGTAAACCGATTAACAATGTACCTCAACCAGAGGTGCGGAGACTGTATTTAATCAGAATCAGGGGCGTTAGCCCTGTGTTCTTCGTATAAAAGACAGGCAGTTAAACCGTATTAAGGGGCGTCAGCCCTGTGATCTTCGTAGGAATTCTGCTAAACGAACGGGATGATCGTTCTACAATTTCATAATATGCATATATCTTGCTGGCACAGTGTATGTTAGCCTTTACATCAACAAATTTTTTTTCTGTTTTTTAAAAAAATTTCAATCTTTTTCCCAAAAAAGTTCATTTTGTCCAGTGTATATATATAGAGGGTGCACCACTCAGAAAACAAATTGATAAGGAGATAAACATGAAAGTTTACCTGAAGAAAAACATTACTGCATACTCCGGCAAAGATGGAGAAGAGGATGTGGTTTACTCATCCCACAATCAAGGAAATGTCTGTATTGCCAGAAATTACACCAAACCGACTCAAACCCCTCAGCACCTAATCTTTAAAGCAAATGCCGATGCTATCAGATCAATCTGGTCTCAGGCAACCGCTCTTTTCAAGGATGATTTAAAAATTTATGCCAAACTGTTGAATGAAAATTATCCTGATAAAATCAAAGCAACCTGCTATTCCATATTTATCAAAATCCTATATGCTTACGCAGAATCTGAGGGTGTAAATGTCAGCACTTTAGATATTGCCACTATCCGTACTTCAGTTGTAAAAAGTGTTAAATCCGCTATGGATAACAATTTCATATCTAAAGTCGAAACAACCTCTGCACTGGACAATGTCATCTAATCAAGCGTTCAGGGGGGTATTTGCCTCCCTGATTTTTTTCTTCATGCTGACGCTTAACAACCCAAATCAATTTATCTATGAGCATTAGAAAGGAGCCTCAAATGTTACCTGAAAACTACCTGGTGTTTATTCTGAATTTGTTACCTTATGATAAAATTGCCTATATCATTATCCAATTACTCAAACAAATCGCAGCCAGAACGGATAATCAGCTCGATGATATGCTGGTCAGTATTATTGAGAATATTCTGAAAAATGCATTTAATATCAGAGATGAACAAAATGACAGCCGATCACTACCTGATCTTCATTGAATATGCCTTATGGCCAATACTGCTTGGGGTTTTGTGCTACCTCTGGAGAGACCTGACCAGTCGCGTAAAATCTATTGAAAATCGCAGTATTCGTATCGAAAAAGATTTGGTAAGAATCAGCACTATTCTGGAAAATTATCAGACTAAAGACCATACATGAGTCAGCTATAAAAACTCTATATTATGAAAGAAAGATTAATTTTAAAATGAAAAAATATATAAAAATCCAGGAAAGTAATTTAAAATGCCATTTTTAAAGCCTTGTTTTTCGTGCTTTTAGTGTATTTTGTGGTTCATTAGCTTTTTATAGTGAACTCATACATAGATGCACAATTTAACAGTTTTTGAATAAATCCCCTTTTATAAGGGGATTTTGATTTGACAAATATAAGAACAATAATATCATTGCGATAATAGGAATGATGAAGCATTTATAATATGATTCATCAAAAAACAATAAAGGGATAAACCATGTACGATCTGATCATTATCGGTGCCGGTGCTGCAGGGTTATTTGCAGGTGCGTATGCAGGCCTTAACTTCTCAAACAAAAAGATCATGATACTTGAAAAAAACTCAAAGCCGGCTTCAAAATTAATGATTTCTGGTAACGGACAATGCAATTTTACCCATGAAGGTAGCCCTGAAGATTTCATCAAACATTACGGAGATAAAGGCAAAAGTATCAAACATGTGCTTTATGACTTTGATTATCAAAAACTGGTCAGTTGGATGAATCAGATCAATATCCCTGCCCTGGTCAGAGAAGATGGAAAAGTCTTTCCCGAAAGCCTCAAGGCAGAAGAAATCAGAGATGCTTTTCTGAAAATCATTGATCAGGCTAAAATCGAACTCAAACTGAGTCAGAATATCACTCAGATACTCCCTGAAAATGAAGCTTTTTATATCGTTACCACACGAACCAGATATCAGACGAAACGCATTTTATGGTGTACAGGAGGCAAATCCTGGCTTTTGACTGGAAACAACTGGAATAGCTATGACTTACTGGAATCCATTGATATTCAGATCAATCCTATGAAACCTGCCCTTTGCCCGCCTCTTATTAAAAATTTCCATTATGCCAGCCTGATGGGTATCAGTTTTAAAAATATACCCATGACGCTGAAAAAAGCAGATCATAAAAAGAAACAATTCAGGGGCGATATGCTTTTCACACATTTTGGGGTTTCAGGTCCTCTTATTCTGGATGCCTCCCGTTACTACGAGCCAGGAGATAAACTGATCTTTAATTTCAGCCCTTTTTTAAAATTTGATGACTTCCAAAAAGACTTTGTCATGCTCATCAAAAGAAATCCAAGAAAAATCATCAAAAATCTGCTCGCCTATTATCCTATACCAGCTGCTCTGGTTTTGTTGATTATGCAAGATCTAAATATTCAAAACAATCAGGATGTTTACGGTATATCTAATCTTAAACTGGATAAATTACTCCATGCTATATTTGCTTTTGAACTGGAAATAGAAAATATCGGCTCCTTCAATATGGCAATGGCAACCAATGGTGGCGTTTCTCTCAAACAAGTGAACAGCAAAACTATGGAATCAAAAATTCATAAAGGATTATACTTCGCAGGCGAAGTTCTGGATGTTGATGGTGATACTGGAGGATACAACATACACTTTGCTTTCGCCTCTGCTAAAGTAGCTGTCGAACAAATGTTTAAGGCTTAGATAACAAAAAGGGGCAACTCCTTCTTAAAACCGTACTGCAAGCATCTTGCTTGTAGAAACATTCTCTCGTACTGTAAGCATCTTGCTTGTAGAAACATTGTCTCGTACTACAAGCATCTTGCTTGTAGAAACATTCTCTCGTACTGTAAGCATCTTGCTTGCAGCTTCGTTCAAGCGGGACGCTTGTAGTACGGGTATTGACGAAGAATTATCAAAACAAGCTGGTAGCTTGTCCTACAACATAACGGATTTTAATAAAGGCGCATATAAAGAACTACCGTCACGCAAATATTACATTTACTTTAACAAGCAAAGACTTATGAAGGTGAAATCCCCTTTCTTCAATTTATTAAATACTGTTGTTCGCTTTAAAGGCCTAAAAATTGAACAGTCTCTGACAAAAAGGCTAAAAAATTCAAGATAATTCTTGACGAAAATAACAACGTACACAATAATGCATTATATGAGATATTTTCTCATAATATACAGATAGGAAGTGCTAATGCTGGTTCGTTTTACTGTGTCCAATTGTTTGTCCTTCAGTAATAAAGCCAGTCTTGAAATGTTTTCATCTGCTAACAGAGACTTAAAAGTTCAGGTATGGAAAAGCAATAGCCGTCATATTCCAGGAATACTAAGATCAGCCTTTATTTTTGGTCCTAATGCATCAGGAAAATCAAATCTAATAAAGATCATAGACTATGCCCGATCAGTCATATTGGGAGAGAGTAATCCCCTTGGCAAACGAACCAAGTATTTTAAACTAAATCCTGACAATGAAAAAAAGCCTTCATCCTTTGAATTTGAAATTCTGATAGATAAAAGCATTTTCAGATTTGGATTTTCTGTCTATGAAGACATCATTTCAGAAGAATATCTTTATCAAATCATTTCAACAGGCGAGCAATTAATTTATAAACGCCGTTATGATAAAACAACTAAAAACAGCATTGAATTTGGAGACAATTTTTCTTCGTATAGAGAAGACAAATTCCTGGACTTTATTTTAAAAGGAGTACCTTCTAACAGATTGTTTTTATCAGAGACAGTTATAAGGAATGTTACTTATTTCCAGAACATCTTTGACTGGTTTAAAAAAATGGTAGTCATTTATCCGGATTCTAAATTTCACAAGTTAAACATCCTGCTTGATAACGATGAACTGATAAAGAAGTATGAAGAAATGTTGAAGCTCTGTGATACAGGTATCAGCCATGTAAGTATTGATCAGGTTGATGCTGATGAGCTGTTTGATAAAATACCACCGGAAATCAGAGAAAAGACAAACAACGAGAGCTTTGAAAGCCTCAGTCTGATATCTGATGAGCGCTATGGCATCAATTTTAAGAATGGCGTAAATTCTGCCTATAAAATCAAAATCAATCACACAATCCCTTCCGGTAAGGAAAAAGTCAGCTTCAACATACACGAAGAGTCGGATGGCACAAACAGATTATTTGATTTAATCCCTATTTTGGATATGATCTTTCAGGATGCCGTTATCATAGTGGATGAATTGGACAGGAGCCTGCATCCGCTTGTAAGCAGATTCTTTATTGAAACATTTTTCAGAACTAATCAGAACAACAAAGCACAGTTGATTGTAACAACTCATGACGCTACTCTGCTTGATGTAAGTCTTTTAAGAAGAGACAGTATCTGGTTTGTAAAAAAGAATCATGAAATGTCCTCTGTCCTTTATTCATTGGAAGAATACAAGAAAGTAAGAAACGACAAGGCTTTGCAAAAAGCTTATCTGGCAGGTTTGTATGGTGCTATACCATTAATCAGGGATAAGGTATAAAATGACACTTTATAAGCGTAAGAGCCAGAAAATCACTCCAAAGAGAATTTTTATTTGTACTGAAGGATCTGTGACTGAACCAAGATATTTCAATGATTTTATTGAATATTTCCGTATTTCCCAAGCTCATGTTATAGTAATTCCACGGGAAGATTCTTTGTCAAGCCCCAGTCAAATCATTGACAAAGTAAATCAATTTGTTAAAGAACAGAAAGTAAACAAAAAATTTATTCAGGGTGATGAATTTTGGTTAGTACTTGATACAGACAGCTGGGGACCCAACCTCCATGAAACAATTGATGATGCTGTTCGAAGAAAATATAAACATGCTGTTTCAAATCCATGCTTTGAAATCTGGTTTTTACTGCATTATAAAACTTCCAATGAAATCATATCAGAGATTGACCGCTTTGACACAAAATCTTCAATTAATATGGCTTTGCACCAGTATCCTATTTCTGGGTTAAACAAGACAGATTATATTCCTAAAACTGATGAACTCGTAATTAATCAGTACAAAAAAAAATCAAATTTTCTGAAAATATATGATTAAACAGCAAATTCAAAATTGTAACCCCTAATTTTTGAAAATTTGAAGTTAAACAAGACCTTTTTTAAGTAAAAATCACTAAAAATTATGATCATATCCTTCCATACCTTATTTTTTGATACTCTATAGATATTAATGAATAATGCTTTTAAACTTTGAGACATGGACATCTTTTGATTT
>JAKQQL010000387.1:0-11966 GCA_029564175.1 Candidatus Cloacimonadota bacterium
AACCAGCGGAGAGGATTTCGACCATCTGTTCGAGGATATGGATTTAAACAGTACCAAACTTGGTAAAACCGCTGAACAACGAAATGAAGTAATAGCAAAAGTTCTGTCGCATCTTGACAAAATAGATTTCCAACTGGAACAATCAAAGATTGATGTACTGGGTGATGCGTATGAGTATTTAATCGGGCAGTTTGCCAGTGGTGCGGGTAAAAAAGCAGGTGAATTTTACACTCCGCAACAAGCATCAAAAATACTTGCACGGATTGTTACACTGGGTAAAACACGAATTAAATCTGCATATGACCCGACATGCGGGTCAGGTTCTCTTATTCTTCGGTTGGGTAGGATTTGTGATGTGCTGAAGTTCTACGGTCAGGAACGTAACCGTACCACATACAACCTTTGCCGAATGAACATGATTCTGCATGACGTTCATCACACAAGATTTGACATTAAACTGGAAGATACACTGGAACACCCGCAGCACGATAAACTTGATGCCGAGGCAGTTGTAGCAAATCCGCCATTTTCGGCAAAATGGAGTGCCAGTCCCTTGTTTATGACCGATGACAGGTTCAGCGAATACGGGAAACTTGCACCATCATCCAAGGCAGACTTTGCCTTCATTCAGCACATGATATACCATCTGGCAGAAAATGGTGTTATGGCTGTCGTAATGCCACATGGTGTTTTGTTTCGTGGTGCTGCTGAGGGTCACATCAGAAAATACCTGATTGAAGAGAAAAACTATCTGGATGCTGTTATCGGACTACCTGCGAACATCTTCTTTGGAACATCCATACCAACATGCATTCTGGTGTTTAAGAAGTGTAAGGAACATCCAGATGATATTTTATTTATTGATGCCAGCCAACATTTTAAAAAGGTAAAAACGCAAAATTACCTGCGGGATGAGGATGTGGACAGAATAGTTGACACATATGCTAAACGCATAAAGATTGATAAATATAGTTATGTCGCCAGTCTGGATGAGGTAAGGGAAAACGATTACAACCTGAACATTCCGAGGTATGTTGACACCTTTGAAGAGGAAGAGCCTGTGGATATTGCTGCTGTTGCCACTGGACTTAAAGAACTGGAAACGGAAATGCAATCCAACGATGAAATCATTTCTGTGTATTGCAGTGAATTAAACATCCCAACCCCTTTTTAACCATGATAAGAATTGGTGACTTGAAACTATACGTTGGCTCAAAAGAGGAACAAAGATTTGCCAGTCAAAAGGGCATGAAAATTGTCTGTGCCCTGAATAGAGCAAGTGGATATGTGACTCATCAGTCTGTTGTTGGTTGGTCTGGCAGAGGATGTAACTCAGACAATCCCTATTATTTGTTCAAACGTGAACCTGATGCTATCTATCTGAATATGATTGATGGGGATGACCCAAAATATGTAAATGATGAAATGATTAATCCTGCTCTTGACTTTATTCACAAGCACTTGCAGAGTGGGAACGAGGTCTTTATTTATTGTAGTTTGGGTGAATCACGAAGTCCGTCAATAGCCTTGATGTACATGTTAGAACATGGATTAATTGAAAGGAATAGCAACACGATTAATCTGTTTCGGACGAAATATTATCCAAATTTCGCACCAAAAAATGGCAACCTTTTATATATCAAGAAGAGATGGGGAATATAAGCACACCGCAAATTAGATTTCCTGATTTTAAAGAGGAATGGATTAATAATTCCTTGGGAGAAATTGCAAAATTTTCGAAAGGCAAAGGAATATCAAAAGAAGACATTTCTGAAACAGGAGAAACTGAATGTATAAGGTATGGTGAGTTATATACTACTTACAATGAAACAATTTCCACTGTATTTTCAAAAACAAATATTAATACTTCACACTTGGTTCTAAGTGAAGCCAATGATGTTATAATCCCTGCTTCTGGTGAAACAGAGGTTGATATCGCTAAAGCATCATGTATATTAAAATCGGGCATTGCTCTCGGTAGTGACTTGAATATAATAAAGACGCTTAATAATGGCGTTTTTCTATCATATTATCTGAATAGTAAGAAGAAGATTGATATCGCCAAGTTAGCACAGGGAATATCTGTTGTTCATCTCTACGCTGGGCAGTTATCAAAATTGCCGTTAAAAATCCCGCCTCTTCCCGAACAACAAAAAATCGCATCCTTTTTCACCGCCATTGACCAGAAAATATCCCAACTCAAACGCAAGAAAACACTGCTGGAACAATACAAGAAAGGTGTGATGCAGAAAATATTCTCGCAGGGAATCAGATTTAAAGACGATAATGGGCAGGAGTTCCCGAAGTGGGAGAAAAAGAAGTTAGGAGATGTTTTTACTGAAATCAATGAATCAGTTGGAGAAAGAGATATCCCAACTTATAGTATCACTGCAGGTATTGGATTTGTGTCACAAAAAGAGAAATTTGGGAGAAACATCTCTGGTCAGCAAAACAAGAACTATACTGTTATAGATGAAGGTCAATTTTCATACAATAAAGGCAATTCAAAGACATATAAATATGGTTGTGTATACCTAAATGATACTGGGGAAAAGATTGCAGTACCGAATGTATTTATCAGTTTTGAACGTGTAGACCCTAAAATGTCGACAAAATACTATTCTAAACTTTTTGAAAGTCATTATCTTGATAAAGAACTTCGTAAAATTATTTCCAGTTCTGCAAGAATGGATGGTCTTTTAAATGTTAACAAGAATTCGTTTTTCAAATTGAAAGTGCCATGCCCGAATCATTATGAGCAGCACAAAATTGGAGATTTCCTTTGTTCTCTGGATAACAAGATTCAGAACACCCAAAAGCAGATAGAGCAGGCAGAACAGTGGAAGAAGGGTTTGATGCAACAAATGTTTGTATAGCTGACTTTTAAAATGTGATGTGGCGATGATAAATTTCGAAAAAACAGATAAATTTTTTGCAAAATCAAACATTTGCCTTATATTTGCATTAACAGTACCCGTTTTGCATACCATAAGAACTGCAGGCGGGTCATTTTTTTTATGTAGCTATGCCAAATAAACCCGCCTATACCATAGCCGACCAGTTACAGCTTCTGAAATCACGAGGTATGCTTTTCAGGAATGAAGCGCAAGCAGCCGAATTGTTAAAAAACATAAGTTATTACCGATTAAAGGGATATTGGTGGGATATGCAATCCAATTTTACACTGCATACGTTTTTACCAAACACATATTTTGAAGACATTGTTGACAGGTACAATTTCGACCGCCAGTTGAGACTTATTCTGTTCGATGCCATTGAACGCATTGAAATCGCTCTGCGTACAAAGATGATATATTACATGTCTGTAAGTTATGGTGGATTGTGGTATTTAGACCCCGCATTTTTCGAGAATACAACCATTACGCTGAATGGTGGTATAATTAAAACCATTCATCAAAACACTTTGGATGAATTGAAGAAAGAATTTGACAGAAGTCAGGAAAGTTTCATTAAAGACCATCGCTTTCGTTACCCAAATAAGTATGCAGACGCATGGAAGACCTTGGAGGTGGCTTCAATGGGGACGCTCTCAAAATTTTATAAAAACCTGAAACACCAGTTACCTGAAAAAGCCGCCATCGCAAAAGAAATGGGATTGAACCTGCACAGTGAACTTTCCAGTTGGCTGGAAGCTATTGCTTATGTCAGGAATATTATAGCTCATCATTCCCGTTTGTGGAGCAGGAATATGGTAAAAAGACCTGTCGAAAAATTAAATAATCCTGTCGGGAAATGGTTCGTCAATCCACTTCTTCCCGTTCAGGTAAAGAAACCGTTTCTTATTATTTCGTGCATGGTCTATTTGTGTAACGAGATAACTCCAAACAATCAGATTAGGAGCAAAATACACGAACTTATAAAATCAAATCCATCAATACCGATATATAAACTGGGATTTTTGAACAACTGGTATAAAGAACCTCTTTGGCAATGAGCAAGCAACCCGAACTGATACTCGAAGAACAACTGATTGCCAAACTTCAGGAATTGGGGTATGCACTGGTCTATGTGCAGAATGAAACAGAATTAATTGCCAACCTGAAGAAACAGTTAGAAAAACACAACAATATTGTTTTCTCCGACAAGGAATTTGAAAAGGTTTTAAACATCCTCAGCAAGGGTTCAGTATTCGAAAAAGCCAAAACACTCCGTGAAAAACAGCATATAATCAGAGACAATGGTGACAACCTGTATTTTGAGTTCATCAATACCGAACAGTGGTGTCAGAATCAGTATCAGGTCACCCATCAGGTCTCGATGGAAGGCAAATACAAGAACCGTTATGATGTAACACTACTTATCAATGGTCTGCCATTAGTTCAGATTGAATTAAAGCGTAGGGGACTGGAACTTAAAGAAGCGTTTAATCAGGTCAACAGGTATCAGCGACATTCCTTCAGTAGCAGTTATGGGTTGTTTCAATACATCCAAATATTTGTAATCAGTAATGGTGTAAACACGAAATACTATGCCAATAACCGCTTCCAGTCATTTAAACAGACATTTTACTGGACGGACATTGAAAATAAACGGCTTACCAACATATTAAACGGTTTCGCATCCGACTTCTTGGAGAAGTGTCATATCTCAAAGATGATATGCAAGTATATCGTATTGAACGAAACATCCAAGATACTGATGGTTCTTCGCCCCTACCAGTATTATGCTGTTGAGGCATTGGTGGACAGGGTAATTCACAGCCGAAAGAACGGATATATCTGGCATACCACTGGGTCTGGTAAAACACTGACATCTTTCAAGGCAAGCCAGATACTTACTCGTTTGCCTAAGATTAAGAAAGTTGTGTTTGTGGTCGACAGAAAAGATTTGGACTACCAGACAACAAAAGAGTTCAACAGTTTCAGCAAGGGCAGTGTTGACGGAACTGACAACACCAGACAACTGGTCAGACAATTCACTGATGATACAAAACTGATTGTAACCACTATCCAGAAACTTAATGCAGCCATAAGTAAAAAACATTTTCTGGAACGGATGAAGCCACTTCAGGATGAACGAATCGTTTTCATCTTCGATGAGTGCCACCGCAGCCAGTTTGGTGAAACACACCAGCGTATTATTTCATTCTTCAGGAACATCCAGATGTTTGGTTTCACTGGCACACCCATTTTTGCTGAAAATGCCGTGAAAAACGAATTGGGTAAAAAGACAACAAAGGAATTATTCGGGGAGTGCCTTCACAAATATGTGATAACCGATGCTATCAGGGATGAGAATGTGCTGAAATTCTCGGTTGAATATGTTGGCAGGTACAGGAACAGGGATAGTGCCAATGAAATTGATATTCAGGTCGAGGATATTGATGTTGATGAACTGATGGAATCACAGGCACGGCTTGAGAAAATTGTTGACTATATCATTGCCAATCATAATAGAAAAACGCATAGCAGGGAATTTACAGCCATGTTCTGCGTCAGTAGTATTCCAGCATTGATTCGCTATTACGAGTTGTTATATCGCAAGAAAATGCTCGGAAATCACGATTTAAAGATTGCCACCATATTCAGTTATATTGCCAACGAAGATGATGTTGATGCCAATGGATTTATCCCAGAGGAAATTTCAGTTGCAGCCGAACCAGAGATTGCCTATGCAACCAATCCACATACCCGTGAAAAACTCGATGAGTTTATCGGACATTACAACCAGATGTTCGGGTCAGCGTTTTCAACACGAGACAGTCAGAGTTTCTACAACTATTACAATGATATCAGCAAGAAGGTAAAAGAGCGTAAGATTGACATCTTGCTGGTAGTAAACATGTACCTGACAGGATTTGACAGTCCGTCACTCAATACTCTTTATGTTGATAAGAATCTGAGGTATCACGGATTGATACAGGCATATTCCCGAACCAACCGCATCCTGAATGAACTGAAATCACAGGGCAACATTGTGGTGTTCCGTAACCTGAAAAATGCTACCGATGAAGCCATCACCCTTTTCAGCAACAAAGATGCCATCGAGGAAATCATAATGAAGCCGTATGATGAGTACGTAAAGTCATTTAATGATGCTTTTATCAACCTACTGCATATCACCCCTACTGTCGATAGCGTAAACAATCTGGTCACAGAAGATGATGAACTGAAATTCATCATAGCCTTCAGGGATTTAATGCGTATTAAAAACGTTTTAGCATCCTTCTCCGACTTCAAGTGGAGCGATTTGTCGATGACAGAACAGCAGTTCGAAGATTATAAGAGTAAGTATCTCGACCTGCATGATAAAGTAAAAAGCGAACACGCAAAAGAGAAAGTAAGCATACTCGAAGACGTTGATTTTGAACTGGAACTTATTCACCGTGACGAAATCAATGTTGCATACATTATTCGTCTTCTTATCAAACTTAAAGCCAACCAGAAGAAAGATGCGGAGCAGATTGAAAAGGAAATATTCAACCTGTTGAACACTGAAATGCAATTGCGGAGCAAGAAGGAACTGATTGAAAAGTTCATCAGGGAAAACATGCCTGTTATTTTGGATACTGATGATATACCACAGGAATTTGAAAAGTACTGGACGGTGGAGCAGGAAAAAGCATTCCTGAAAATGGTTGAAGAAGAAAAATTATCGAAAGAAAAAACACAAACATTGATTGAAAATTACCTGTATTCCGAACAAGAACCGATGCGGGATGATATTTTAGAACTGCTTGATGGAGAAAAGCCAACCTTGCTTCAACGTAAAACAACTGGTGAAAGAATACTAAGACGGATAATTGATTTTGTTGAGACGTTTATTAACGGTATATCAGGATAATATACTACATCAACTAAATCATTACTTTATGTATTGATATTAATACTATTCAATTCCTTCAAAGAATTGAGTAACGGTTAATTCCGTTGCATCAATGCATTTTAATAGTGTCAAAATATTGTATAATCCATTTTTCTCAAGGTGGTACAGGCTATTAGGATGGATACACGCTAATTCGCTGAACTCCCGTTGTGTAAGTCCCTCGTTTAATCGCCAGTTCTTTATGAACGAACTAATTTCTTCGATTCGTTTTTGCTGGTAGTCTGGTATCTCTTTTTCGGACATTCTGTAACATCATTTCCCATAAATACTGTCACATCGTGTTGTGGATTTATTTGTACCAAAATTTATTCTAAGGGTACTCTGGTGTTCTGAAACCTACGGTTTTCGGAGTAATTTGGACAGTTGAAACCGTTTAAAAACATCAAATTAACGCTAATTTCCCCCTATTTTCATCGACTTCACCTGAAAAATAGTCCCAGCAAGTGTCTCCGCACGGTCAAATTCTGAAATAACCTGTGGAAATAAGAAAAGTTAGTCCAGTTCATCGAAGAATTGGCTTATGCTCAGGTGATAATAATTCAGTACACGTACAAGAGTTAGAAGTTGAAAATTAATCCGCCCTAACTCCATTCTATTCAGGGTATTACGTGGTACACCCATTTCCTTAGCTGTTTTTACATAGGTATTACCCCTTTCTGCCCTTAGTTTCTGCAATTTCTTGCCGATTTTAACTAATAGTTCTTTTTGTTCTGAGGGTATTGCATCAGATTTTTTCACCACTTTTTTCTGTAAATATAAAAATAAAACACATACAAGTGTGTTCGGTAATAATTCTTTATTATATTTGCACACATAAATGTGTTCAATGAATAAAAAGCAAATCAAAATTCATCACCAGTTCATAAACTTCGACAGCGATGGAAGCACCCGTTTCTTAATTCTGATTGAACTCGATGGAAATCGACCAATAAAAAGTTACGTGGTGGAACTGCCTTCGGATTTTTTATTTTACGATGATAAGTATCCGTATTATATTATTTATTCTAACTAATTAAATATGAATCGTTTTGCATTGTACTTACGTGTATCAACACTTGACCAGACAAATGAAAATCAAAAGGTCAAATTAATTGAATATGCCAATCACAAGGGATATGAATTCGATGTTTTTGAGGAAATGGAAAGTACAAGACGAACCAGACCAGTCAAACAAGTCCTGCTTCAGAAACTGCGTAACGGAGAATATGCAGGTGTCATCGTTCACAAAATTGACCGTTGGGCACGCTCAAGCACCGAGTTAATATTGGAAATCAAAGAATTAGTAGATAAAGGCATAACATTTATTTCGGTGAGTGATAATCTTGATTTCAGCACTGCAACAGGACGACTGCATTTTCATATTCTGGCAATTTTTGCGGAATTTGAAAGGTCTCTCATTTCTGAACGGACAAAACTTGCGCTAAGGCGGAAAAAGGAAGTTGAAGGGGTTCGACTCGGACGACCAAAAGGTTCAAAGGATAAAAAAGAAAGACGAAAATCAGGCTACATCCTGCGACATGCCCGTGAAAAACAGGAAATGGATTCCAGAAATGGTATCAAAAAACCGATTGATGAGTACATTAATGCCTGACATTTTTTTAAATAAAAGTGGGTAAATAATTAAGGGGTTGCGAAACCCCTTGTTTTTTGTACAAACCTCCCCTGCACTGTGGGGTAAGAATAAACGTCCGTTTTTTTATATCAAAATAGAATGGGAAATATAATTTTGTTATCTTGAAAGGTAATGTTTGATTAAAAAGTCGTCAAATTACATAGAAAATGAGTAAAATAAATATTCAGGGAACAATTGATAACATTAAGAGCAGGTCTAATGTGTATTCTCCCCTCGTAGAAGCCGTGGTAAATTCCATCGAGGCAATAGATGAAACAACAAATAAAAACAAGGGAAAGATTATCATCTCTGTAATCAGAGATAATGTCCTCAAATTTGATGGTATATTATCAGAAATAATAGGATTTGAAATTCAAGATAACGGAGTTGGTTTTACCCAGATTCATCGAGATTCTTTTGATACATTTTATAGTGATACAAAAAAGAATATCGGGGGTAAAGGATTTGGAAGATTCATGTACATAAAATATTTCAATGAGGTCAAGATTGAAAGTGTTTTTAAGGATGGTAAAGTTTTTAAATTAAGGAAATTTTCATTTGGAAAAGACTATGATATTATTAAGGATGAGACAATTGAAGAAGTAGAAGCAAAATCAACCAAGACCACCCTTTTTCTAAAGCATTTAAAAGACGTAAAAATTCCTGATAAAGGACTTGATACTATCGCAAGAAAGTTACTTGAAAGGATACTTAACTTTTTTGTGAATGGGAACAACAATTGCCCAACAATTATTCTGAAAGAAAAGAATACTGATGACGGGAGAATAATATTAAACGATTACATTATTCAAAATAAAGATATTCAGTTAATTAACAGTTCAACAATAACTCTTTCTTCACAAATTGATGGCTATATTGAAAAATTTACTATTACGACATTTAAAATATATTTTTCTGGTAACCATAAAAGTCGAATAAGCCTTACAGCACACAAGAGAGAAGTTACAGAGACACCGTTATCTTACTACATACCAGAATTTGAAGATGATTTTTTTGATGAGTTTGAAAGAAATGACGGAAAAATAACCAAGAATTATATTATAAAAGCCTATGTGTCAGGTGAATATTTAAACAGGACTGTTTCTTTGGAGAGAGAAACCTTCAATTTTGACAAAAATGTATCAGATAAATTTTATCCGTTATCACAAAGTGAAATAGAAAAGGAAGTAGCATTAGAAGTAAAAAAACTATTTACCGATGAGGTAAAAATGAGAGTCGAAAAGAAAGTTAATAGAATTCATGAATACGTAAATTCTTCTGCCCCTTGGCACAAAGTTTATTTAAAAGATTTGGATTTCAATGATTTTCCCTACAATCTTCCAGATGAAAAAATTGAGATTGAGTTGCAAAAGATTAAGTTTAATAAAGAGATTGTAACAAAATCAGACATTCAAAGAATAATGCAAAGTGGTGACGATGAGTTCAATCAAAAATTTCAAGATGTCATACAGAGAATTACCGAAGTAGGAAAAATTGACCTTGCCCATTATGTAGCAAACAGGAAGATTGTTATAGACCTTTTTTTTGAATTGCTTAAAAGAAAGGAAGATGGCAAATCAGAACTCGAAAAAGAGGTGCATAATTTAATTTTCCCGATGGGAAAAGATTCAACTGAAGTTAATTATGAGGAGCATAATCTTTGGCTTTTGGATGAAAGGTTAGTTTTCTCCGATTATGTTGCCTCGGATAAAAAAATTTCAGCAGGAAAAGCATCTGGTGAGCCTGATTTAATAATCTTTGATAGAAAAAGAGTATTTCGCCTTGGCGATAATGAATTTTCAAACCCGATTACAATATTCGAATTTAAAAGACCAAAGAGAGAAGCATATGGTGCAGATGATGACCCTGTTATCCAGATTTGCAAGTACCTTGATGAAATCAGGAATGGGAAATATGAGACACCTGATGGAGTGGAAAAAATAAAGGTTAGTGATTGTACACCTGTTTATGGTTACATTATTTGTGACATAACTCCTAAAATTCAAGAATTCGCAAAGAATGCTTCATTGACTTTGAGTCCCGATAAAGAAGGATATTTTGGATACCATGTTGGGTATAAGATGTATATGGAAATTATAAGTTTTAAAAAATTGTTATCAGATGCAAGGCTCAGGAACAAGATTTTCTTTAAAAAATTGAATATTGAATGAATAAATATTATTTAACAGATGAATCCATAAGTCCTTCATGAAGTGTCTTTGTTAACTTATCTTTTCTCATTTATATCCATGAGATTTTGTGAAAAAATTATTGTCACTTTTCAGTCAACCTGAATAAATTGTATGAATATCTGCAAGAGTCCACAACCACATCGTCCCATCATATTCCATATTAGCTGACAGAAAATATTCCTTTTTGCTTTCCAATTCTTGTACGAAAAGTGAAACAACGCCATCTTCTTCATGAAAATCAAGAAGTCGTATGGCTGCAATATGTTTTCCTGAAATCTTTTTCTCAAGCAAAAGATATGGCATATGTCGGGTCAAAATTTTGTTCTTGGTCAGAATAAAATGCAGGTCAATAAATAATGAGTCTGGTGGGAAAGATTTCAGTACTCTCCTTCCCGAATTGTTGATGTACTCCAAGTCATTCATGGTAACTCATTTTCAAGTTCAAGAAGTTCATTATCAATGAAATCATAGACCATTTCTTTATACATCATATCCTCGATGTCGAGCCAGTTTATCAGAAATAACTGTGGATGTTTATTATTTATGTCCAGACTGATTTCAGCATAGTTCCCAGTCAAAGGATTTGAAAATGACAGCCGAATATTGCTGTTTTCGTAATCAACATCATCAAGACGGTATACCCCAAAGCCAGTTTCATTCACAACCAGATATAATTGTCCCAGTCCCAGACCCATATGTTCTTGACGGTTTAAGATAAATTGCAGGTGTTTATATCGCTCAGGATTAAGTTCCATGTCGGTTATGAGTTCATCCATTGTTGCTGGAACATGATAAATGTCTTTATGAGGTCTGGTCTTCATTTTGCGATTAGTATATTGTACAGATACCCTACCCCCACCGTAACCCGCCCTATGGGGCAGTCCCCCGTGGTAGTGCCAAAATAAGCCGCTGGTGGAGCGGATGTTTCTGCTCTTATCTTTATTATAAATACAGAAAAAACTGAATTCTGGTCAAGATTCAGGTCTCGAAATAACTCTTTGAATGAAAAATTTTAAAAAAAATTTTGGAAAAATCTGAAAAGTGTCGAGCATCATTTTATATTGCAAATTTTATTGCAAATAAAAAAAGACTCGCAACAGTCAATTTTGCAAGTCCTTTTATATGCCTGATTGTCAGGTCTTTTTTTGAGCGGGAAAAGGGATTCGAACCCTCGGCCCTCAGCTTGGGAAGCTGATGCTCTACCGACTGAGCTATTCCCGCCTATTATTCCTTATCCCCTTCCAATTCCTTCTCTCTGAGCCTCGCATGGAAGTTGAAACTTTCATGGTTCGTGAGCTCTTCATCCAACTCCCTCT
>JAKQQL010000176.1:0-1644 GCA_029564175.1 Candidatus Cloacimonadota bacterium
GCCTTTGTATTTGTCAGGGTCATAGTTCAAAGGGTCACGTTGTGATAGCTTTTCAATTCGTGCCATAAGCTGTGACATCTTATTCACTCCGTCAAAGAGTGCGGGAAGACTATGACATTTGGTTTTGAAATTATGTTCGAGAATTGTTTTCATTGTCTGTGTGTTTGTGTACATTCACTTATACGAATTTTATTTGAAATTGTTTCAGATTAATAAAGAAATTCTTTCCAAAAGTCTTTGCGAAAAGTGGCAATTACTTTTCTGTCATATCTGTGTCCGAATTTACCACCATTGCCATCCCTGAAATTCATTAGTTTAATAAAATCGGGATGTAACATTGCTTTCTGAATGAAAGGAAGATTTTTTACTTCATCAACAACGGCAGATGCAAATTCTGTTAAACCATAATTTCCATTTTCATCAATTATGGGTTTACTTGCAGTACCAGTTGTAAAAATGACTTTTGGTATTTCAAAATGTCCTTTTTCATTAGTGTTTGAATACCAAAAATTTATAACATCGGTACTTAAAGTTGTCCATACACAAGGATATTTAAATTCTTCGGTTTGTTCTTTTGCCATGTGAGGTCTTTGATGATGATAAGAACTATTGTTAATTATTGAAACGGTTTCTTCACCATTTTTAGCAATCAGTTTTTCAAACTCTTTGTACATTCCATTTGGAATAAATTCCATTTTGGAAATATCAACACGTTCAATAATACCATCACTACCTTTTATTTTGGTGAACATTGTGTTTGGTACATTATGAAGACAATAAAAATCATATGTCGTTTTTACTCTGAATGTTTTTAAACCATCACTATAATCATGAATTTCAAGATATAGTAACTGTCTGCTTTTAAGTAATGTTTGTACATTTTTGAACATTCCATCAACATTACGCCAACCATCAGGATGAACAGCAACAAGATAACCACTTTCAACAATTTGATTAAGAGTTTTTATTACAAATTTATCCCAAAGTGGATGTGTTTTACTATTACCTTCTTGTTGTATTTGATATGGTGGATTCATCACAATAACATCAAACTTTTCAACACCCCAAAACTTCATGTGTCTGTCGAATTCTTCTGACAGATAACTGCCATTGAAAACATTCAGAGCATACCTATCTTCGGGGTCAAAAGCATACATATAAAGGAAGACATTCTTTGACTGCAATTCGGCAGTATAAATCATATTCTCCATGATATGTTTGTACCTGAGTTCAGCATCCGGTTCAAATGTTTCCAAACCTTTCATCAGTCGTTTGATGACAACTGAAACAAATGTACCAACACCATTGCAAGGGTCTAACCATTTCAGATTGGGATTTGTCCAAACTTCATAAGGCAGAGTGTCAAGCATTTCTTCAACAAGTTCAATCGGTGTCATAACTTCACCCATTGTTTTAACTTCAACGTCAGATACTTTCACATAGTCACGAAGCATCTTAACAAGACTGCTGATATGCTTATATTCACTTGTTTTGTTATTGAGAACAACCTTACGAATTTCACCACAAAGCAAACGATGTTCAGGATTGTTTTCTTCCATGAAATTGAGAATGAGTTCTCTCTGCTTTTCAACCGGAGCATTCTTAATGACAGCTTTAAGTTCAGGTGTCATGCCTTTAATGCCA
>JAKQQL010000425.1:0-3179 GCA_029564175.1 Candidatus Cloacimonadota bacterium
CGGAGATGATGACATCGAGGTTGTAGAATTCAGTTTCAGAAACCTGTTTTTTGCCTTTTATGGCTCCATGTTGAGTGGTATGTGCAATTTTTGCACATACCACACTTTTGTCTAATTCGTTCTCTTTAAATATATTGCTTATATGGCGTGAAATAACTGTTCTGTCACGACCAAACAATTCAGACATTTGAGACCGGCTAAGCCAAACGGTATCAGCATCCATTTGAACCTGCAGTTCAATTTTGTTGTCGGCAGTTTTGAATATCTCTATTTTATTTTTCATACGTGAATTTTTAATGACAGTTCTTCTACTCGGCAATGACCGCTAATCCTCCTTAAGTACATAGCTCACAAACGGCGGGTGTAGTCCAACACCGATTCCTCGCTGGGCCTTGCAGGCCGCTCAGAGTCCAATTTATTAGGGGGCGTAATTCATTCTAAATTTTTCCATGCTTCGTTAATCGAATATGCATCCCCCCTAAGCATTTTATTATGTGCATTAAGGGCTATTTGTTTATAAATTTCAAGTTTTTCAAATGTTACTTTTACCGCTGGAAATAAATGAATGTAGTCTGCAATAAATACACTCATTAAGGAAAAGCAATACTTTAAATTCGTGGTTGTTAATTGTTTAAACGCCTCATTTTCTTTACTAAACATAGTCTCAAACTGAAAAACTGAAACCTGAGATGGGTGCGCATAGAGTGAAAAATAAGTGTAAAAGTTGTCAAATATGTCTTTGTTTAAATTAATTACATCACACATGTCTTGCCATGTTAAATAAATGACATCTTTTCCTACAAATCTGATTTTAAAATCTTTCTGTTTAATTTTTTCGTCAATTTTTGATTGGTTCTTTACATCAAGTGATTTATATAATGCAGTATCTTTTATTTCTTTTTCTAACTGGTCTATTTCTTTTTGTTCATCTGCAATTTTCCGTATATTCTCTGGAGTTGTTGCAATTGACCGAAACCGTTGTCTGTATTTAAGACCTGATATAACCCAAAGTCCGTATATAATTGCCTTTTCATCTTCATTCTTTGTGTTTCTGAAAATCAAATTAAAAACTGATACCGTTTCAAAGATGTTTCTTGTCAAGGAGGCAACAATTGTTGGGTCAATGATGTCATTTAATTTGAATCCATTCTTTGCAATATAGCCTACACCCTCTACTATTTTTTTTAAATGAATAAGTTTCATAAACATCATTTGATTTAAAATCTTAGCGTCTTTGTTCGCATAGCTATAGACCTTGTCTTCGTGGTGGTAGTTGATGACATTCCAAAGATGTTCTAAGAATATGTCAAATAAATCAAGACAATCTTTAATCGTTTTAAGTTTATTAAGTCTTGAATACTCAGTTCTCAACTGTTCCTTAGTCATTTCATTAAGTTTTAGTTGGTTGTTTTTTATTATGCCCTCTAACGGTTACGTATATGAAACATTTGGGGTTTCGAAGAGATTTTCTGTCAAGTTACAAGTACTTTTGATACGAGCTGAAACAATCGATAACCTGCTGACTGCCAAATGTTTTATATATGATGTTGTGGTGCGTGCTTTGTTCATTTGTCTATCTAAACCAATTCAATGGATTTAAGAATCTGAATCTTATTGCTCTTTTTCTTTTCTTTTGATATTTCTCCCAGCTTTTTCTTTCAACAGGATTATAATACCTGACATAGATATCATCCTCCTTTGTCGGTTCAATGTTCGAAAGATACCACTCAATAGTTTTATTGGCTGTGTCAATTTGATATCCTCTGGGCGAAATCTCTTCTAATGCCTCTAATTCAATATCATGAAGTTTCAATTTTATATCCGCTTTTTCAATTGGACCATACCATCCCGAGCCGGTTTCAAGGATATATTTGAAGTAACGATAATCTGCTCCATATCCTTGTCCAGATGGTAATGAATAGATAATTTTAATTGTCTTATTTTCATTTTTGTCGAAATGCACATTCCATACATACCAGGGAAAATTACCCTTTTTCATTTGTGTGTCAAACTCATTCCAAAGGTCAGAACCCAGATTGGGTTTTGTTTCTCTCCATTTATACAAATCGGTCATCGCGGCTCTTACAATTTGGTATGATTCAGTGGATTGGTATTTATAAGTTCTATTTTCTTCAATAATCACATTATTTGCTTTATAAACACTATCTATTTTTCTACGATACTCCTTTTCTATGTAATAAATGTACATATACGTATTATACACACTATCCAATTCAGGGGGTACACCTATTTCTTTCTCTGTCAATATTCTGTCGTTAACATAAATTTTAAAATTTATCTTATCATTCTCTCCATAGTTTCCTATTGACCAGTATTGAAAATTCATTTCCGGAAATCCAACCTGAATTGTAATGGTGTCAGCCAGATTCAGCAAGTTAAATGTGCATACGACCACAGCAGAATCATTGTACAAATCCGCATATACATATTCCTGTGTCATTTGGATTTTACAACTATCAACTGAGTAAATACTTTTAATAACAATCGGATTAGGAGCTATATCAGCATTCACCTTTCCGATTATCAGTAAACATGTTAGTATTATGGTTAATCGCTTCATTTTCAGGTCTTTTTTGTATACACTACAACATCCAAATAAACCTATCAGGTTTATTTCCGCCTTACCCAGACTCTGAGCAGCCTCCAAAATTCGCCTGCAGTAATCTAAAGCAAACAAAAATACACATTTATTGTATTTCATCCTCCTTTTCCAAAGATGATTAGAAATTCCGTACATTCAACTGTTCCGTAATTTAATCCCCATCGGAAATAATTCCCGGGAGAGATGTAGTTACCGGCAGAGATGTAGTTACCGGCAGAGATGCAGTTACCGGCAGAGATGCAGTTACCGGCAGAGGTGTAATTACCGACAGAAACATAATTCCCAACTGAGAATCGGAAACGACTTTCTGTAGTGCCTAACCTAATTCCATCAATCAATCAATCAAGCAATCAAGCAATCAAGCAAGCACCCGCCAGCGGACTGTAGCGAAAGGGCATGCCCGAAGCCGATATATAGACGCGGCGCCCGAAGCGCGCAGGGTAGTTTATCTAAACACCACCACCGCCCTCTTATCGTAACGCAAGCCCTGCAGCCTAAGCACATAAGCACCCGGCTTCATTGTCAGTTCAAGATCGGAATCCGTTGCAAGGGTTTT
>JAKQQL010000429.1:0-7080 GCA_029564175.1 Candidatus Cloacimonadota bacterium
ATAAAGGGGCGTCAGCCCTGTGTTCTTCGTAGAAAAGATAGAGAGAAAACTGTATAAAGGGGCGTCAGCCCTGTGTTCTTCGTAGAAAAGATAGAGAGAAAACTGTATAAAGGGGCGTCAGCCCTGTGTTCTTCGTAGAAAAGATAGAGAGAAAACCGTATAAAGGGGCGTCAGCCCTGTGTTCTTCATAGAATTCCGTGTTATCTGTGCCTTCCGTGGTCGTGATTTTCATTTTCAACCACTGAAAGCACTGAAGGCACTGAAAAAATTATTAATTTTGAGCGTAAAATGACTTGATTTAAAGCCTTTTTATTAGGTTCAGATCTTAATTTTGATTCTACTTGCATTTTAAAAGAAAAAAAGATTAGTAAGCGCCAATAATAATGACACTCTTTTTTAATCACTATCTATTATAAATCTTAAAAATTGATCTCCTATTGGAGTTAATTCTGCTTTTTGAGAATTATTATCCCAGCTCACTACAGTTACTGAATATTCATCATAATCTGAAATATTTCCAAGAGTTATTAGCCCTTTTTTTTCTAAATCATAAACATATAATCTAAATACAAGAGGTTCAATCATAATCTCATCCTCTTTAAATATATCATACAAGTCCATAAGTTTATCTGATTTCTCAATCATTTCACAATTCATACTCATCCATTTTAATATATGAAACTGAGTTACATTGAGCTCATCAATCATCTTAAAAAAAAAGTATATTAAGATCATCTTGGACATTAGAAATCACAGTTGAAACCAATGCATTCTTTAACATTTTTAACTTTTCATCCTGATGATTCTTTATGGCAATCAGGGTAGCCTGATATAAACATGAGATAAACTTTTCATTTGATAAAAGGGTATCCGGCAATATCTTGAATTTTTTATCAAGCTCTCCTATTGCTTCAGCTACAACCATATTATATTTTTTCTGCCTGTCTTGTATCGGATCAATAAAAAAGCGAAGAACTATTTCTGAATAAGGGCCAATTACTGGGATTATGTTAGTAGCTTTTAGAGCTATATCAGTGATTTTTTCAGCATCAGTTAGGTTCATTTCTTTTTTTAATAATTCTTCTATTTTCATTTCATCACCTTATCCATCAATGACTGGTAGGTATCGACCACATCATACCTGATATTTGTATGTCCTAAAGCCTCAAAGTGTTTTTTGGCATATTCGATTTTCTGATGTTCGCTTTCTCTGAGTTGCAAAGTTTCCATACTCCCTTTTGTTTCGGCGATGAAGTAGATATACTTGTATTCATCAGTATCAAAGACAATAGCCCAATCCGGGTTATAAGGTCCGAGAGGGGTTGGTATGGTAAAGCTTCGTGGTAGTTTAGCATAGACCATCACATCGTGATTTTCAAGATCCTGGGCAAAAGCTCTTTCGATTTTTGAATCTGTTTTGATATAGTCATAGATATGTTTTTTAACTTCAAGGATATTCTCAGCTAAAGAACCGCTAAAGTTGTTAATCGTAAACACATCATCATCATAGCAATCGTTTATTTTTGAGTAAGTCACATGATTGATCAGTGTTACAGCCTTTTCAGCGTTTATCAGATGACTGACTTTTTTGATAAAGTCTTCCGGGTTGACTTTGAAATTATAAAATGTATCAAGCCTGATCCCCTTAAGTATCTTTACGACTGATTTTCGGGTTAAACGGGTCAATTTACAAATCTCACCTATCAGATCATAGCGGATTGAACCAAGTAGCAAGTTCGCATCTTCTCTTCTAACACGAGTGCGTGACATGGCTTCGTTGACTTTTAAACTTTGCTGGTCAAGATTGTCTTTCTGCTCACCACTGCTAATCATGACACTCACTCTTTTTACCAATAGATTCTTGTCAATAGCACGAATACTGTTCCTAATCAGCTCTTCACTGTCAAAATCAACCTCATAAACCGTCTTAATCTTTATCTTTCTCCAGAGTGCCTGAAACTCAGCTTTGGCAAAATTCTCATTAGGTTTAAGTTCACTGAGTTTTATATTGGTCGTTTTGCCATTTTCTGTGGTTTTAAAACGGGCAGTAGAATACACTGATTCAGCCAGTTCCTTAACAGCGGTTTCAAAGCCTTTTAGTTTCTCTGGCACTTCATATTTATCTTCATTGATATCGGCAATCAGTTTATCATTTATCTGATAATTCGCATCAATATAACCTTTAAATTTTAAGTCAAAGATAAAATCAAGCGCACTTTGGGCATCAAAGATGAATTTTTCGCCCTTCACATTTTTAAGTACCCGATTGACTAAAACATCCTGAGTCAACTTAACCGGTCGGTCAGAAAGAGAATCCACTATCTCTTTTTGTAAGGCCTTAGCAAAAGTATCATAGGATTCACTGGCAATCACAGTGAGTTTGTTAACATCAAAGAATTCTCTGTCCAGAACAGAATAATCCATTCGGTCACCCTGAGCATTCACGCAGATTCTAAGCCCTCTGCCAATCTCCTGCCGTTTACTGATAGTGGACTGACTGTGTTTCAAGGTGCAAATCTGAAATACATTGGGATTATCCCAGCCTTCTCTGAGTGCTGAATGAGAAAAAATAAAGCGGGTTGGTTCTTCAAAACTAAGAAGTTTCTCTTTGTTTTTCATGATTAAGTCATAAGCGCTCTCATCGTCACTGCCATCTTCTCCTCGTTTTTCTTTTGAATCCACAAAATGCCCTTTTTTATCAATCGAAAAGTAACCATTATGAACTTCATGTGCCTTATGCAGATTTAAAAATTGGTTATAGGCTTCTTCAAATAAACTCAACTCCATTGTAGCATTCTGATACTCTTCTTCGAAAATACGAGCATACTCCCCTTTTTCATCGGGTGAACTGTAATCTCTGTATTTTGCCACTTCATCAATAAAGAACAAAGATAATACCTTAATCCCTTTTGCATAAAGAACCCGTTCTTTCTCAATGTGCGAACGAATGGTTTCTCTGATCTGAATTCTTTTGACATGCGCTTCGTCAGGGTTTATAGTTGCCTGACCAACAGATAAAGTCTCTCCATTTAAAAAAGTAACTTTATTTGTCAGAGCATTGATTTCCTTAACCACATACCCCTTATATTGTTGCATTTCATTTGATAAAGCAAATAAGTCGTCTTTCTCTTTGATTCTTTTTGTCTTTCTGCCGATACCGTTTTCTTGTTTAATCTCCATTTCGATAAGTGCTTCCGGATATTTATCTTTGCTAATCTCTATTGTATCGAGAAACAGATAACTGCTGGTTCCGGCATTTCCAATGACTTCAATGCCTTTGACACTAATCTTCTTAACCAGTTTTTGATTAAAAGCATCAATGGCATCCAGGCGGTATATCTTGTTGTAGTCTTTCTTATGTGTCGCTGAATATCTTAAGATAAAGAGTTGATTAAAGACTCTTTTGCTTAAAATTGATTCTGCCTTTTCACCAAAACGCTGAGGTTCATCAATAATCAGAATTGGTCTGGTGCGTTTGATAATATCAATTGGTCTTTCAGAATTTAAACTGTCTATCTCCTGATAGATTTTACGGGCTGACTCAGATACCTTTTTCTTATCATCTTCAACCACATTAAATGCCTGATAATTCATGATAATCACTTCAATATTAGAAGTATCAGCAAAGTTTTTGATATTAATCAGGTTGGATTTATTGTTTGTATTGTAGATAGAATAGCGTATTTTCTTACCATAAATCTCCTGAAAATGATCTTCGGTAATCTGAAAAGACTTGTGAACGCCTTCTCTGATAGCCACAGAAGGAACCATCACAATAAATTTACTCCAGCCATAATGTTTATTCAGTTCATACATGGTTTTGATATAGACATAGGTCTTACCGGTTCCGGTTTCCATTTCGACAGAGAAGTTTAAATCTTCAAGAGTATGACTGGTCTTTAAACCATAATCTCTCTGAACTTCCTGTATATTTTTCAAGAGATCAGCATCAGATATATCTATCTTCTTATTGGAAAAGATATTAACCTCTTCTTCTCTTTCAAACAAAGTGCCTTTATCAACAATTCGTCTGTCTATAGTATCTCTTCGGTCTCCTTTTATCTGCCCTTCAAAACATCTGACCACTGCTAAAGCAGCATCTTCCTGAAACTTTTGTTGCTTGAATTTCAGTTTCATATTTCATCCTTTTTTTTCTTATCAACCACGAAAAGCAAAGAAGATATTATAAGTACTTTAAAATCTGATAACTTATTCATACCTCTTCCTTTCCGTTCTTTTCCGTATTTCTGTGGTCGTTATTCTTTTTTTCAACCACGGAAGGCACTGAAAGCACGGAAGAAAAGAAAAGAGTATAAAAATCATTTAGCATTATCATCCCTCTTCCTTTCCGTTCTTTTCCGTATTTCTGTGGTCGTAATTCTTTTTTCAACCACAGAAGGCACTGAAAGCACGGAAGAAAGGAGACTAAAGCAAAAAGTCTTATGTTTACTATAACCTTTCAGTTCTGCTCTCATTTTCCCCTTTCCGTGTTTTTCTGTATTTCCGTGGTCGTATTTTTTTTTCAACCACAGAAGGCACTGAAGGCACGGAAGAAAAGAAAAGAGCATTAGTAGCTTTTTTCTGACTCATTTTTTCACTTTCCGTATGCTTCCTTATTTCCGTGGTCGTATAAATCATAAAACGATTCTTTCGATCTGTACCTGAGGGTATGCACTAAAGTTGACCAGTAATCCGAGTCTCTTTTTTGAAACTTTAAGATAATTCATCACTTGTGCTTTATGTTCAGGGGTTAATTCTCTCACAGATTTGAGTTCTATTATGATCTTATCAAAACAGATAAAATCAGGTATAAAGATATGAGAAAGCGGGGATCCTTTATATTCCAGAGTCAATTCAGGCTTTGAAACAAAAGGTATATTCTGCGTTTGAAACTCTCTTTCAAGACATTCCTGATACACAGATTCCAGAAAACCATTACCTGTTTCTTTATACACTTCATATAAAGCACCACGGATAGCATAACATTCTTCTTCATAAATCAGACTCATATATACCTCACTTTTTTTCAACCACCGAAGACACTGAAGGCACGGAAGAAATGAAACTTAAGCAAAAAGCCTCATGTATCTTATAGCCTTTCAGTTCTGCTCTCATTTTTCCCCTTTTCCGTGTTTTTCCGTATTTCTGTGGTCGTTATTCTTTTCTTCAACCACTGAAGGCACTGAAAGCACAGAAGAAAGGAGACTAAAGCAAAAAGTCTTATGTTTACTATAGCCTTTCAGTTCTGCTCTCATTTTTCCCCTTTTCCGTGTGTTTCCGTATTTCCGTGGTCGTTATTCTTTTTTTTCAACCACTGAAGGCACTGAAAGCACGGAAGAAAGGAGACTAAAGCAAAAAGCCTTATGTTTACTATAGCCTTTCAGTTCTGCTCTCATTTTTCCCCTTTTCCGTGTGCTTCCGTATTTCCGTGGTCGTTATTCTTTTCTTCAACCACTGAAGGCACTGAAGGCACGGAAGAAAAGCTAAGAGCATTAAAATCTTTTACCTTACTCATCTTTCCCCTTTCCGTGTGCTTCCGTATTTCCGTGGTCGTATATTCTTTCTTTATCTCCATTTTCAGTGGTTAGCATTAAATTACAGTGATGATCGTCTCAGGAGACAGTCTCTTAAAGCGTTCTTCCACATTGATGCGGTCTTTGTCATGCATAAAGCTGGCATCTCTGAATACTACTTTATATGGTTTGAGCCCTGCGATGTGGTCCATAATATCAAAATTCATATCCTTATCAAAGCAGGCGACTAAGGCATTTGTCTGCACGATATACACACTATTTCCAAGTATCTGTTTTTGTTCGATTGGCAAAGACAATTCCAAGCCTAAATCCAGCATCACCTGAATCAATAAATCTTCCGGACTCCTGTCCTCTTTTACATTACTCTGCATATCTTCCAAAGTCATTTGTTCTAACTCATACGGATGATAATACACATCTTTCATATTAGAGCTGTCTGCTTTAAAAACCCTGAATCCGATATCAAGCAGATCCGGATTGACCATATTGCCCTCAATATCCAGTTTACCATCATTCTTTTCTCTCAATTCTTCTACAATCTTCTTACCTGCCCTGCGAATCCGCTCTTTACCAATCTCAGCAATGGTGTTATACCCGGCTTTAAACGCTTCACTGTCCTCGTCTGTCTTTTCCGGTAGCTGTACCATGATAAACTTACGATTGCCACCATCATCTGCATTGAGTTGCATGACTGCATGAGCTGTTGTAGCAGAACCGGAGAAAAAATCGAGAATGATGTCATCAGAGTCTACATTTGATATTTTTAATATTTTATTCAATAAACGAACGGGCTTTGGGCCATCAAAAAATCCTTTATCATCAAATAGTCTTTTTACTTCTTGCCTACCTTCTTGATTATGCCCTACCTCAGAATGAAACCATATCGTAGTAGCTACAATTCCTTCTTGTACATCAACTAAAAATCTCTTTAATCTAGGCACATTATTCCCATTTTCTCCAAACCAAATACGATTATCTTCATTTAACTCATCAAATTTTTCTCTTGATATTCTCCAACAAGATCCATGAGAAGGAGTTATAACTTTTCCTCCTGGTGTTGTTATTGGATAGTCATACTTTTTGGAATATGTCTTTACAGTCAAATCACCTGATATCCATGCTCCTCTTGAATCATTATCAAGATTTTTATACCGGCTATTATGCTCAATAGTACGATTTAAACGACCTGGTTCATATAAATCAAGGCATTTAGAATACATTAGAATAAAATCATGGCTCTCAGATAAGTACTTAGCATCATTTTTTGGAAAAAATGCTCTTTGCCAGATAATATTTGCAATAAAATTTTCTTCCCCAAATATCTCATCGCATATCTTTCTCAGATTATGGACTTCATTATCATCGATTGAGATAAAAATCACCCCATCTTCTTTGAGAAGGTCACGGGCAACAGTCAGTCGTTCATACATCATGGATAGCCAATCCGAATGGAATCTGCCGTTTGATTCTGTATTTCTAAAGAGTTTTTCACCGGCTTCATTCTGAACACCGGATTCGCTGTCATATTCTTCTTTGCTTTGAGAGT
>JAKQQL010000177.1:0-1302 GCA_029564175.1 Candidatus Cloacimonadota bacterium
TATCAATCAGGTACAACCACTGTGGTATTGAGGCAAATATTTTTGTGTGTCTATCAATATTATTATTACCACTGACATATACAACATCAAGACCTTTACTTTCTGCCCATCGTTTAATATCAACTACAGAACAATCACAAGGGTTAGCCAACAAATACAAAAAAAGATACTTCTTTTGAGGCTTATCAAAACTATTTTCCATATACAAGGAGCGATACGCTTCAGTATTCAATAGAAACACTGGATCGGGTACCCAATCGGCTTGTACGTGGCAATCTTCACAGATGCCTATACCACTCTTTTCACGAACAGAAACATAATCAAATCGTTCAAGAAGCGGTTGTATTTCTTCCCTAAAATTCTTTTCTATAAAAAAGTTACCCCAACTCGCTGCATAACTAACTCTTTTTATATTTTTACCTCCAAAATCGAGAAAATATGCATGAACTGTATTGATGACCTTTTGAAGCTTTGAAGTATAGAAATTCCAAACTTGATCAGAACCTACAATATACATATCAGCCGTTGGAGGATCAATTTTTAACTGATTATAGGATGTATATATTTTTTCAGACTGCACAAGGTACCTATTTCTAAACTGCGAAAAGTAACGGGGACATGCTTGTTGTTCTTTAGCTGCACGGTATAAACGCAATTTATGCCGTATAAAATTATACAGTTTGATCGGGTTTAATGCTTTTAGAAATCGTGCGGTTAGAGGATTTTTAATATAATCCTTTCTTGGATCATATCTAATCAAATAGGCATCGTGTCCGGTATCACGCAGGTACTTTTGTAACGCATAACACTGCAAGATCTGACCATAATTATCTTCTGACCACCAGAAAGTCATTAAACCAATTTTCATACGTTTATTTTGCCATTATTTTTTGTTTTATTTTTCTCGCACCGCGACGCACAAATTTATATATTTTAATGTAGAATTTATCTTTTGAATAGGTTTTGATTAATTTGATAAATGGCATTGTCTGCATATCAATAAAAAATCTATCACGCTTTTTCGGACGTACAGCGGACTTAATAATAGCCGAATTAAAAGGAATTACAGACTCGATACACACAGGTACAGATTCTATAGCATCAGAAACACTTGAGATCATATCTTTCCCTTTGGGAGAATGCACGAACATCAGTGAAGTACCTGTATCATCATCGAGATCGGGAAGAACATGTTCAACATTCCAAAAATCAGCAAGAGTAATATCTGAAATCCTTGAAATAGTTTTAAAAGAGCATTCAAAACAAGAAGGCCGCAAACACAGATTTCGCAGAAACATTTGC
>JAKQQL010000443.1:0-1875 GCA_029564175.1 Candidatus Cloacimonadota bacterium
TGCCAGTTGTGTTCTTTCTGCCATTTTTGATGCGCAGATATCTCATCAAGTGCGATATTTGCAAATTCAATCAACTTCTTTGCTTCTTTAATTACATTCTGTAGTTTTTGTTGGTTACTTAACATCTTTATTTTCTGGATATGGGAGTAATCCAGCCTTTCTTTTCCATTCAGTTATAAGAGATGAATTAACACTGAACATTTTACCAAGCTGTTTGTTGGTCAATTCTGGATGTAGTTTTAACATTCGAACCATTTCCGCGATTCGATCAGCCTTTATCCTTGCACTTTTAACACCTGGCATTTCACGGCACCGCAGTTTCTGGGAAAGTATTTTCAACCATTTCAGCAATTGCATGTAAAATAAACTCATGAAATTCCTGAATTCTGGCTGTCTCCATATCTAAAACTACAAATATTTCTTCAGGAGCGACCAGATTTTTGACTTCTCCACCACATTTGCCTGTAAGAACAATTACATCCAACAAATTGCTCTTTGCTGTTTCAACTGCTTCCAAAATATTTTCACTATTACCAGAAGTGGTAATGGCGATGAAAACATCCCCCTGTTCACCGAAAGCCTCGATTTGGCGTGAAAACATATGCAGCATCCCAAAGTCATTAGCAATGGCCGTTAAAACGCTTGTGTCGGTGGTTAATGCAATGGCTGGAATCCCACGTCGGTTCTTTTTGAATCTCACAACAAGTTCAGCAGCAAAATGTTGAGCATCGGCAGCAGAACCACCATTACCAGCAATCAAAACTTTGTGGCCATTTTTAATACAATTAACAATCATATTTGCCCATATCATTATCTTGCGTTGTATTTCTGGTGTATTGTGTTTCTGAAACATGGAAATGTGGTTATTGAACATTGAAACTAACGGCTCTGTGTATGTCTTTTCAAGATTGTTCAAAACGTCAATAATTGTCATCTCTGGCGTTGGGTCGTTGTTAAAATCATTGAGATGAGCACCAGATGTGAATGATTTTTCATGAAGGTAAAGAAACATATCGCCCTGTTTTAAAGGTGAATATCCATATTTTTCAAGAAGATTCCAGCGATTTCCAACGAAACACTTCCCTATCATAATTTACTAAACCTCATTCCTTTATCGGTTTTATTCTGCATGACTGTCAGCTCCTGGCCACAAGCAGGGCAAAAGTTGAATGTCGTTACCTTTCCTTCTTCGACGACATTTCCGTCATATAACAGAGATTTGCCCATCCTATCCTCGATTTGGCCAATGATGCAGCGATCTTCACACTGTTTATCTACTTTGAAAATTTCAAGCATGTTTGTACCTCCGATGTTATTGATTATAACATTGGCATTGATAAATGTCAATAAAAATTTTGACAATTAAATCAGATGCTTTTTGGGCTTCGCTTTACCACAGGTTGAATTGGCTGCGATAACTGGTAAGTTTGGTTTAATCATACAATAATACGTTATTATTTTTCCACGAACACAACGAGAATGTTGACAATCTTTACATAAAATTATTTTAGTTTTCATGATAATAAAAAAGTGCCAGTTGTTTGCTGGCACTTGATGTGAGGTAAAAATCAGAGGGATTCAAGACGTTTAAAATAGCACGAATCTGGTGATATGTCAATAATCTTCATCATCATATTCTTCATCATCAAAATCATCTTCATCATCTTCCCAGTCATCTTCTTCATCGGCTTCTTCATCCATTTCAACGTTAGCAGAAGCTTCATTCAAATCAGAAATGATCTTGTCCATAACACGATCAATGCCTTCAATTTCTTCAAGATTGTCAAAATCCATGTCACCAAAGATATCTACAAATTCTTTGTAGATGACTTCTCTGGCATCATCATCATCGACGTTATTTTTAACAGCTTCGAT
>JAKQQL010000467.1:0-1661 GCA_029564175.1 Candidatus Cloacimonadota bacterium
ACTCTACATTCGAAATCATGGTAATCCTTCCCAATCAAGTAAATCATGGTCAACAAAACATCCTTTGAAGTAATCCTTTTTTCCACATTTCTGTCTTTTCTATCTGCGTTTGGCAATGATTAATTTTATCATCAATTGCCGAGAGGAAATTAGCTATTTTTGTTTGTTCATTGACTTGCGGTAATTTTAATGTTAACTTCATCAATTGAATCTTAGACATATTATATCGGGTACTACCTTGAGCTAATTTTATAATACTATTTCGAAATAATTCATTTCTGAATAAATATCTTGAAAAATTTGGACTCATTTCTTTTAAAGAATTAGGTCTAAATCCGAAACAAAAACTATTCAGATACAATTCACCAAGAGTGTCTAAAAGTACTGATGCCGTTCCAATTTCATCAGGAGTTTCAGAAGAAACAGTAAAGAATACATCTCCAAATAATACCTTATTTTGTTTTTCATTGATACCAATATTCACATAATCAAATCTAGAAATATCAATTTTTGAATCATCAAAGATTTGTTTGTATTGTATATAAGGTTTTCCAATACCAAAATCTTCTTTAGTTTTTCCTGTTAAACCATTATATGTTTCACCCATTTCACCCAGCTTCTTCTCTTCCCACTCCGGATACTCTTTCCCATTATCATCCTTGAACCTTATCTCCTGAGAAAAGATCTTCTGCATGACTCCTTTTTTGTACTGCTCAAGAAGAGTTTTCTTTTTCTTGAGGGCTTGCAGTTTTTCGTCTACGGTTGTGAGAAATGAGGCGATTTTTTGCTGTTCGGGGAGGGAGGGGAAAGATATTTTAAAAATAGATAATTTACTAAGGGTTATTCTTGTAATTGCTTGTCCCGAAACAAATGATTTTATTTCTGTTTGTCCTATTGGTGAACAAATATAATGATAAATATATTCGTTTGATGCAATACTAGAATCAGATCGAATAAATGCCACACTCGATAATAGACTAAATTCATTTTTCAATGTATTTATACATATATTCCCAACGTTAGCACCATCCTTTGTAATCAGGATATCGCCATATTTAACTTCACATCGTTTATATATTTCATTGTGAGATTCTTGGCTTATAAAACTAACATCTCTAAAATCCATATACCCATTTCGAATATTTTTTGAAGTTAAATACATACAAGAACCATTTTCAATAATAGTTGGCGAAAAATGTGTACCATCCTGTATTTTATTCGTGATTTCTTTTAATTTTGATTTTTTCCATTCAACTTGAAACCCCGGAAACCGCAATCTCGGAACATTGTCTGAACCTTGATTCTCCTGATTAGCTTGATTGCCTTGATTTCGCGGCATGGGTTTATCCCCTGAATTTATAATCATGGCAATCCTCTTTATCAAGTAAATCACGGTTTAGACATATATTCTTAATCATGGCAATCCTCTTTATCAAGTAAATCACGGTTTAGACATATATTTTTAATCATGGTTAATCCTTTTAATCAAGCAAATCAAGGTTCAGACAGGAGTTTCTATCCCCAGCTCTTTACAATAACCCGCAATTTTATTATCAGTTTCCGTCATCTGTGCATCAAGGTTTCGTATTTCTTTCGCGACCGCGTTTATATCAATACTTTCCTCTGCTTCGAATGTATCGACATAGCGCGGGATATTGAGA
>JAKQQL010000483.1:0-1829 GCA_029564175.1 Candidatus Cloacimonadota bacterium
GAAAACAACTCACCCCGGTAAGCTGAAAGCATGTAAAATTGAAAAAGATTTTAAATCATCAATGAATATAGCTGATTACTTTAATAAAAACCATATTGATCTCACAGGACTTAAATCTGATAGCTGGATAATATCATCAGCAGATGAAGCACTCATAAAAAGAAAAATCGAAGAAATCGGAACGCCCTTGAAAGACTGGGACATTCAGATATATCGTGGAGTGCTGACTGGCTTTAACGAAGCATTCATTATTGATGGAGCGACAAAAGACCTGCTTATATCGGAAGATCCTAAATCTGCAGAAATAATAAAACCGATCCTCCGGGGCAGAGACATCAAAAAATATAAAGCTGAATTTGCAGATAAATGGGTAATCTTGGCGAAATACGGGAGCAGTGAATATTTAGAGAAAGAATACCCTTCAGTTTATAATCATCTTTTAAAATATAAAAACAAACTCGAAATAAGGGGTCAATGTAGATATGGAGGCAAAGGAAACAAAGGAATGCATCATTGGTTGGAGCTTGATAATTGCCCAACAGACAATTATTTATCGAATTTTGAGAAAGAAAAGATTGTGTGGGGAAATCTGGCTCTTGATGCTCAATATGCTTTAGCTGAAAAAGGCATGTTTGCAAGCGCACCATGTCCGGTGATAACACCCGGAAATAAATATATTTTAGCAGTACTCAATTCAAAAGTAGCCGATTATTTTATTAGAAAATTGGGCGTAACTCGAAATGGCGGATACTTCGAATATAAACCGATGTTTGTTGAAAAACTGCCGGTTCCTCAAATATCGAAAGAACAACAAAAACCGTTTGAAAGACTTGTGGATTATATTTTATTCCTGAAAGAAAAAGATATTCATCCTCTTTTTGTTTCCATGTTTGAAACAGTTATAAACAGTCTGGTTTATGATCTTTATTTTGAAGAAGAAACAAAAGCTCACAATTTGTATATATCTGATTTTGTTCCCAAATATCTTGTTTCTTTAAAGCATGAAATGACAGATGATGAGAAAATCCAAATCTGTGAAAAAATGTATCGGGCATTAAAAAATAATGACGAACTTACAAGAGCAATAATAAACAGAAATAACTCAAATCTGATTAAGACAATTCAGGGAGAAGCTGATGTCGCAAAAAATTGATTCCATAAAATTCAATAAAGAATTCATCGGATATTTCAATGAAGATTAATAAAAGGAAACTGTAATGAACCATGATACTGAAAGAAATACTTGCCAGTTTAATCAGCAAAAAGGAGGGGCAATGAATAGGGACACATACAAACAAGACAAAAATAAAGCACAAAAGCGTAATGAGTTAATTCTTTCTGAGTTTTTCGGGTGGCTTTTATTAAAAGGGCTTTCTGTAAAAACGATGAAGAAGCATGAGGACAACATGCGGTTTTATATCAATGACTATCTGCTTTTTTACTGTGCGTTGCCACCTGAAGAAGGTGTTGACCGGATCGATGAATTCATGAAAGACTGGTTACCTGAAAATGCACTGTGGGTAAGCAAAACAGCTATAAAGGAATATTGTGTCGGATTAAAGAAATTTTATACATTTATGTGTGAAATAGGCTATGTGGGCAAAAGCGATCTTGATACGATTAAACATATTATAAAAGATCAGATGGATGACTGGGTTGACGGTGTTGAAACACATTATGATGATATGAATCGTGAAATCGTCGATGATTATTTAAGTGCAATGGAATACTCCCTTGAAGAATATCTTGATGATATTGATATGGGCACTCTCATGGAGTTTGTAAAGCGGCATAAACATTTTAAATCCTTTGATGCTTTTCACGGTACA
>JAKQQL010000013.1:0-19504 GCA_029564175.1 Candidatus Cloacimonadota bacterium
AAAATTGAATTTCAAATATTCAGTATTCCCCAAGCTCATGTAATCAGTTATCTTTTTATTTGATTATCTGATATTAACTTAAGGCGATTGAGTTTTTCACAACTATGATTCTGTAAAGAGAACTTAATCTTTTAAAAGATTTAATCAGCAATGTAAGGTTTCAGAGTCGCTTTAACTCTTTTATTTTTAAAAGAAACAAATTCATTTGTTCCGTCCAAAGTTGGATATCTGACTTCATAAGGAGCATTCACATCTAAATTTGACATTGCAATCAAGTGTTTGATTGAAGATATCTTATCAAAATCATTTCCAAATTGCATTTTAACAAGCTCTTTAAATTGATTTATGTATTGTTCAGAGTGATCTTGATTGTTTTTTATTTCCACTTTAACAATACCAAGTCCTAAGGGTTTTGCCATGCCAATTTTATGTTTACAATTCTTTTGATTGCCAAAAGTCAAACTCCAAAGCAGAGCTCCCAATTCAAAAGGAAGTAAATTATGATATCTAATTTTCCCATTAAAAACTGTATTTTTTGGTAATGGTTTAAAAAGAGTTGCAATTTTATCGTTATTATTAGGGATAGCAGGTAAATCTTTTTTTACAAACTCTTTCTTTTCAACAGGATATCTTTTTCGCCCTCTGAGCTTTACTTTATCCATATATGTACTGTAATTATCAAAATTTTTTGCCTGACATAAGTAATTTGGATAATAAGTCGGTTTTGGGCTACCTAGCACAGTCTTACATACACCAATTTGTTCATTTGCGACTGAAACTGCTTTTAAATGACCAAATTGAACTCTGCCTTTTAATCCTTTTTCATCATGAATATAGCCAAAAAGTGCTTCAGTCATATCAATTTTATCTTTATTAAGGTGGTCTTTCCCTGATACAGCTATCATATCATGAATCGTATTATCATAGGGAAGGCGATACATCATTGCAAGCCCAATTGAGTGAAGACTATTTCCTTGTGGATTTAGAAGATAGAATACAGGGACTCTTTCACCTTTTTCAAATTTTTGTTTCCAATACTTCCATTCATCATTGGGTATTCCTTTGTCATCAGAATGAATAAAATCAAAATCTTTAAATAGAATATCAGGTACATCGAGTCGCGTATGTTTTTCATCAAAGAAGATGAAATCCATATGTTTTTTATGCCTGTCTCCATAACGAAATGAGCTGGGTTGTCCGGTAAATACAATAGTACCCTTATAACTGCCTCTATTTAAATCTTTTGCTTTTTTATAACGCATTTTTAAATTTACTGGTCTATATTGGTGAGTTCTGCAGCTTGAGCAATCGTGAATATGATCTTTTTCTTCAAAGTTAAAAGTGATAGACAATGGAAGGGTCCATTTTCTATATTTATCAACTGATCTTTGCTTTTCATTTAAAGACTGACGAGAAATTTTTACCAAATCATCTATTTCCACACGAGCATATTCGCATGGTATAATTTTTATCTGCCCATCTTCTTGAATCAACCATCCTGATTTTGAGCTTGCGATTACAACATTATTAACTTTTTTTGTTAACTTTGAAGTATAAACTGGATTATACAAATCTCTGATAGAATATCTGTTGTTATCAACCAGATTTGCATTCATCTTGCTAAAAGTTGCAACTTCAAAAACACTTCTAATCATTCCTTTCATAGAAGTTCCCGGGATGTAAAATTCTCCATTTTGTATTTGGAAAAACTCATTCATTTTTGAATTGGGATTTGTTCTGTCATTATCATTCCAGCTACCGCCATTCCTTACATAAGCCGGAGATTCTGTTGTCAGAGTAATATCTATTTCTCCAGACAAACCATTTTTAAAAGGGACATCGTGAGAAATCTTTTCAGATAATTTTCTTTTTATACCCATTTTTTCAGAAATATCATCCATAAAAATGACTTTATCATGAAGCGGAACAAAATTATATGGTGATGGGATAATCGTATTTTCATTCTGATTGTCTCTGTTATAATTATTATTGTGTTGATTATTAAAGTTTCTTCTATTATTGTAATTATTGTCATTTCTCATCATTTTTAGGCTCCTTATCAGCACTATCAAATCCTGTGAACGCAATCCATTTGAGTTTTTTAACTTTCATATTGCTACAAAGCACATCTTGTTCAGGCAGCCAGTATTCAATAAATTTTAAATACTTATATGCTGGATCCTGCTTGCTAATTTCACGGTTTGCAATATATTTTTTATTGAAGATATATTCCTGATTAATCTGATTCAAATCAAATATCGTAATATAATCAGAACCGTCAATATGTTTTATACTGACACTTATTTGTTTTTCTGCATTATAGAGATAGGCTTCCACAATGAATCCTCTGTCTTTTAAAATATCCATTGAAAATTCGTCTAAAACAGGTTTTTCACTGTTATCAAGCCACACATATCCCTGATACTTTAGTTTCGGGATGTCGTTCAAATGTTGAGTAGTCGTAACAATACTATTCATGAGAGACCTCCATTTTGCCGGTAAAACACCCATGTCCACGCATGGTTCCTCCACCTAAAGGCAATTGCCCTTTTATAATATCATCCAGAGCAGATTCAAAGGATTGAATGATATTCTGGGTAATCGCTTCGTGTTCTGTATTCAGTAAGAATTCCAATACGATCTCGTTTTTCTGGGTGATGACCTTTTCGTCAAAGAGAGCTCCTGATAAAGCGCCACCGGTGAATCTGTCAATTGCTACATGATTCAGAATTTTTTCGGTATTTGCGTTTTGAATGAAGACATCAGAGATAATCACATGGCCTCTTTGACCATCGATATTATATTTAGAATTTTTGGCACAGCCAAACAAGGTTTTCACAGCATCATTATTTTCTCCTGTAAAATCGCTGATTTTGTCCACTTCGTCAGCAAAAACTCCGTTAATCTTATTATAATGGTATGCCACCCGATGAGAAATTGCCCCTTTAACTGAAGTTGCCGGAATGAGAATTTTCTTTTTATCAAAACCTGGCTTATTCTTATCATCCCATTTAATAATATCTTCATAAACAGGGGTCATATCCACTTCTTCATCACCCAGTCCTGAACCAAACAGCCAGGTATTTTCTGGTTTTAATGTAAGTGTATATTTTTTCCATTGACCTGTATCTTTCGATTCTGGCTGATAAGGCTTATCATAAATAGTCATATCATTGACTGAAGCAGTTTTATTCAGGTAAAGTTCAAAATCATGATTTAAATCAAGCACTTTGCTTCTGACTTCTACGACTTTTAATTTTCCAAAGCCTTTTCTGGTACCGCCACCTATTCTGAAATCCGGACGGGATATCTGTTCAATCATTTTCCCCCAGTTATCTTTATCTTGCATTGTGCCGGCAAGCTCAAGCTCAAATCTAAAGCGGGTGCCTTTATAAATCACCTGCTCATCAAATTTCCCATGATTTTCTTTATCTGCAACACCCTGATGATTGATTTTAGCATGCTGTCTCAATGGTAAAGCCTTAAATCTGCTAAAAAATTCTTCGTGCCATTTAATTCGGTTAAATCCTTCAATTGCTTTATTGCCTTCAATAGTAAAAAAGCCATTTGAAACAATTAATCTGGAGCCGGCACCGTCATCTGATTTATCATTCTGGTAACCGAAAATGCTATTAACCTCATCAGTACAAACACCAGAATTAAGCAAGCTATGCCTTAAAACACCGCATAGACTGGTACCTAAAATTAATGGGAGTCCGTTACTGTCAGTCATTATCAAAGCATCCGTCAATAATCCTGCGTCTCCTGAGCCGATTTTTAGCGGGGTCTCGGCTTCCACTAAGAAATTGGCAAGATATCTGATATTAAGTGCTGATGTCATTTACTTCCTCCCTGTTTTCTCTTTGCCATTTCAGAACAAACATTGATTAAAAATGGTATTAATTTATTTTCGTTTACATGAGATAGTTCTGTTTTAAAATGTTCTTTCAGCTTCTCCCAGTGTTTTAATGATTTACCATGATCCAGAAAACCTTTATCTTTTTCAAAGAGTCGATTCATGAGGTCAGAATTGTTTTTTGCCTGTAAAGCCAGATTTCTGATCTGTCCCCATTGGCTGGCAGTAATTTCTCGGTACTTTCTTTCAAAATCGTTAGCAAACTTTAATGCCTCCTTATAGATTGACATTTCAGAGTCAGCTTGATTCTTAAGTCCTTTTATGCATTCCAGGATTAAAATGTCATCGTGCCCATTATTCTTCATCTTCTGAATAAATGCAGAATTTTCATTCTGACGATTTATCTCAAAATTTAGATAAAAGTCATCTTTCACCTGACATAGGAAATCAGGATTAATCAAAACATTCCCAAAACCTTCATTCTTAAACAGCCCCAGTCCTGCCTTTACTTTTTGACTGTAATCTGCCAGATCAAAGCCATCAGGCAGATTAGTAATCGCCAGCACTGAACCCTTGTTAATACAGATTCTGTCATAATCACGATTTTTTCGTTTAGCATTGTATGGTGCATAGACAAAAGTACCTATCTGAGATTTTGACCAGTCAATCTGACAAGTATCTGGCAACATTAAATCCTTTACATCAGGCTGTAATGTAAACTGATAATTTTCATCCATAAAACTGGCATTGGAATCAAAGTATATCATTATCATTTGGCCTTTGTTTAAGTAGTTTTGATTCGATCTGTGAATCTCAGAATAATCTTTCAATACCTCAATCTTCACCCTGCCATACTGAGAGGATTTAGAACGCCCAACACTTCTTTCTCCTAACAATTGGAAGTCTATTTCTTTAAAATCTTCTGGCTCAGCATCTATATAAAAAATCCAGTTCGTACCTGCATTAAGTGCATCATAACCATACATTTCCTGATCTTTAGATTTTCTGGTATTGATATCATAAGCAGATTTTAAAGAGAATGTATGGTTTAAGCTCTGATCCGTTATGATATTGTTTTTATTTACAAAATAACCATCTCTGATTTGCTTTAACTGAATCCCTTTTTTAGAGAACTCTTTAAAGTTATCAGGACTTAACTCGTGATGCAGATAAATCGGGCATTTGTCTTTTTTAATTTTAGGTTGAAACCAGCTAAGTGGTTTTTTACAGCTTCTCTTTTTATCTATGACAAGATGGGCATCACCAAAGTGAACCTTTCCTGAATGAAAGAGATGGTAAGCCATTTCTTTGCTATATTTATCATAATTTCTGGCAACGATTCCTAAGAAATTACTACCCGGAATATAATTGAGTGATTTAGTAACCCCTTCTGTTGCGGAAGTATTATTCAAAACAATATCCGAAAGCAGGGTACATTGATAGTATCTTCTTTCCATTATTCCTCCACTTCACTGATTACACAGGCACCTAAACCCCGATTACGATTAGTACCCATTCTCTTAATATATTTTGCACATTTAATCAGAAAGGCTTTATATTCATCTTTTACATCTGTTACTTTCCCATATAAAACAAGTGGAACTGTTACTTCAACTTTTCTTAAACTTCTTTCAGCAGCAATCCCATTTTTATCTATCTTTGTCGAAGTAATTTTCCGATAAAGGAATGGTGTCAGTAAGTCTTTATCATTAGCACTTTTGGTAAATTCCATTTGCAAATATTCAGATAAAACAACATTCGAGAAATGGCTCAGACTGCGTTGAGCGTTATTCTTATCATTTTTCTCTGCCCCTTTACCAAAAACTTCTAAGATGAAATGATCCCATTTATTTTTGTCTGTTTCATAATGTGCAATCTGCTCAGCAGCTTCCCTGAAAAGCCCTTTAATGGTTTTACCGGGAATAAACGGCAATTGATTAGTATCTTTTATCACCAAAGCATCCACATCAGCACCTGAAGTCAACCCTGAACCACAATGCCAATCCGTCAGGAAACGGATTTGATACATAAAATCAGACATTAGTTTCCTCCCTTTTCCAAAGAAATAATTGAAAGTAAATCATAGACAGGTGTGTTACTGTCTGTTTTAAGCCGGCTTAATATTGGTTTTGATTTACTCTCTGTCAGTTGTTCAATTCTTTTCCATAAGAGCTCAGCACTACCTTTATCAAAATGTAACTCACTTAACCATTTTCTCAAGCCGGACAGAGGGAACTTTTCATTTTTTATCATCTCGCGTTTAGTCTCCAGTAAATCATCTATGGTCCATGAAGTACCTGTTTGATTCAGATAATAAGGACCAAAACAGAAGTTCATTTTTGAAGCCTGAGCATACAATTCTCTGCTCTTGATTTCCTGATAGGATTCAACAAAACCGGATTGAACTTTATGGAACATCACTGATGAAGGTGCATTTTCTTCATCGAAGCCTTTTGATTTTTCTTTCGCATATGCACAAAGGTTTTCTGCCAGGTCTATTGCATAATGGAAGGGGTATTTTTCTTTAATAAAGGCAATGCCGGCACAAGCTGTTATTTTTTGACCAACAATACTCTCACTGTTCTTCTCAAACTCATCCAGATAAGTTTTGATAAAAGGTAAAGCCAGATCAGCCCGGCAGATGACAGTCAGGTCATCTCCACCGATAATCACCGGACGAAGCGGATATAGCGTATTATTGTTTAACTTATAATTTGCTTTAAAATCAGGTGAAATTTCTTTATCAAAAGCATTTTTTGCTGAAAGACAAGTCGCTTCATTGAGATTTTTAGAAAAAGTTTTGTACAAATCAATAACCGATTCATTTCCGGATAAGGATTGAATAGTTTTACCCAGATTGTTGCCATCCGCATGAATCACTGCCAGCCAGGAAGAATTTTTAGTATTGATAATGTCGGAAAACTCTTTTGGAAACAGGTTTTCATTCGCTGATTCTGTATTGTTCATCTTGTTTGCCAGATTATTCATTTTAGAATTCTTACATTTTTTGATTCTGGATAAGTCAAATGGTTTCTTTTCACCATTGCTTTCGTACTCATATCCTGACGCTGACAATCCGGACTTTCTGTCTCTTTCTATTCCCAACGCCGAATGAATTGCTGGTTTGGCAGGGATATTTCGTTGAGTTTTTAATTGCTGTTCTAACTTGTCAAAATGACCTTTTTCAATTTGACCTTCCACTTCAACAACTGCCTGGCTGACTGTTATCCCGGGAGCAAGCTGTTGAACATACATAGGGAAATTCTCAACCAAATCAGCCATATCATCCTGACTTTGAAATTTCAGTTTGATATTGCCTGCAGCTGAGACAATGATTTCATAAGGTTTTTGCTCTAAATACTTTTTAAAAGCATTTGTACAGATTTTTTCTACAATCTCACTAGCACCCACAATTTCTTTTAGCGCATTTGTAGAAAAAATGTAGGATTGAATGCCTTGAATGGCAGCTCCGTACAGATATTCCATAAGACCTCCTTTAATACTGATTGTCTTAATATTTTCTAAAAATTACATGTTTAAAAACACTGGTCTTAACGACCTGACTTGATTCGTCCTGTTTTTCAACAGATACTCGTTTTGTCGTCGAATAAACAGGGATTCTGCAATGTTGTTTTGCCCATAACACCAAATGAAATGTCATGAAATAGTCTCCCTGAATCATAAGATAATCCCCTGGCTCAGAGACTTCATCTAACCATCCGGTAAAAGGAAGAATGTCCGGCTGATCAATATCAGCCGGTATGTTTGACCATTTCATTTTCAATTCATCAGGCATTTCCAGCACATTTTCTATACCAAGTGATTTGATAGCATCCAGAGTTTGCTCTTCTGTCAGCCGATGCGAAAATAGTAAGATTAGATTTGGCATAAGAAATTCATTGCCTCTGTTGTCTAAGAACACTTTTAACATCTGAAGCTACAATATTAAATGGAACTATTATTCCTGTTTCACTGGCTTGATTTTTATTGTTTGAGAAGTAGTTTACAAAATGAATCGTTGGATAATCATTTGTTACCAATACAATTTGTTTTGTAGGCAATAACCTTGCCAATTCAAAAGTATAGGCTACGATAACAGAATCTAAACCATCTAAAACCTTGGCTTTATCGATTTGATTTTCAGTTTGTTCTACAGTAGGATTTCTTCTATTTCTAAGCCTTTTCTTTTCTGCATCAACAAAATCAAGTGGGAATTTTTTATTAGTCAGGTTTTTTGCAACACTCAGTATATTTTTATACAACATTTTTGAATCATCCGGCATTGCCACTTTTTTTTGTTTAAAATCATAGTAAAGCTTTTCATACACAGAGTATTGTTTCTGAAACCAGAAATCATAAGAGTTTAAATCAATCTTCTTTTGATACCAAACTCCTAAAAATTCAGCCCAGACAATTGATGGTATTAGTGTCTGATTACCACATCTGCTCCAAAAATCAACAGATATTTTTTGAAAAAAATCAAGTTCTTCTTTTTTATTTAATTTCAGGAAAGCCTCAGCATAGTTAACGACGACATTTGTATCAGTTAGGTAAATTTTATCTATCATTTCCATCCTCACTTTCAGTGTCTGATAAGTCTTCAGTATATTCTTCCCAGGTCATATCATTGTATTCAGGCAATTCAATGTCAAACAGCTCTTTTCTGACTAACTGGTTATTTTCTGGTAAATCAAATATTTCATTTTCACCAAACCAGAATAAGGCTTTATCAACTGCCTCCTGAAATTCCTTTTCAAAGTTTGAAGATTCAATATTGACTATACGGAAAGGTCTTGCATTTACGACATCAAGAATGGTAGGTTTTTCCTGAGATGCATCTAAACAAAAAATCACATTAGGAACAGGCTGATAGGCAGTGAGTTGATTGATTGTTGATATGATGTCCGGCCCTTTAAAAGTCTTTACAACTTCTTGCATCATAATCACAATCAACTTGGGTTTTGAAGAATCCAGTGCTGTTTTTAAAGTATCTAAGGAATCAAAGTATTGAGGACTCTCCAGGTGAGAGTTCAAATATTCTTTTTCTATCTGACATTCTGCATAATAAACAAGGATTTTATTATCATGTTCAATACTCTCAAAAGAAGGTATTTTAATTGACTGGGTGGTAGTCGATTGAAACACTTCATCAATTATAGATAAAAGTTTTGAATCACTTTCTTCTTTTTGAACATAATAATAAAAATGAAAATTGGCCGATTTAACCCAGTCATTTACCCTGCCCGCACCACTGTAAACCACTACTTTTGAAATTGAGGATAATCTTCTTAACACTTCGCCTACGGTAGCACCATTGCCTTCAAAGTTATCTGATACTTTGCTCATATCGATATCAAGAATGTACAAATGGTAATAATTTTTGTAGTAAGCATCAATTACATCCGACATTTTGTCAACCACTTCAATATTGTAGCCTGCTTCCTTAATTGCTTCATGTGCAATTTCAGCAGGATTACCGTCATGTTTATAGACTTCATCGTCTAAAAACAGAATTCTAAAATCTTTCTTTTCCATTTTTTACTCCTTACTCTCTTTAATAGTAAATGTTGTTGATTTATCTTTTACCTCAAAGCTTATATCTAATCTAATTAACTCACATGCTTTTTTTACCAGTGACAACCCCATCCCAGTATTAATTTCTATACTTTTTTCTGAAGTATAGGGCTCAAACAATTTATTATTTCTAATTAAATCTTCTGGTATTCCACCAGCCTGATCTATCACTCTTATCTCTTTTAGATGATTATTTATCTCAATCACAAGAGGTGGTTCAGGCAAAGAGATTTTATTTCTCTTATAAGCTTCTAAGCTGTTTTTAATCAGATTTTCAAAAATAATTTTTACATATACATAATTACTTTCCCAAATGCAGTTTTGATTTTCATTAATGATGCTTATTTTTTGATAATTATCATCAGTGGCACACAAATCCACAAGAAGTTCAAAGATGTTAACTGGTTCTGGTACTGGCACTTTTTCTCTGCTAATTTTAATAATGCCCTCAAAATCTTTAACAACTTTAAGTATTCTGGATATCGAATCTTTATCTTCAGGATTTTTATTTACTTTTTCAGTTAAAGATTTCAAGCTGGATATCTTTGCATTAATATCATGACTCATCATATGTAATTGTTTTTGAACAACTATCAGCTCTGACAATTGATTCTTTCTATTTTTTGCAAACAGATTTCGAGGAAACTCCTCTATACTTTTATTAACATAATCTAACGCAACAAAATTGTCATCTCCATAAATATTAAGATATGATTTATAATCATTCGGACAATAGTAAATTAATTCTGAGAATAAATTAAAAACATTTGATCTTGTGTTTTTATAATCATCTGTATTTTCAGTTATCTGAAGGTAAAAATCACCCAACATAAAGGCATTTACAATATTTTGGTTTAAATGTCCTTTTCTTTCAAAATTTGTCCTCTCTTTAAATATCTTTTGAATAATAACATCATAAAATATTTTCTCTTCCCGTTTTTCTGACAGAGTGAGAGAAGTAATAAATGGTTTAATAAAGTTATCAATCCAGGTGTTAGCCTCTTCTTTCTGCTGTTCATACTTGTTTTGATTTTCGGTATGTTTCATTAAACAGATTTCTAAAGAATATTCCAGGAGATCTTCAATGATGTTGTTTGCCCATTCTACAGTATCAGATGATTTGGCTAATTCTATATATTCTTTTAAATAAGATTCATATTCATTTAACAATTCATTACTAGTCTCTTTTAAAAGCAGATTATAAATTGAAACCAATATACTATTGACATTTCTATATCGATTCTGGTCATCCTGTGCAGTGATTTTAAGATATTCTCGATAGGATTCATAAGCATTTCTATAATCCTTTCTGCGGAAAAAGTCGTTGGCTTCGTTGCTTAACGCTTTAAGCGCTTTATCTGATATAATTCCCATTATTTTTTTTCCTTCCTTTTTTAATGAGGTAATTTTTTAGCGGATAGTAATTAAACTCATTTTTCAGTCTAATTGTCTGATTCGCAAAAATGTGAATTTTTCTGAAATTACAGATTTGTTCTTCAATCTCATTCAGAATCATATCTAAATCTAAATCGGTGATAAAGAGTAATTCTGAATCCGGATTTTTTCTCAGGTAATCCTTCATCAGTTTCCCCAGCTGTGATGAAAAAGTTTTGAGATCATAAGTATGTGTTTTAATATTATTCTCTTTCATCTTTTGAATAACTAAATCAGGAGGTGTTTTTGAGAAGAAAACATTCTTATCAACATTAGAAAACCTGATGTTGGCTGATTTATAAATCTCATAATACTGGACAATATACTCTTTAGAAGATTCCGTAAACTGAATCTGAAGGGTTCTTTTAGTGGCTTTTGTTGTATTGGTTGGATTAAATCTTTGGTAAGTGAGTTTTTGTCTGGCTTCAAAAATAGATATTCTGGCTTCAGGATTATGAGTTATCAGATTGAGCAAGATATCTTTCATCTCATCATCAGTTTCTAATGAATGTATAAATCGTTCATAGTGAATCTTTTCAAACAGTTGTCCGGAATGATAGAGTTCTTGTATCTTCTGTTTATTAATCATTAACAACATGGTGATACCGGCATAATATGAAAAGCTCTTGTTCTCTACCCATTTATTGTTTTGTTTTACTTCAGGGCAAATCATGTAGCGATTACCCAGCACATTTTGAAGCAGAGGATTTTCTAGAAAAGTCTCATTCTCCTGATTAAGCAATATCCAAAAGTCATTAATAAATGGATTTTTTAACTTATCAAACTGTATGGAATTGGGAGCTATTCCCAGTATTTTGTATTTTTTGCTTTGAAGCATGATAAAAAATTCAACCATTTTCTTCAAATCTGTTTTCAGCGCTTTCATAAAATACTGAGAGATGTAATTTTGTGGAGATTGATAAGAAATCAGACTTTCATTTGCAGAAATCTCAATCAATTCAGGCAAGAAAGTGTAGTTTTGAATCAAATTTACACGACTCTTGTAAAAAAGAGAGTCCCTCAAACCACTTTCAACATTCCCTAATTGATTTGACATATTGACATTTGAGCACTGTCCAGACAAATCAAAGAATCTCTCTTTTCTGATTACATTGAAGGCAATAATATTTTTCTTATATCTTTGTTCCCTGTCTATATCAGAGTTATTTGCAAACCAGGTGCCGGAAATAGGGATAAGATTCTGATCCGTTTCAATTCTATATTTGCATGGGTTAAAATTAACATTTTTATTTAAGCACAATTCTGAAACAAATTCCTGTAAACTCTGATAGCGATTATCCGGATTATCCTGTAATGCCTTCCTGAAAACATCCGGCCAGTGCTTTGCATTTGCTTTTAGTGTAATGTCCTCAAAGATATTCCAGTCATGAATCACTCTTTTATTCAAATCGAGAACAGGTCCCTTACCTGTGATTAGTTCAAAAGCTGACATTGCTAAGGCATATACATCAACTGCTGGAGATAAATACATTGACTGGTCTTCTGCGATCTCCGGGGCACTGTAGCCTGGTGTTGTTGTGATTTTATTATGTAATTGATCATTTACCATGATTGCAAAACTACCCATATCAATCAGAACAAGCTGTTTGTCATCTGTATAAATTGTATTGCTGGGTTTTAAATCACAATAATAAAAATGGAACTTCACACCTTGTGACTCATATATGGTATGAAAACGGGTTAAAATATTCGCAATGGTTTTAATGTAAAACTCAACAAAGCCAATTCGATTGTTATTTAGAATATAATGCTCGGAAGTTAACGGACCACCTGTAAAATAGTTCACCACCAGATAAGGTTCTTCTTTGTAATAATCATCTTCAATACAAAAAGTCTCATCTTTATCGGTAATATGCGGTCCAAATATTTCAGGATTAATGTCTGTAAACAAATCTAAAGGAACCGGAATACTTGGAATGCCTCTTGCCCAGCCATGTAACATTGCCGCATACTCTGTATTAATACTTTCTCTGATGGTTTCAATCGTATCCGTTCTGTCAGCATCATTGCGATTCTTAAACAGGATAGGCTTATAGATAGCTCGTTTTATTAAAACTTTTTTATCATATAGCTTTTTGTCTTTTGCAATTAGAATAATCCCTATTCCCCCGACAGCAAGTAAATCAATGACTTCATATCGGTCATTCTTTAAAAAACGGGGAATCTTGTAGTTTATGCCATTTTTATCAAAAACCAGCAATTCCCTGTTCAATCTATTATTAAATTGTCTTTTCATGACTAATCCTTCACGATTTTTAGAGAGAATTCTCCCAAAACGATTTCTCCGTCCATCTTTAAAACCGCCTTATCCTCAGGAAAGACTTCCTGATTGTTGTAAATACATCTGTGAGAGCCAGTATTGTTCATAAACAAATAGTCCTCATTCTGCCAGATTTTCAGATGATTTCTTGATATTCTGTCTAACTTATCTGAATATCGGGATAAATCAATATCAACTACTTTCATTGACAGGGATTTTCTTCCAACCAAAACAGGATGATGTTTAATAATCGGAAATTTATCTTTCTTTTGTCCCTGAAAATAAATCTCTATTGCACATTTTTCTTTTGTTATCGGCCAGTTTTTTCTTTCATCCTGTTCTATCTGTGCCTGTTTTGACTGAGGGGCTTGCTGATTGCTTACAGGTTGTTGAACAGGTTGGCTGCTAGTCATCTGTGTTTTTTTCTTTTCAGTCGAATGAACATAGACCGTATGTTTTTCATTTTTAGTGGTATAGGTTAATGTATAAAATCCTGCAGGCAGATTTTTAATTGTAATTTTATCTTGATTCACAGATAAACATGAATTATGTTGTGATTCAACAAAGCTGCAATCCTGTATTGAATTTACAGCAGTTATATCACAGGTATCATCTTCACAAAAATCAATACTGACAGGAGGCTTGTTAATAAGAATCTTTTCCTGACTTAAAGGAACTTCAGTTTTAGTGGTTTTAATCTCTTCCTGAGGAATGACAGGTTTTACGGTTTCTGTTTTTTGAGATTCCTCTGATTCAACAATTTCAAAATCAATAATGTCTGAATATCCGGTTTCTTCAACTGTGTATTTAACTCTTCGGAATGCCTTTTTAATCGCATTTTTGTCAGGGGTAATAATTAATTCATTTTTTTCTGATCTGATATCCAAATCACTGTCATAATCAATTTCCCAGGTGATTGTATCTAAATCATCGCTCTTAGCTTTGAAAACATTTTCCTGATTTATATAGATATATCTCATTTTTTAACCTCAACTTAGTTAGATAATCACTTGTTTATTTTTTTGTGAAGTTGTACTTTTAAAAGCCGATCTGACTGATGACTTTGTGGAGCTATAGGATATTTTGTTGATATCTTCCATTGAAAGGGCATTATCTCTTACGATTTTGTTTTTTAATTTCCTGAACTCATTTGCTTTTTCATTATCACCAATTTGCTCTGCCAGATTTGCCATCGATTCAAGTCTTGCTGCTGCCTGAGTAAAGTTTTTCTCATTGACCAGTTTATTAAGTTCGGTTTCATGTATTAATATTTCAATATCCTTATAAGCAATATCAATAGAGCTTGAGATAATTAAATCGGATGCAGAATCAGAGAAATTAACAAAAATTGCCTGAGTTACAGATTCATTATCAATATTCTGGCTGGGGCAGGAATAAACGATTTGAGCTTCACCAATCTGCAAAGAGTGAGTATCAGGAGCATCCATTGTAAAATCGAATAAAAATTCAACAAATCCCTGTTGTTCAATATCTCCTACAGACACCTGTACAACGGTTCCATTATTGTTTCTCTGAACAAATTTATCGAAGTTTTTCTGAGAAGGTAAGTGCATAAAAAAGTGTACATCCCTGATTTCCTTAAAAAAATGCAGATTAATAAATACTTTTTTAAGAAATACATTTGAAGAGCTTTTATAAATATTAAGAAAAACCGTTGATGCCTGAGCCGGATCAGTCAGGTTTTCAGTCAAACTCCCTGAATAATCAGTAAATTGTTTCATAAAATTATAGTTAAATTCTTCACCAATACCCATTGAATCTGTAGTAATCCCCTGCTTAGCCATATCACTGCATATAGACAATGCATTTGCACTGTTTCCGCCATAGGCATTACCATCTGTTAGAAATATCAATTTATGATTTTCATTCGCTCTGCTGTTACAAACAGATTTTGCCATTTGCATTGCTGCTTCAAAATTTGTTGCACCGTTGTCTTTCCTATATTCAACCAAGGCTTGAGTGATGGCTGAAGTTGCATTCCCTGGTAAATGATCTGCCCTCACAATTGCCTGAGAGTTAAAGGAGATAATACTGATGGTATCTGTTGACTGAATATAACTCAGTAAAGAGCTCACCGCATCAATCACCGTTTTACTCTTTGAATTTCCACTATTGTAAAATGGATCTCTCATGGAGCCGCTACTGTCTAAGAGGAAAACAAGATTTATCTTCTCCCGTTTCTTTCTGTCTTTCTTTTCGCCTGCTAAAATTTGGATTCTGCCTTTAACCTGTTCATCAATAGATTTCTTTAAAATTCTATCCTTATTCAATGATAATGATAATTGTAATTCATTCATTTTTCACCTCTGGTTATTTATTTTTTTAAACTCCTGATTTTCTTTTTTCGCTTTCGTATTGGTCAGAATTAAGAGTGTCATATTATCAACACCTGCTTTTTCATCGGCCATACGGCAAATTTGTCTGGAGACTTCTTTTAGATTAAAATTATGCTTTTGCATCAATTCTTTGAACAGTTTTAAGAGTTCCCTCTCATTTTCAACTTCATCGTCTCCTGTCTTAATACTATCCATTAATCCATCCGTACATACGAATAGATAGGAGTTCTCTTCAGGATAATAGTTGAAAAAGCTGATATCTTCATCTCTAATGATGCTACTAAATTGATAAGAGGACTGATCATATTCAGACATTGGTATCACTTTGGTTAAATGTTTATCAGACGCATCTTCAGAAAATATTTTTCTGTCAGTCGTCTGAAAATAGTCTGCAATTCGTTCTTCCAGTACATTATGATCTTCATTGATTCTCATAATTTTATCACCTTTGACATAATAAACCTGAGAATCCCCCAGATAAGCAAACAAGACCCTGTTTTTATCAGTAAAGCCTAATATTAAGGTAGAGCACATAGGATGAACATCTGTTAATGGCTTATTCAGAACTCTCTTATTTAGATCTTCGATGCTTTCTTCATTGATGTTCCTGATGATTTCTGTTAATTTCTTTTTACATTCATTAATCCATTCTTCGCTGTCAAAGAGAGTGATATTCAACATAAATTGCAGAATTTCATCTTTTCTGTCTTCAATATAGTTCAATATCTTAATGGATGCTAATTTCCCGCTGCCGATATTAGCAGTCGATACTCCATCTGCAAGCATAAACAACATTGACTGGCAATTTTCAGAGCGAACCAGTGTATAAGCATCTTCATTTTGAAGAGATTTTTTATTCCGGCCATGCTCAGTATGAAAAGCATATTCCCATACATTATCAGTCACTTGCTTTTTTTCGCAAATAGATTTCTTTTTACTGTTAAAATAAAATGCTGCGATATCATAACATGATTGGAATTTTTTCAAATCGTAAGAAATTTCATGAATCGCATATTTTTCTTCTGGTTTCAGTTTGAAAAAAGACATCATCACTTTGAAGACTTTTTTGATTGATATCAAGGCAGGAGAAGGCAAGTTTTGAATATCTGTTTTCAACAAGTACAGATAAAAGGCATTTTTAGTCAGCTCATGATTTAACATTTGCTGACTGATAAACATAGAATTCAACTTTGCACTCATCAAATCATAATATTCATTTCTCACAGAATCAGGTATTTTCTTTTGGTCTGAAATGCAATAAGTATCCGCGTCTAACCAGTTAAAGAGGATTTTATTATCGGATGAGATATAGAATTTATCATAAGGGATAACATACCAATACTTATTCAAAGCACTCATGTTATCTAAAAAACGGGCAAATGATATAACCATTTGTTCTCTTTCATTTCGATTAGTTGTTCTCATCAATTTTTGATGGAATAATTCAATTTCTGCATTTTCATCACTCACAAGCATATCTTCATCAAGCATGGATTGCTCAGAAAAATGACTGCAAACATACTTAATCAAAGCGTCAACATCTGTTAAAGGCTGTGTTTCATTTTTTAAAAATTCCTTTTTAATGGAATCAATAACAAATTCTTTAAACTTCATTTGTTTTACTCCTTAAATAATCTTCAAAATCTTTTTTTTGTTTTATGATTTCATCTGTTTTTTTTGTAATTATATCCAAAATATGACCACAATCACTCATCTCTTTTTTTAATTCATGATAAGAATCAGCAAGATATTTTAAGTATTGAAAATCATTTTGATAATTGTCAGACACTATTTTCAAATCCGGACTTTCTTTTATAAGTTTGTCCAGGGTATTTAGTATTTTAAGAAATTCTTCCATTTTTATGATATCATCAGAAATTGTATTTATATCTTTCTGTTTTAATTCTAATTGTTTCAACAACATTTCTTTTTTTTGAATCAGACCATTCATCTCACTAAGTTGTGTTTGAATATTATCCTGTATTCCGGTAGATTGTCTGAGCATAAAAAAGTTTAACATTGAGCTCAATTGATTTAACACACTATTCATTTGACCATTATCAGAAGCCGTTTGATTTGAGTATTTTTTAAAACAATATAGAATTAGCTGATTTAGTATATTATCCTTTTCTAAAGGATTATGTTGTTCTAAATACTCATCAATTAATATTTTAAGATTATCCATTTAACCTCCCCAGCGCGATATCAAAATATTCTTTCTGAAAGGATATTTCCCTTTGATTGGAAACTGCAGACATAACTGCAATATTTTTTAATTCATCAATCAGTTTTCTTAATGTCCTTGCATTGGCAAAATATCTGATTTGTCTTAATTTTTCAAAAATTGAAAGGAGAAAATCATCGTCCTCAAAGTTTAAAGAGTAACAAGACTCCTTATTCATTTGTTGTTTAAATATCGCTAAAAGTTCTGATGCATTATAATCGGGGAAATCAATAAACTCAGTAAACCGTCCTTTTAACCCAGGGTCATAATCCCACAATCGTTGCATTTGTTGAGGATAACCTGCCAATATAATACAAATATCATTTCTATGATTTTCCATAAAAGGGACTAATGTATTAATTACATTTGTGCCGTATGAAAAACCTGATTGTTGGGGGACAAGCTGATGGGCTTCATCAATAAAAAGAACACCACCCAGAGATGAATTGAGTAATTTTTGAAAATGTTCTTCAGTCCCTCCAACTGCACTTTTTATCAATTCTGAAGCTGAGTAATTCTTTATTACAGCACGATTAATAATTTTTAATCTGCATAATTCATGAGCAATCATATTTGCCACCATCGTTTTCCCTGTTCCTGGATTTCCAGTAAAAACAAAATGACCAGGGCTTAAGTTATTTTCAATTTTCTTTCGTCTGAAATAAACCTTTAAAGTATCCTTGATGTCATCTAAACCAACTAAGTCATCTAATTGACCTTTAGTTCTGTCAACTTGCTTAAAAAAGTCCTGATTTTCAAAATGTTCTGTTTTAAGCTTATCAGATTGTAATGACAGACATTTCGTTATTGCGTTATTAACAATATTAGTAATGACTCCGGCATTACCAAAATGATTATTCTTAGCAAACTTTGAGTGATTCAACAATACATGATAACAATAATTGTGAGTATTCTCAAAGACAAACGAATCAACAGGCTGATTTAGTTTATCCAGATGATATCTCATTATTTCTGAAAGTTCCTCTTCATTGTAATCATTGATGTCCCACTGTTGAATCCTTCTGGCTCCGCCCTGATTATATGAGAGCATTTTGATGGTATCTTCTTTATAACCAGCAAAAATAGTCATAAACTGTCCTTGGTATGCAGACATATGCCCAATCAACTGAGATAAGGCCTCAATACCGACTGTATCATTGTCTCCTGTTATTAGCGAATAAGCTTCATCAATAAACAAAACTCCACCTAATGCTTTTTCCACCAACTGTCTGGTTTTTATTCCTGTTTCACCCACATACTGAGAGACAAGATCAGCACGCGAAGATTCAATCAAATGACCCTTTTCTAATATGCCTTCTTCTTTTAAAATTCTAGCAATCAATCTGGCAATTGTTGTTTTGCCTGTACCTGAGTTACCAAGTAAAGCGATGTGAGGGATCAAAGGCAAAGATTCCTTTTCTATGGTTTTTACTCTGTTTGGCATGTTCTGATAATCATTCACATAAGTTCTATTTTTTTTTTGAATTCCCTGAACGAGAGTTTTCACTTTTTCTTTAATATCAGTAACGCCTATTAACTGATTGAGCTCATCCCAGGCAGATATACCATTATTCTTATAATAGTACTTTTGTTTTAAAGAGTCATAATATGATGTTTTCTCTTCATTAGCATTAATCAATAAATTTAGTTTTAATTCTTTGACTGAAAAAATCCCATTTAAATGATCAACTAACTTTTCAACATCGCGATAAGCAGGTTTAATTTTTAAACTTAACAAATTCAACATAATCACTCTTTTGATTTCATCAGAACTGCTT
>JAKQQL010000029.1:0-4704 GCA_029564175.1 Candidatus Cloacimonadota bacterium
GAGGAAGTGAATAGGAATGGAATAGGTATCAAAGAGAGCTGGAACCACAGATTTTCATCAACCACGGAAGGCACTGAAATCATGAAAAGGAATTGTGAACCACAAAAAGTATTAGATATGATTATCTCCGGCAAACCTCAAAATCACGAAAAGGTGTCATCCTGAGTGAAACGAAGGATCTCCCTGATGCGCTTCTTGCATAAAAAAGAGTTTGGGGCTGTATTCGAGATATACCCCAACGGGGTGATATTATTGTAGAAGAAATGATTGTAGCCTATGGTTTTATCCTGTGAAAAATAAGAGTTCCGGAGGAACGACAGAATCCTAGCCCAGGGTGAAACCCTGGGAAAATAGTCATTTAAGAATCCAGCGCCGTAGGTGCGGCATACATTTACAAAAAAAATAGAGAATTTGATTTTATCAACGAACAAAACAAACAAAACGAACTTCTCATCAACCACGGAAGGCACTGAAATCACGGAAAGGAATTGTGAACCAAAAAAAGTATTAGATATGATTATCTCCGGCAAACCTCAAAATCACGAAAAGGTGTCATCCTGAGTGAAACGAAGGATCTCCCTGATGCACTTCTTGCATAAAAAAGAATTTGGGGGCTGTATTCGAGATAAACCCCAACGGGGTGATATTATTGTAGATTATGGTTCCAATCAAAACAAACCCCAACGGGGTGATATTATTGTAGAAGTAATGATTGTAGCCTATGGTTTTATCCTGTGCAAAATAAGAGTTCCGTAGGAACGACAGAATCCTAGCCCAGGGTGAAGCCCTGGGAAAATAGTCATTTAAGAATCAAGCGACGTAGGTGCGACATACATTTACAAAAAAAAAAGAGAATTTGATTTTATCAACGAACAAAACAAACAAAACGAACTTCTCACCAACCACGGAAGGCACTGAAATCACGGAAAGGAATTGTGAACCACAAAAAGTATTAGATATGATTATCTCCGGAAAACCTCAAAATCACAAAAAGCTTGTCATCCTGAGCGGAACGAAGTGAAACGAAGGATCTCCCTGATGGGCTTCCTGCACAAGTATTCCAGATAAACCCCAACGGGGTGAAATTATTATAGAAATATGGTTTGAACCTGTGCAAAAACCAGAATTCCGGCGGAATGACATTTAGATAACCATGTGCGTAAGCGCATGGGACACAATCTACTACAAAATCAGCGCCGTAGGTGCGGCATATTTATACATAAAAAACTATCGAAACCCTGATTTCAGCAACAAACAAAACAAACTTTTCATCAACCACAGAGAACACAGAGATATGGACTTCATCTGAAATGATCTGACATAATTTCCTGCAAAAAATTTCTCTCCAACCACGGAAGGCACAGAAATCACGGAAAAAGCCTTTATGATCTTTTGATATAATAAATCTCCGGCAATCATAAAATCACGAAGACGTGTCATCCTGATCGTCAGAGAAGGATCTCCCTGATGTGCTTCCTGCATAAGTGTTTCAGATAAACCCCAACGGGGTGAAATGATTGTAGAATATGGTTCCAATCCAATCAAACCCCAACGGGGTGAAATTATTGTAGAAATCTTTTTTAAAAAAGATGAAAAATTAATTTGCTTTTTCTTTGAATCTGTTTTATAATGTTAGTACTTAAGAATATTGTTCTGAATTTGTTGTGAAGTGCAGGGATCAGACTTGATTTGATCAGGTGTTTTGCCGGTGTGGGCAAAGCCAAAAAAATACAGACGCATACTTTATGTGGGATGGCTTCCGAATATTACTGGCACGGTTGTGATGATCATTGACAGATACATAGTGTGATATTGTGTGTAATAAATTTACTGTCATTTAATAGGTGTAAATGAATAGAAAATATCAATTATAATGAATCGTATTAGAAAACAAACATCACCTTAGGAGGGAAGATGGATATTATTAAAACGCTAACAGATAATCCGATAATAAAAAAAGCGTTCTTATTACAATTAAAGACGATCCGACATATTATAGAGGGGCCTTATTCTATTATGGTCACATTAGAAAATACGATGTTATTTTATCACTTATATTTTGATCTGATTCATTTGAGAATGCAATTAGAAAAGAGAAATGAAACAGATATTCAGCAGGATGTCATAGATGAAGGGATTCTCTTTTGTAAAGAATGTTTGGATAAGATGAGAGAGATCGAAGATTTTGAAGAAGATGATGAGGAAAATTTCCATTTTAATGATTCGGTTTATCCGGCAATCATGGAATATTTTGAACTAAACTTTGAAGAGATAAAAGCCTTAATCTATCTGGTGATAAATAGTGGAAGAAATTATACCGATTTTACAGTAAAAGAATGCACAAAACTGATCAGTTATGATGATGAAGACTATGATCCGGAGATTTATTTCAGACCTGTATTTAAGGAGAATGGATTGATTTTATATCATACAAACGGAGAAAACAATCCCATTTTAGAAGTCAATCCGATTATTATGAAACTTAGTTATACTCTGCCTTTGGTTGAGAAAGACATTTTCGAAGCAGAAAATACACCTCTGTACGATTTTTTGGAGTCTATAAAAAATGATTATGAGAATATTGATGAAATTCTTAAACAGTATAAACATTGTAATGGGAACGTATCGGTTGAACTTGAAGAAGATCTTCATGATGAAGATTGGATTGATCTGGAGGACTTGGATGATATAGATGATGATTGGTTTGATTTGGAAGATGAACTCGAAGAGATTGATATGGATTTTGAGGAAGATGAGCCTGAATATGAACCCTATACCGATCATCTGGAATATGTGGATCATCGTTTTAAATGGGTGATGTATTTTGTTCTGGCAAATCATGAATCTGATGCTCTGGCTGATTTAATGGGGAATCATAATCGGCTAGAATTAGGTGAACTGAGGGAAAATCTGAACGAAGATAATAAATATACCCGATTATTAAAAAAATATTACAAAAAATTTGAAGTAATGGGAGCACAGATTCAGAGCAGAATTCAAAAGAATATTGAACAGAATGTAAAAATTCCCAGGCTGGAAAAAATAATCAGAGAACATCAACTTGATTTCTTTGAACAACTGGTATTTTGCTTTTTATTAGGGAGTGTCTTGTGTAAGGAGTTTGAACGATACGGTGTGATGAAGCATTTTCTGACAATTGAAGATATCTTAAATCTGCTTTGTCTGAATTTTGAAGAACGAATCCAATACCGCAAGTATTTTTATTTGAAAGCCAACTTAATCAAAAACAATCTGATACATTATGATCATGAGTATTCATTTAACAAATCAGCTGTTGATGTGGATAAACGAATGATTGATTATATTCTGGAAATTGAGGATGAATCAGATGAAATTGCACAGGGAAGCGTGCTAATTAATGCAAATGTCAGAATGGATCAGGTGGTGATTTCAGAAGAGAAGAAAAACAGAATCATGCAGGCAATTTCAAATTATGAAATATATGCAGAGAAAATCACTCAGGCAAATATTGACAGAAGGAATGCGCCTCTGACACATCCTGGTCTTGTAATGCTGTTTTACGGACCTTCCGGAACAGGGAAAACCATGATGGCTAATGCAATCGCCAATCAGATGAATAAAAAATTACTGTTAGTTAATATGCCAAGCAGATATGTTCGTGAATTAGAGAAGACGATACGGGTGATTTTCAGAGAGGCTGTGGTCAATAATGCGATTATCTTTTTTGACGAGTGTGAGGACTTTTTTGAATCCAGAAATCTTGGAAATGATGATGTAAAAACCATTCTGACCGAAATCGAAAAATATCAGGGGATTGTACTGATGGCAACCAATATGCCTCAAAAAATAGATGAAGCGATGCATCGAAGGATTTTGCTGTCGATTGAGTTTCCAAAACCTCACTTTGAACTGAGAGAGAACATTTGGGAAAAGCATCTGAAAGGTCGCTTTGAGCTGGCAGATGATGTTGATTTAAAAGCCTTGTCTTATGAATATGAACTGACAGGTGGTTTAATCAAAAACGCTGTCCTGACAGCCATTCAGTCAGCTGTTTCCAGAGACAGTAATCATATTGTGATTAATCAGGAAGATTTGCGTGCCGGGGCGAAATACCAGATGACCAAACAGTTATGTTCCAATGAGAATACTACAGAATATGATCCGAAATTTGGCATGGAGCATCTCATTCTCCCTGATAAAATAAAGGAGCAAATCAGAGATATCATTGATTACAACAAAAACAAACAGATTCTGTTCTCCGAATGGGGATTTCAGAGCGATGAAGCTCAGTTTAAAAATGGAACCGCTTTACTCTTTCACGGACCATCCGGAACCGGTAAAACCTATACTGCTCAGATAATCGCTTATGAACTTGGTATGAAAATCGAGTTTGTCAAACTGGCTTCTCTGGTTTCTTCTTATGTTGGTGAAACCGGTAAGAATATTCAAAAACTCTTCTCCAGCCACGAAAAACTGAATACCATTATCCTCTTTGATGATGCCGATGCGCTGTTTGCCAAACGAACAGAAGTCTCTCATTCAGTTGACCGTTATGCCAATATGGATGTCGATATACTACTGACAGAACTTGAAAAGTACCAGGGGATTGTGATTCTCACCTCAAACTTCATCAAAGAATTGGATAGTGCCTTATACAGACGCTTTAACTATATATTAGAGTTCCCTTTCCCCGATCAGGATATTCAGATCAAGTTATGGAAA
>JAKQQL010000030.1:0-1330 GCA_029564175.1 Candidatus Cloacimonadota bacterium
ATAATCACTCTCAGAAATGCCCTTTTAGAATCCGGAAATCTGGAAAAAATCGGAGGTCAAAATTATCTGGTTGAATTATTACAGGAGCAGACTATTGTCAATTTTAAGTATGCAATCAGGACTTTATCAAAATTATCTTTAAGGCGTAAACTTCACACACTATCCGAAAAAATAAACGATCTTACAAAGACTAATGTTGAAAATGAATTGATATTAAATGAGATTGAAAACACTATCAGGTCAATTGACAGCATAAACAAAGAAGAGTTTATTGAAGCTGAAAAGCTATTCGATTCAGGAATAGAGCAATACGACATTACCGGAAAATTTTTACCAACCGGATTTGAGGCGCTTGATTCAAGGCTTATTGGTCTATTTAAATCAGAGCTAATAATATTAGCAGCCCGGCCCGGATGTGGGAAAACGGCCCTTGCTTTAAATATTGCGACAGGTTTATCTCAAAAAAGCAATGTACTTTTTATCAGCCTGGAAATGTCTCCCTCTCAGCTTGGCTTAAGGATGCTGTCATCTGATGCCATGGTTGATTCTGATTTTATCAGACGTGGAATAGTAAACGAGTCAGACAAAAATAAGCTGAATAAGTCACGGGAAAAGTTAAGAAAGCTCAACATGAGTTTTGTCGAGTCTTATACTCTTGACGAGATTATCGCAAAGATCCGCAAAATAAGCCAGTATAAAAATATTGAATTAGTTGTGATTGATTATTTACAGCTTATTCAGGTTACTTCACAAAATCAGCGCTATATTCAGGTCGGCGAAATTTCAAGGCGCTTGAAGCTGTTATCCCGTGAGCTTGATATTCCGATTTTATGCCTTGCTCAATTAAACAGGTCAGCAGATGACAGAGTGCCTAAACTTTCAGACCTGAGAGAATCGGGGGACATTGAACAGGATGCAGATGTGGTTTTATTTATTCATAAACAGCCGGAGGAGAAGGGAAATATAGTCAATATTATATTTGCAAAGAATAGGTCAGGGAAAGCAGATGCACGGGCTGAAATGATTTTCAGAAAAGAGTTTACACGGTTTTTTGATGTGGATAATAATCACAGTTATGAGGAGCTATAAAATGAATGTCAACTGCCCTGAATGCCTGAATTTTAAAGACTCAAAATGTAATGCCCGTGAAATATCAATAGTAAATGGTAAATGTATATCCGAAAAAAGAGATTCAATAAAATGGTATATGCACAAATATTACAGGGGTTTTCTTTTACCTGCTTTGACTGATGCCCTGGGTGAAGTCAATAATCAATATGTGCATGACTTTATTTTAAAGCCTGAGTGGATAGACAGAACGACCGGGGCC
>JAKQQL010000083.1:0-1582 GCA_029564175.1 Candidatus Cloacimonadota bacterium
CAAAAAAGGTGATATCAATTTTCAACTGAAACCTGAGGAATTAGAAAGTTATTTGAATAAATATATAGTGGGGCAGGAAGAAGCAGTAGAGATTATCGCTACTAAAATATGTACTCATTTTAATCGCATGACGCTGGAACAGGAATTACCTGATGATGAGAAGATTGTTGGCAATATTAAAAGTAATATGCTTTTAATTGGGCCAACAGGAGTTGGAAAAACATATATTATCAAGCTCATTGCGAAAAAGATAGGTGTACCATTTGTAAAAGCTGATGCAACCAAGTTTAGTGAAACAGGATATGTTGGTGGAGATGTAGAAGATCTGGTCAGAGAGCTGGTTCACGAGGCAGATGGTGATGTTGCAAAGGCAGAATATGGGATTATTTATCTGGATGAAATAGATAAGATTGCTTCAAGTGGAAATGTCTACGGACCTGATGTATCACGAGCAGGTGTTCAACGTAATTTGTTAAAACTTATGGAAGAAGCCGATGTTGATCTTAAAACACCACATGACTTAGCCTCGCAGGTTGAAGCTGCCATGGAAGCTCAGCGTACCGGAAAAGTAACACGTAAAAAGATAAATACCAAAAATATATTATTCATAGTATCTGGTGCATTTAGCGGTTTGGAGGATATCATTAACAAACGCTTAAACAAGCAGGCTATAGGATTTGATAAATCGCAGATACGCAGAGAAGATCGTCAAAGCGTTTTGAAGCAGGTAAAGACCGAGGATTTAATTGAATTTGGATTTGAATCAGAATTCATTGGGCGTTTGCCTGTAACGGTAGTACTGAATGATCTTGATGAAGAGGGATTATATAAGATACTCAAAAATAAATATAGCACTGTTGTTCTGGGGAAAAAGCTTGATTTCAGATCATATGGTATAGATCTTGAGTTTATGGATGAAGCATTGAAGATGCTTGCAGCCAGGGCATATAAAGAACGAACGGGCGCCCGGGGATTATTGAGTGTATTTGAAAAAACCCTTATCAAATTTGAGAAAACATTGCCATCAACTGATATTAAAAAGTTGGTTGTTGATTCAGTAGTTGTGGATAATCCTGAAAGTGTATTAAAAAACATATTGTTGAATGATAATATTAGAAAATTTCAGAAAGAGTTTTTATTAAAACATGGCATTGTTATGGAATTTGACGGAGAGGCTTTACAGATAATACAGGAAAAGGCACGTAAAGCAGGAATGAGCATCAAACAATTTTGCGATGACCTGTTTCATGATTATCCCTATGGTATCAAACTTATGAACCTTGAAAGGTTTGTTATAACTAAAGCTGCTGTTGAAAATCCTCAGAGTTACATTGATGAGTATATACGGCAGTATTACAGCCATAAAAAATAAAGGCATAGCGAAAACTTTAGTTAGTAATACTTTCTCACGTCACAGATAGGACTATAACCTGAATTCAAAAGTTATAAACTTTGGAAAACAGTTGCAAAAGTGCTCATAGTAAAATATATACAAAATTTTATTGATTGACAATTATTAAATTAAATCATATATATTATCATGATGTACGTTATTTTATAAATGCCGGGGGAACCAATGTCT
>JAKQQL010000089.1:0-2834 GCA_029564175.1 Candidatus Cloacimonadota bacterium
GAGATAATCTCATTTGGGACATTCTCATAATTGGCACGTAATTGTTTAGTGTCTTTTGGCAGACAATAACCGCCGTAACCGAATGAAGGATTATTGTAATGGGATCCGATTCTTGGATCCAGACCAACTCCTTCTATAATCTGTTTGGCATTTAATCCGCGTATTTCGGCATAAGTGTCCAGCTCATTAAAGTAAGCAACTCTTAAAGCCAGATAGGTATTGGAGAATAATTTGATTGCTTCAGCTTCTGTAGGATCCGTAAACAATACAGGAATATTATCTTTGATCGCTCCTTCTACTAAAAGGTTAGCAAATACGCTGGCTCTTTCAGAAATTTCTCCGACGACAATACGTGATGGATAAAGATTATCATAGAGGGCTTTTCCTTCTCGCAAAAATTCTGGAGAGAAGATAATGTTGTCGGTATTCATTTGTTTTTTAATCTCATTTGTGTAGCCAACAGGTACCGTTGATTTGATAATCATGACCGCTTTGGGATTGATTTCCATTACTTTTTTTATAACATACTCAACAGAACTGGTGTTAAAATAATTCCTTTCAGGATCATAATCAGTTGGTGTCGCAATGACAATGAATTCTGCATTACAATAGGCTTCTTCTTCGTTAATAGTCGCTTTCAGGTTAAGCGTATGATGCTTCAGATATTCTTCAATTTCATGATCTGCAATTGGAGAAATGCGTTGATTTATTAAATCTACTTTTTCCTGAATAATGTCAAGCGCTGTTACCTCATGATGCTGAGATAACAAAACAGCAATAGACAGACCTACATAACCAGTTCCTGCAACTGTTATTTTCATTTAGTTCTCCTTATCCGGTCTGATATAGACCAATATCACACACTCTAGACATGATTACCTATTATTCAAATCAGATAATTATGTCAATCTGAAAAGTGCTTGACAAAAAACGAATCGTCAGATTATTTCTAATTAACAGACTGTCAGTTAAGCTAATCTTAGTTTTAACACTATTGGCAAGATGCTAGCTTACATGACTGATTGGTAGTATGTCTGTAGAACGGAAAGGATGCATATGAAAAGATATATTAAGAATCCGATAATCAGCAGGCATGATATTGTGTCTGATATGGATGAGTTAAGAGATGTTTCTTCTGTCTTTAATCCTGGAGCTGTTAAATGGGGCAACAAGATATTATTATTGCTCAGGGTTCAGAATAGAGCCAGAGAAACCTTGTTGGTAAAAGCCATATCGGATGACGGGTATTCTTTTAATATATCAGCTCAGCCAGTTGAATTCATTGGGTTGGATAAACAAAAAGACCATGTGATTTATCATATTTATGATCCCCGTATTACAGAAATAGAAAATAAATATTACATCATGTGTGCAATGGATACTTCAAAAGGCTGTTTTTTAGGCTTATTTACTACTGATAACTTTGACCAACTTTACTTTCAAGGATTTGTATCAGAACCAGATGTCAGAAATGGCGTCTTGTTTTCAGAAAAAATTCAAGGAAGTTATTATCGATTAGAAAGACCTAACCGATGCCTTCTGGAAAATGGGCCCAAAACAGGATCCGGAATAACTGTTTCACGATCAGCAGATTTGATACACTGGGAGAAAGTCTCAGATTTGTTTGCAGGAAGACCTCATTACTGGGATGAATTGATCGGATCAGGACCTCCACCGATAAAAACACGACAGGGTTGGTTACATATCTACCATGGTGTTGCTACACATTTTGCCTCTTCCAATATTTATCAGGCAGGATATAGTCTTCTGGATCTTAATCACCCTCAGATCGTCTTAAAAAGAGGTAAATATAATATATTAGAACCCAGAGAACTATATGAGCTAACAGGTCAGGTTCCAAATGTGGTATTCCCAAGCGGTATTATCGCTGATGAATATGATGAAGAGGGATTTATTGAAGATAAGAGCCCGATTAAGATTTATTACGGGGCAGCAGATACTGTGGTCGCTTTAGTTGAAACGACACTAAATGAAATAATAAAAATGTGAGGAAAAGATGAAAAAATATCTATTTTTGAGTATTGTTTATCTGATGTTTGTTACTTTGTCTGCTGATTACTTTCCTGTACCCAAAAAAGATTTTATTCCCGCTTACTATGCTTGCTACATGACGAATGAACCTTTACTGATTGACGGTAAAATGGATGAAGTTTCCTGGCAAAAGGCTGAATGGACACAACCTTTTGTAGATATTGAGGGAGATCTAAAACCGAAGCCTTTTTATAAAACACAAGTAAAAATGTTGTATGATAAGGACTATTTCTATTTTTTTGCCTATATGGAAGATAAGGATTTATGGGCAACTCTCACAGAAAGAGATGCAGTCATTTTTCATGATAATGATTTTGAAATATTTATCGATCCGGATGGTGATACGCATGATTATTACGAACTAGAGTTAAATGCATTCAATACGATATGGGATTTGCTGGTTATAAAACCATATCGTGATAGGAATCAAGTTGCTGTAAATGCCTGGGATATCAAGGGATTGAAGTCAGCTGTCTATCTTGATGGATCGATCAATGATAATCGTGATCAGGATAAAGGGTGGTCGGTGGAGATTGCCATCCCATGGAAAGTGTTGGAAGAGTGTGCCCATCGTTCTGCTCCGCCTAAAGACAAGGATATTTGGAAAGTGAATTTTTCGCGTGTTCACTATGATCTTGATAAAGAAGGATCTTCTTATAAAAAAAGAGTCAATCCGGAGACAGGCCAGAAATTACCTGAGTATAACTGGGTTTGGTCTCCTCAGGGTTTAATTGCCATGCATTATCCTGAGTTATGGGGAAATGTTCAGTTTTTTGAAAAAT
>JAKQQL010000103.1:0-37302 GCA_029564175.1 Candidatus Cloacimonadota bacterium
AAAATTAAAGATTGTATCAATTACAATCCAAAATACAGTCTTGAAAAAATCATTGAAAGAGTGATAAATTACTATGCATCGTAAGATTATCTTAACACTTATCAGTCTTTGGATTTTAAGTTTATCCTTATTTGCAACAGAATATGCCGTTGATCCGGATCAGTACATTGTAAAAATGAATGATGTGTTTTTAATTCAGACAGTTGTGCCAGATACAATGAGTCTCAGAGTTCCTGTATTGCCTACAGGTCAACTGAATCTTTTTCCGATGGCTGACACAGTTATGGTCGCAGGAAAAACACTAAAAAAGGCATATGAGGAAATCAATACCCGTTTAAACAAGTTTATGAAAAAACCAAATGTGCAAGTGATGTTGCTGAATATAGCGCCAATCACCTATACTGTTTCCGGAGCGGTAAACAGATCAGGAGAATATACCTCCAAAGAACCACTTTCATTATTTCAGGCAGTTAAGCTGGCAGGTGGATTAAATGGTAATGCAGGCAGCGAAGTGAGTATCAAAAGAAATGGCAAAGAGATTATCTGCAATATTTCTAAATATTTATCAGAAGGGGATGACACTCAAAATCCTCAGATTTATCATAAGGATGTATTAAATGTCACTTTTGCGAAAGATTGCCTAAGAGTATATACGAGTAACGACACGATTAACTATATTGAATCTGTATCACTTGATAGTGAAAAGCCAGTCTTTGAAGTCATTAAAATGCTAAATTTGAAGTATAGCGCTTCTTCTTATGGTCAGTTTACGCTAGTTCGTGATGGAAATGTTTCGCTCATAAAGATAGATGATAAAGTCAAAAATAATGATAAACTAATCATTTCAACAGATGATATGTTTGTTTATGTCATGGGCAGTGTGGATGAACCAGGCAGATTTGCTTATAATGGTGGGCAAAAGGCAATTCATTATATTGCATTGTCTGGTGGTTTTACTAAGGATGCTTCGACAAAAACCTGTTATCTGATAGATAAAAACGGAGTGAAGAAAAAGTATAAGGGTCAACCTATTCAGCAGGGAGATACCATTCTGGTACCTGAATCCTGGCGAGCTGTTACCGCTGCTTATTTAGTACCGGTCAGTACGGTTATTTCGGTTATATCTACCATAATATTATTAAGTCGATAGATAAAAATGCAAAGAAAGAGGTCAAAATGAAAGTACAACTTTTGGATTTAAATGCACAATACGAACCCATAATGAATGAAATTCGTACTGAGATGGATAAAGTACTCAATAGTCATCAATATATTTTAGGACCAGCAGTCAAGGAATTTGAAGAACAGATGCAGGAATACTTGCAGGTGAAACATGCTGTTGGCTGTGCAAACGGTACTGATGCACTTGTCTTAGCATTAAAAGCACTTGAAATTGGCAATGGTGATGAAGTGATTACGACACCATTTACTTTTTTTGCAACAGCTTCCTGTATTCACAGAGTTGGGGCAAAACCTGTCTTTGTAGATGTAAAAGAAGATACTTTCAATATTGACCCTGATCAGATTGAAAAAGCGATTACAAATAATACCAAAGCAATTATCCCTGTTCACTTATTCGGACAGGCAGCGGAAATGGATAAGATTATGGAGATAGCTAAAAAGCATCATCTCTATGTGATTGAAGACAATGCTCAGGGTATTGGTTGTCAGTATGATGGAAAATATGCCGGCACCATTGCAGATATTGGAACCCTTTCTTTCTTCCCAAGTAAGAATCTTGGATGTATGGGTGATGGCGGAATGTGCTTAACTCAGAATGACGATTTAGCTGCAAAATTAAAACAATTACGTGTTCATGGCGAAAGCCCGAAATATTTCCATAAATGGGTAGGTCTTAACAGTCGTCTGGATTCATTACAGGCAGCGGTTTTAAAAGTGAAACTCAGATATCTCCATGGATGGTCTGATGCCAGAAGAAAAAATGCTCAGTTGTATTATGAACTTCTTAAAGATGTTAAAGAAATCAAATTGCCCTATATTCATCCCAAAGCTGATAGTATTTATAATCAGTTTACTATTGTTTCAGAAAACAGAGATGAACTGATGAAGGAATTACAGGCAAAAGAAATTGGCTGTGCGATTTATTATCCGCTTCCATTACATGTACAGGAATGTTTTGCTGAAGTAGGTCAAAAAGAAGGAGATTGCCCGATTGCAGAAAGATTGGCAAAACAGGTTGTTTCTATTCCGATTTATTCAGAACTGACTGAAGAACAAATCAGATTCGTCGCTGAAACAATCATCAATTTTTATAAATAATAAGGAGAAATCCCATGAATATCATTGTCTGTATAAAACAAGTGCCAGACACTACAGAAATTAAGATAGACCCTGCTACCAATACCCTGATTCGTGAAGGGGTAGAAAGTATCATCAATCCATTTGATCTCTATGCGATCGAAGAAGCGGTGCGTTTGAAAGAACAGTTTGGCGGAACCGTTACTGCTGTAACCATGGGACCTCCACAGGCAGAAGTTGCACTTAGAGATGCAGTCGCACTTGGTGTTGATAAAATCATTCTCTTATCAGATCGAAAATTTGCAGGAGCAGATACATGGGCGACTTCTTTAACACTTGCCGGAGCCGTTAAAAAGATCGCTGATTACGATCTGGTCTTGTTTGGACAACAGGCAATAGACGGAGATACGGCACAAGTTGGTCCTGGTGTAGCAGCTCATTTAGACTTACCTCAGGTTTGTTTTGTCAGAAAGATTGAAAAAATCGAAGCAGATACTGTAGTCCTTCAACGTCTGATGGAAGATGGATATGACAGACTTCAGATAAAGATGCCGGCTGTTGTAACAGTGGTAAAAGAAATCAATACACCACGTTTGCCTTCACTCAGAGGTAAGAAAAATGCACGTTCAGTTGAATTAACAGTATGGAATGCTCAGGATCTGGCATTGGATGAGAAAGAAATAGGCCTGAATGGTTCTCCAACTCAGGTAGTTAAAATATTCTCTCCTGATTTACAAAAATCAGGGGAAAAATATGAAGTAAGCCCTGAAGAATCAGCAGAAATACTCTATCGCCGTATTAAAGAGCTTAAACATTAATGAATCATTATATTCATGATTTAAATCCAACTATTTTTACCATCGGACCCTTTGAGGTTCGGTGGTATGGTTTATTTTACGTTATCAGTTTTTTACTAGGGTACTGGCTAATCAAGAAAAATTTTAAGCACAAAGGCATTGTAATTAATGGCGAAGATTATGATACCTTTGTTTTTAATCTGATGCTGGGTGTGATACTTGGTGGCAGAATGGGTTATATCCTGTTTTATAATCTGGCATTTTATATCAGTAACCCGCTTGCTGTGTTTTATGTTTGGGAAGGCGGTATGTCTTTTCATGGCGGAGCACTCGGAGTCATTGTTGCCGGCTGGCTATTTTGCAGAAAGCACAAACTTTCGTTTTACCAACTGGCTGATCCGGTCATGCCCATTGTGGCAATTGGACTCGGTCTAGGCAGACTGGGTAATTTTATCAATGGAGAATTATACGGCAGAGAAACCACAGTTCCATGGGGGATGATTTTTCCTGGTTCTGATCCTCAAGCATTGGTCAGACACCCTTCACAATTGTATGAACTCTTTCTCGAAGGAATTGTATTAGGACTGTTTTTGCAATGGCTGTATCGAAAAACTAAAAAAGCAGGTTATGTATTCTGGTCATTTATTGGCGGATATGGTCTATTCCGGTTTATAATCGAATATTTCAGAGAACCGGATGATATAGAACTTTATAAAAATGGCTTATTGCTACACTATTTTACAATGGGGCAGATGCTGAGTTTGATTATGCTACTGGTAAGTATGATATTTATTATCTTTCTGATGAGGAAAAATGAAAAAAATCAATAATGCAAATTATCAATTTTTAAACAAGACAAGCAGCTTACTTGTCTTTCTTTTCATTATGTTCACTCTGTTTTTTACTGCCTGTACGCCAAAAACTGCTGGTTTAGCAGTTAAACATCCTAAAAAACTTCTTCTAGCTAGAGATGAACTGAAAAGATGGCAGACTTTTCAAATGGAAGGGCTTGCTGAAGTGCAGTTTAAGATGTTTGTATTCAGAAAGAACTTTGTTTTGAATAAAAGTAGAGAAGCTGTGCGTTTTGATATGCTGGATTCAGGTGTTTTTGGAATGGGAGCTTCTAATATAAGTGTTTATATGGATTCTACGATGCAGGTAAATGCCATGTGGGGAAAACAGTCTTTAGATATGAATGCACCTGATGAAATCAGAGATATTTACAAATGGTTCAATGAGGCTGATGTAGATGATCTGAATCTGTATTTGCAAGATATTGTAGAATATAATGAATTTACAAAAGATGGTATTCGTTTTGTGTTTAATCATCAGATGCGACTAAAACTTATCACTGTTGAAGATATAAAAATCAGGTTGGAATTCAGCTATGATTATGGTTCAAATCTGAGCGAAATAAATGTCTGGCTAGCTAACCTGAAAATCTGTAATTTTAAAATTGACAAAATTAGCTATAACAATATAAGTGTAACAAAATTAAGATGATATAAGTGTATCATTATAAATTGATTATAAGAGGGATGTAAATGATTGATCGATATAGTCGTCCGGAAATGAAAAATATTTGGTCGCAACAGAATAAATACCAATGCTGGCTTGATGTGGAATTAGCAGCCTGTAAAGCCATGAATCAGCTGGGAATAATCCCTGATGATGACTTAAAAGTAATTCTTGAAAAAGCCGATTTTAATGCTGATCGTGTGGATGAAATAGAATTGACAACCAAGCATGATGTAATTGCTTTTTTAACCAATGTGGCTGAATATGTGGGTGAACCTTCCCGTTGGATTCATTACGGAATGACCTCTTCAGATGTGTTGGATACTGCGCTTGCTCTGCAAATGAAACAGGCCGCAGAGTTAATTCTTACTCAACTGGATGAAATTTGCGTTGTACTGAAAAGAAGAGCACTTGAATATAAAGATACTCTGACGATTGGCCGTTCTCATGGAATTCATGCAGAACCAACCAGTTTTGGATTAAAATTTGCCTTGTGGTATGACGAGATGCAAAGAAATATTGTACGTATGAAAAATGCGCTAAAAGAAGCAGCTGTTGGTCAATTTTCAGGTGCAGTGGGTAATTATGCCCATATTTCACCGGAGATTGAGAGAATTGCCTGCGAGCATTTGCAATTGACACCGGTCAATATTTCCACTCAGGTAATTCAGAGAGACATTCATTCAGAATATCTTTCTGTAATTGCGATTATCGGTTCCACGATTGAAAAAATGGCAACCGAGATTCGTCATTGTCAGAGAACTGAAGTACTGGAAATGGAAGAAAGCTTCTCAAAAGGGCAGAAGGGTTCTTCTGCAATGCCTCATAAGAAAAATCCAATAACTAGTGAGCAGATGTGCGGATTAGCAAGAGTGCTTCGTTCCAATGCGATGGCAGCGATGGAAAATAATGCGCTTTGGCATGAAAGAGATATTAGTCACTCATCTGTTGAGCGGATTATACTGCCGGATTCAACCATTCTTTTACACTATATGCTCCATAAGATGATTGCTCTGATTGATAATATTGTCGTTTATCCGGAACATATTGAGAGAAATTTAAAACTGACCAACGGTCTGATTTTTTCTCAGGTATTGCTGCTTAAACTGGCTGAAAAGGGATGCTCCAGAGAAGACTCTTATGCCATCATACAGAGAAATGCAATGAAATGCTGGAAAGAAAAAGTCTCATTTCAATCATTAGTTGAGGAAGATGAAGAAGTGATCAAATACATTAGCAAGACTGATATTGATGAAGTCTTTGATTATAAACGGTATCTGACAAATGTTGATTTTATCTATCAACGTATCGGTTTAATAGAGGCATAATGAGAAGGGATCATAATCCGCTAGAATTCATCAACCGAATTCAAAAAGAAAAATATAAAATGCTGGCGATACCAATCATTGTGATTGTTATCAACTTTGCGGTTAAAATGTTTATTGGAGTCGATTTTGTAAAGTACATCTCAGCAGTTGCAATGGCACTCTATTTGATAATTTTGTGGTTGTACAGATTAAGTCATCCAAATATTGAAATCAATGAGTCTAATTTGCTGGCACCGGTAAATGGCAAGATACTAGAAATAAAAAAGATTGAAGATGGATTTCAGTTAATAATATTGAAAAACTGGTTTCAGTCTTCAGAAATCAGAACCATGAGTAATCTTGATCTCATAAATGAAATTGAAAAGACTGATCAAGCTTGTTTTATGGTGAAGGGTGTCTGGTCAAAGATTTTTACAGAGAAGAATCCTCATTTACAGGGACAGCTGATTGGCGTTGCTCCAGGCAAATGTATGGCATATATCAATATCCCTGATACTTATGAGATAAGTGCCAGATTAAATGATCAGCTAGAGGCAGGCGTTTCGATATTGGCAACCTCCAAAAATGCTTCTGGTGATAGTAATTCAGGACGTGATGATGAATAAACAATTAAGATATATAGTTCCTAATCTTTTTACGATTAGTAGTTTGTTTGCCGGACTTGCAGCTTTGCATTTCACTGCTCAGACTGAGTTTGTTAGAGCTGCATGGTTTGTAACGCTTTCGATTGTGCTTGATGGTTTGGATGGGAAAACAGCTCGTTTATTATGTGCCACATCAAAGTTTGGAGCAGAGGCTGATTCTTTTGCTGACTTTGTTGCCTTTGGTGTTGTGCCTGGTTTTCTAGCATGGCAGATTTGTTTGAAGAATTTTGGGCTTTTAGGGATGAGTGTTTTTGCATTCTATGTTTTATGTGGCGGTTTTAGACTGGTGCGTTTTAATCTGGGGAATAAAAATCCAAATGTTAAGTCAGATTTTCAAGGTTTACCCATTCCGGCAGGTGCAGCGGTCATTGCGTCATTTATTCTTTTTACACATAAGGTTTTTGCCACTTTTAATGGAGATGTCTTATTTCTCTTTGTTACAATCTTCACTTCATTTTTGATGGTAAGCCATGTTCCTTATGTTGCCGTAAATAAAAGTCCTCATTGTAACCGATCCAGAAATATCATGATTTCAGTGGTATTAGTGGCATTAGCCTTATCGGTGAAGTATTTCTCTTATGTGTATATTGTTAGCATTTGGGCATATATATTTAGTGGTTTTATGCACTTGATAAGTCAGTTAATCCATATGAAAATGAATAAACGAAATGAAATCGAAAGGTATAAATAGAAATGTTTAAAGCAAAGATATTTGTTTCCCTTAAACCAAGTGTACTTGATCCTCAGGGACAGGTGATTAGCAATGCGTTGCATACACTGGGTTATAAGGATGTTAATGAAACCAGAGTCAGTAAATATTTTGAAATTCTCATGGACACAGATGATTTTGAGAAAGCGGAAGCTGACATTGTGAATATTTGTGATAAAGTGCTGGCAAATCCGAATACGGAAGTCTGGACCTATCAGCTGGAAGGCGTAAAATGAGAAAAGTCAGATTTAATGTTTTAACCTTTCCGGGTTCGAACTGTGATCACGACAGCTATTGGATTCCAAAGATCAGAGAGAACGAAGTCGAGTTTGTATGGCATAAGGAAACATCTCTTAAAAATCCGGATATTATCATTGTACCCGGTGGATTTTCTTATGGTGATTATCTGAGATGCGGAGCGATTGCCAAGTTTTCCCCCATTATGCAGGAAGTGAAGAAATTTGCAGATAATGGCGGACTGGTAATCGGTATTTGTAATGGATTTCAGATTCTGACAGAATGCGGATTATTACCAGGTGCTCTGATGATGAATAAGCATCTTCATTTTATTTGTAAACATCAATACATTGCCGTTCAAACAACCAATACGCCTTTTACACATCTTTATGAAAAGAATCAAGCTTTAGATATTCCAATAGCACATAAAGAAGGTAATTACTATATTGATCAGGAAGGACTGAAGGCTCTTCAGGATAATGATCAGATTGTATTCCGTTACTGTGATGAAAACGGAAATGTTGATGACAAATTTAATCCTAATGGTGCAATTGATAATATTGCCGGTATTGTAAACCTGAAACGAAACGTATTGGGTATGATGCCACACCCTGAACGTGCCAGCGAAAACGTGGTCAGTAGCCAGGATGGACAAATCCTTTTTGCCAGTATTGAAAAATGGTTTAAAGACCGTATGTGATTTGATATTCCCAAGGGCTTGTATTAACTGTCAAAGCCGACTCAGCCCTACAGAGACATATTTGTGTGAATCGTGTTTTAAACAACTGATCTTATTAAAGACGCATATTCGTGATGAATGGGAAATACCCGTGAAGTATTTCGATCGTGCTTATTCAATATTCCGGTATGATGGACCTGTCAGGCAATGTATTCATTTTCTGAAGTATGAAGAATATACTCATATTGCAGAATATATGGCAATACTGATGCTTGAAACAGGAGGTTTGAAAGTCCCCGTAAATTATGATTTTGTCATTCCTGTTCCTTTACATCCAGTAAAGAAGCGAGAAAGAGGCTATAATCAGGCAGAACTTTTTGCAAATGCAATTGCAAAACGTCTTGGTCTGTCTGTTGAATTGAATATTGTTACCCGAAACAGGTACACTGAAACTCAGACTTTAAAAAGCCATCAGGAAAGAATTTCAAATGTCAGTCATGCCTTTAAATGTTATACAAAGGCGGATATACAGGGTAAAAAGATCTTACTGGTAGATGATGTGGTAACAACAGGCTCTACGATTAACAGTATTGCTCAGCTTCTTAAAGAAAGAAAAGCGAAACGGGTCGATATTCTAACTTTTGCTTTTGCCAATATTGGTAAGCACCAGACTGTGTAATGCAAACTAACAGCATGCGAAATAATTAACCGTACTGCAAGCATCCTGCTTGCAGATTAGGCTACAAGCAAGATGCTTGTAGTACGGCAATATGTTACCAGCTCGTGATCTGTCTGTCAAGCAGAGTATTTACCTTATCAAATCCATCATCCGAATAAACTACTAAAGAAAGAAAACTATGATTGTAGAAATTAACAGAGAAAGAGCATTAGAACTGATCGAAAAGTCAGCCAAAGCAATTGCGGAAAGAAGAATGGCTTCTCCAGCAATTCTGGCGATTGAGTCGTTAAGACCTTTAAATTTTTTAGGGTCTCAAATTATGTATTTTTTAGCACCTTTTGCTCAGATTATCTTTAACCCAAAAGAATATGAAGAATTTGCTGCAATGATAGAAAAAGACGAGTATATCCATCTCTTGCTCAAACGTATTGATGAACTCGATATTGAGTATTTTGCTGAAGAAAGAAAACAGTCAAAACTCAAACGACAACGAAAATGGAAACGTGTAAAAGAAAATATAACAAAGATTTTTAAAAAAAATAAGAAAAATGGAGGAAAAGTATGAGCAGTGAACGACTAAATCGGATTATTGCAACCGACTGCGGAAGTACTACAACTAAAGCCATTTTAATAGAATATATTGAAGGCGAAGGTTATAGACAAACGATACGTGGAGAAGCTCCTACTACTGTGGAGGCACCTCTTAATGACGTGACCCGCGGTGTGGTCAATGCTGTGCAAGAACTTGAAGAACTTGCAAGATTGAAATACAAAAATGAAAACATTACTTTCCTGTTTGACGGACCAAACGGCGAAAAAGAAATCCTTATTCCCCGTAATGGTGACAAAGGTGTGGATGCTTATGTATCAACCAGTTCTGCCGGTGGTGGTTTACAGATGATGGTTACCGGTGTGGTTGCTAACATGACCGGTGAATCTGCTGAACGTGCTGCGCTTGGTGCAGGTGCGATTGTAATGGACGTAGTAGCGTCTAATGACAAACGTCTCAATCACGAAAAGATCGAACGTATCCGTGAATTAAGACCTGATATGATTCTGATGGCAGGTGGTGTAGATGGCGGTACTATTAAGCACGTGGTGGAAATGGCTGAATTAGTTTCTGCAGCTGATCCAAAACCACGTCTTGGTTCATCATACAAATTGCCAATTATTTATGCTGGAAATAAAACTGCAACCGATGCAATTAAAGAAACACTGGCAGATAAAGTAGAATTAATCTTATGTGATAATATCCGTCCTACGCTGGAAAATGAAAACCTCGGACCTGCTCGTGACAAGATTCATGATTTATTCATGGAACACGTGATGCAACAAGCGCCTGGTTATCATAAACTGATGGAATGGACTCGTGGTCCGTTGAATGGAAAATTACAGAATATTCCAATCATGCCAACCCCTGCTGCTGTGGGTAACATTATGAAAACCATTGCTCAGGAAGAACAGATTGAAGTATTGGGTGTGGATATTGGTGGTGCTACCACTGACGTATTCTCTGTTTTTACAGATGAATATATTTTCAACAGAACCGTATCTGCCAATTTGGGTATGAGTTACAGTATTTCCAATGTATTGGCATCTGCAACGCTTCCAAACATTCTTCGTTGGGTTCCTTTTGATATTAATGAATCTGATCTTAGAAATATGATCAAGAATAAAATGATTCGTCCAACTACTATTCCTGCTCTGCTGGAAGAATTGGTATTGGAACAGGCGATCGCTAAGGAAGCTTTAAGACTGGCATTTATCCAACACAAGGAATTTGCCGTTTCTCTTAAGGGTATGCAACAAACCCGCGATATCTCTCAGGCATTTGAACAGACTACTTCTGGGGGAACCATAGTAAATATGATGACACTTGATCTGCTTGTTGGTAGTGGTGGCGTGCTTTCTCATGCGCCAAGAAGACATCAGACAGTGATGATGCTGATTGATGCTTTCCTGCCTGAAGGAATTACCCGTTTGGCTGTGGACTCTATCTTTATGATGCCTCACTTAGGCGTACTGGCGGAAATCAATCCGACTGCTGCTACCGAAGTGTTTAATAAAGACTGTATGATTATGTTAGGTTCATGTGTGGCTCCGGTTGGTAAAATAAAACCGGATGCGGTTGCTCTGAGTGCTGAAATTCATTTACCTGATGGTACTGTTTTCAAAGAAGACATCCGTTTTGGTGAAATGAGATTGTTACCTTGCGGTCTTGGTCAGAAAGCGAAAGCGATTCTAAAACCAGGTAAAGGTCTTGATCTGGGTGCAGGCAAAAACGAAACACGCGAAGTAGAATTACCTGGCGGTGTCGTTGGTATTGTTCTTGATACCCGTGGTAGAAGACCATTTGTTCTCCCATCTGATAATTCTCGCATCCCATTACTCAAAAAATGGATGAAAGAACTCAAAGCTTACCCTGAACATATTTTATCATAGGAGGAAAAAATGGCTCAAGCATATTCACCCGGATTAAGTGTAACTGATAGTATTGTTTTAAAGAAACAAAGAATATTGCCTTTAAAAGGCACCGTACTGGTTAAAAAAGGCGATAAGGTAAAAGCTGAAGACTTAGTAGCTGAAACCCATTTGCCTGGTAATGTTTTACCAATGAACCTGGCTAACAAATTAGGTGTCTCAGCCAATCTGGTGATGGAATACTTAAAAGTAAAACCGGGTCAGATTCTTAAAAAAGGAGACATCCTGGCTGAAAATAATGGTTTCTTTGGAACCGGTCTTTTCAAAACCAAAATTGTTTCTCCGATTGATGGCGAAGTGGAAAGTATTTCTCACCATACTGGTCAGATTCTTTTACGCGAACCCAGAATCCCTGTTCAGATTAAAGCCTTTATTGATGGTGTTGTTGTTGATGTGATTCCTGAAGAAGGGGTTGTCATCGAAAACAAATCTGCTTATATTCAGGGTATTTTTGGTATCAGCGGTGAAGTAACCGGTGAACTGAAAATACTGGTTAAAGATGGTAATGAAGAATTAACCGATACTATGATCGACGCTTCCTGCAAAGGAAAATGTATCGTGGGCGGCTCAATGGTTAGTTTAAAAGCCATAAAAAAAGCGATTGAAGTGGGTGTTAATGGTATTATCTGTGGCGGTATTGACGATCAGGATATTAAAGCACTTTTAGGTTATGATATTGGTGTAGCGATTACCGGTCATGAACACTTAGGTGTTTCCATTCTGATTACCGAAGGCTTTGGTAAAATCAAGATGGCTGACAAAACCTTTGCACTACTTAAACGCTTTGAAGGTAAAAAAACATCTATGCATGGTAAAACCCAGATCCGTGCCGGTGTGATTCGCCCTGAAGTGATTATCCCTATTGAATTCAAAGAAGAAGAACTGATTGCTCAGGAAGCTGAAATGCCAACTTTGGAACCAGGTACTATCATCCGTATTATTCGCCAACCAAACTTTGGTGAAATTGGTACAGTTACCAGACTGCCAGAAGAATTGCATACAGTAGAATCAGAGACAAAGGTTCGTATCCTTGAAGCTCAACTTGAAAACGGAAAGAAACTGATCTTACCTCGTGCAAATGTGGAAGTAATCGAAACCTGATCTCTATTTGATCAATAGATTTTAAAAAACGGCTGGTGCTAACCGGCCGTTTTTGCTTTCGGATGCGGATTGCTCTTATTAAGGCTGATCTGTTGATACAGGTCAGCCTTTTTCTATTAGTGACGAGAATTGCTAAACAGCGGAGCGGAGAGCGAGTTAAGAACTACTTATTCAGAAATTTATACATAACTCAAAACCAACGATGTAGATCTAAGGTAAAGTATGCAAGTATAATACTTTCATAACGATGGAGGATCTCATTCACATTCTCAGCTCACTCGTTTGAAGGTTTTTACAAGCAGTTTTCAAAAGCGTACTCCAAAAAATGCTGTACCGATAAGTCTATTTTCTTCCTTCATTCCTATTCAACACTTCTTCAACTCCTATTCTGTTTCTATTTCCCAGAATCGATTCGTAAGGCAATTTTAGAAAGAAAATGAGTGGTTTTATTGAGCTTTTCTACAGGATAGATATGAATATAATAAGAGAATATCTCGTAGAATATCTGTTTTATACTCAACTGAAACGAGAATATTCTAATATAAATGCTTGATCAGATTATTCAGTTTTTTAGATGAAACTACTTATGGAAAACGCAAGGAGAAAAGACATCCCCTTTCATTCACAATGAACTTATAAATGATACAAGAAAAACAAGAAAAAAAAGCATGTTCCTCAAAAACGATAATTGTGTTATAAAGTCATTGACAAAAAATAAAAGACAGTAAAAATGGAAGTTGAAGGAAGAATATTTTGGAGAAAGTAAACATAAAAGAGTCAATTGCGATCGTCAATATCGGTAATGAATTATTACTGGGACGAACGGTAAACACAAATTTAAGCTGGTTGGGAAATGAGCTTGCCAGTATGGGACTGGAAGTCTCAAAAGCACTGATTATCCCTGATGACAGTGATTCTATCAAAGAAGTACTGGAACAGCTGATACCTGCTTATTCTCTGATTATTTTTACTGGGGGTTTAGGACCAACTAAGGATGATATCAGTAAAAAGGTGATTGCAGAGTACTTTGGTAAAGAGCTGATTTTTGATGAAAAAATATGGCTAAAAATACAGGATATGTTTGCTTTTAGGAAAGTGCCTGTGCCTGAAATCAATAAAAACCAGGCTTTAGTTCCAAAAGATTTTACTATCCTTCAGAATGATATGGGAACTGCTCCAGGTCTATTTTATCATGAGAAAAACATGATGCTTTTTGCAATGCCGGGTGTACCTATTGAAATGAAGCATCTCTTTACTGAAAGAATCAAACCTATTCTTGCAAAAGCCTGTTCAAATAAAGAGTGGTTTTTACAGACAATTAATACCTATGGGATTAGTGAATCTGCGATTGCTGAACTCATGGAAGTGTTGACGATTCCAGATAATGTTCATATTGCATGGTTACCACAAACTGGTCGCGTTGATATCAGAGTATATGGATCTGAAAAAAAAGCATGTCAGAAAGCTTATGATGAAATTAAAGCACTTTTAAAGCCTTATATTTGGGGTGAAAATTATGCAAATGTAGCCCAGAAACTTCATGAACTTCTGATTACAAAACAAAAAACAATTGCTTGTGCAGAGAGCTGTACCGGCGGTATGATACAGAAACTGCTGACTGATATGCCAGGATCTTCTGCTTATTTGCAGGGAGGGATTATTAGTTACAGCAATGAGATAAAAGAACGATTGCTATATGTTCCTCATGAGATTATAGAACAGGATGGTGCAGTTAGTGAATCGTGTGCCAGAGCCATGATGGATGGGTTGAAAAAGAGCTTTAACAGTGATTTTAGGGTTTCTGTTACAGGAATTGCCGGACCAGATGGCGGAAGCGATTTGCCTGATGAGAAACCGGTCGGTCTGGTCTATATTGGTATTGCTTATGCTGAAATTGCAGAGATTTTTAAGATGAGATTTCTTGGTAACAGAGACTCAATACGGTTTAAGACAGCCGAGTTTGTGTTTTACCAGATGATAAAATGTTTGGAGAATTAATGAAAAATGTTTTGATAATTGGAAGTGGAGCTCGTGAACATGCGATAGCAGACGCTTTCAAACGAAGCAAAGGAATTGGTAAAATTTATGTCAGTCCTGGTAATGATGGAATCAAAAAGGAATTTGAATGTTTCAGCACAGAAGTGACTGATAAGGACAAACCTTTTGCAGAACTGATTGAACAGATAAAAGAAAAAAAAATTGATTATGTATTTGTAGGAAATGAGCAGGCATTATCTGATGGTATAGCAGATGAACTAGAAAATGCAGGTATTCCGGTTGTAGGTCCCTCTCAGAAGGCGGCTATGATTGAGAGCTCTAAAGTTTTTTCCAAGTTTATTATGAAAAAGTATCATGTTCCCACAGCTGATTATCAAGTCTTTACAGCACACAAAGAAGCTTTGGGATATCTGAATAATGCACATTACCCTGTTGTTATAAAAGCCGATGGTTTAGCTGCTGGTAAAGGTGTGATGATTGCTAATGATTTACCAGAAGCTGAATCCGCATTAAAGCTGATATTCTTAGATAAGAAGTTTGGTTCAGCCGGCAATCAGGTGATTATAGAAACCTTTTTAAAAGGGGAAGAAGCCTCCATTTTTGCATTTTCAGATGGACAATATTTTGTGAGTACCATTTTTGCTCAGGATCATAAAGCCATTTATGATGGTGACAAAGGTCCTAATACAGGTGGAATGGGCGCATTTGCACCGGTTGATAAGTTTTCTCATTTAAAAGAGAAGGTTGACAGAGAAATTTTTAAGCCTGTTCTTGATGGTATGAAAGCCGAAGGTACTCCGTTTAAAGGGGTATTGTTTGCCGGATTGATGATTGATAAAGATGAAATCAATGTCATCGAGTTTAACTGCCGCTTGGGTGACCCTGAAACAGAAGTGATTCTGCCATTAATGAAAACAGACTTTGCTCTGCTTTGTGAAGCGATCATCCAAAAACAAATTGATCAGATTGAACTTGAATTTATCAATCAATATGCTGTAACAGTGGTCTCTGCATCTTTAGGCTATCCTGAATCATTTGAAAAGGGAAATCCTATTACAATCAATCAGACGATTAAGAATTATCAGGGTCAGATATTTTATGCCGGTGTTAAACAGTCAGGCGATTATCTGGTAAACAATGGTGGTCGTGTATTGTGTGCTACTGCTCTGGCTGATACCCTAAAACTGGCAATTGATACGGCTTATCAGATGACAGCATGTGTCTCTTTTTCAAACCGATATTATCGTAAAGATATAGGACAAAAAGGGCTTGAAAAGAAATAAATGTGAACAGATAGACTGTTTGATGCACAATCAAACAGAATTAATAATGAAATTGCAAGCCAAAAGTATGCAATATGAATATAAAGGAATAAGGGACGGAAGATGAATCGTTATATAATGCTAAGCATTGTTTTATTGCTATTTTTTCATGTGTTAAATGCTGACAGCCCATTCAAGGTTGTACAGATGAATGAAAATGAGATTATTTTAGATTTTACATTACCCGCTTATCAGATAAATGAAGTAAATCAGAATCAACACACCTACAAGTCGATCAGGATGGATAATGCTTTGATTCGAGCAGAGGAAGGGAAACCTGTTATTCCCTGGTTTTCAGAACAGATTGGTTTGCCTGTTGATGGTGATTTTCAAATAGAATTTTTAAGTAAAAAAGAAATATATTTAGAACAGATTTTAATCGAACCTGCACTCAAAATGAATTATAATCATTCTGAACAAAGCTTGGATTATGAAAATTATATTGATCCTGTTTATTCTTTAGATCAGTGGTATCCTCAAATGCAGTTATCAAAATCAGATTCATATTTTATTGGAGACAGTCGTATCCGGGCGTTTCATTTCAATCCCATTAGAATCAATCCCGTAAAGCAAAAGTTACAATTGATAAAGAAAGCCAGAATAAAGATTACTGTAAATGGTTCAAAACAAAAGTCTTCAGGTCGCAACTATTCTCAAACAAGTGATAAAGCAGGAGAAAATTTAACAATAAACTGGCAGTATGCAAAAAACTGGAAAAAAGAGAGAGAAAAATCCAAAGAAAAATATAAAGCTCCCAAGAGTCTGACTCAGGTATCTGAAATTCATTTTGTGATTAAAGAAGAAGGTTTGTATAAAGTGAGTTACTCTGACTTAGCGGATTCATTGCAGGTTTTAAAAGATTCATTAAAGATACAACTGGCATACAGTTTGAGCGGAATTGATCCTAGACATCTTGAATTGTATGATAAGAACGGTCCTGTCCCAATTCATTTTGTTGGAGAAAATGATGGACATTTTAATACGGGTGATTACTTTGAGTTTTATGCTTATCATAATAAAGGAGAGACCTGCTATTATGATAATAACAGTTTAGAAAATATCTATACCTTAAAATTAGTTGAGGGAATGGGGACTCGAATGGCTGTAGAAAATGGTGGTCTTCAGGTAGTAAATCCTTCACAGTTTATCGCACCTGATAGTTATGAACAAACCATTCATTTTGAAAAACAGATGTTTGCAGATCGTTTAGGTTATCAGATATCTCAGAAGTATTATCAGGGACAAGCCTTACGTTATGATCGGGAAGACGTGTTATTCTGGAAATCCATAACTGCTCCAGATTTGAACATTACACCATTTGAACTGGAATACCCGCTCAATGCTAATACCAAATATTTTAAAGCGAAAGTCGGTTTATTTGGATCTTCATATAAAGAGTATCCCAATAATAACCCTGATCATCATGCGATTGTACGCGTAAACTCAGCCTTAATCAATAATAAATGGTGGTCAAAACAAAATGAATGTATTTTTGAAAATGAGAATAATACTGCCAATAGTTATTTGGTACATGGAGAAAATCATCTTTATATAGATATGCCTGGTGATGGCCCTTCAGGCTATTTTGAGCAGATATTTTTAGACTATTTTGATATTACTTACTGGCGTGAGTATAAAACAAATCGTAATGAGTTAAAATTTACAAAACCATCCAACAGACCACTGGGTTTATATCAATTTGAAATTTTTAATTTTAACAGAGAAGATATCTCCTTGTATAAGTTAGGATCCAGTGTTTTTAATCATTTTACGGTAAAACCCTTTACTGAAGATGGACTTGCTCCTTATTCAGTGGTATTTCAGGACCAGGTATATTCAGAAGGCGTTGAATATTATATCTGTACTGAAAATAAAAAGAAAAAACCTTTTGCTGTACGGGCTAATATTCCTTCAGATTTAAAAAATCAAGATAACCGGGCCGATTATGTGATTATAACTGCCAGAAAGTTTATGGATGATGAAGGTACTTTATTACTAAAGCAAACCTGGGAAGCCAGAAACTATCAGGTAAAAGTGGTGGATGTTCAGGATATTTATGACGAGTTTAATGGCTCAGTAAAAAGTCCTCAGGCAATTCAGGACTTTTTAAAATATGCTTATAACAATTGGCAGGAGCCAAAATTATCAAATGTCTTACTTTTAGGAGATGGGATTTTTGATAAAAGAAATGAACTGGATATCTACAAATATGATATCATACCCATAAAGAATTTCTGGACATTTAAGCATGGTGCAACAGCCAGCGATAACTGGTATGCCTGCATAGTAGGCGAAGATCCTGTGGCGGATATTAATATTTCCAGAATCAGTGTCTATAATAAATCTCAGATATTACCGATTGCCCAAAAAACTTTGAATTATTTAGAGAATCCAAATCATGAGCAAAAATGGCGTTCAAAAGTGACTTTAACTTCTGGAGGAAAGATTGATGATGCCACAGACATATTTGCTCAACAATCAGAAAGTATCAGAAGACAAAGTATTCCTAAGAAATACCATACTCAGAGAGTGTATACCGCTGCAAAAGGTGATCGTATTGTCTATACGGGTAGTACATTTCAGCTGAAAGACAAGATTAATGATGGAACCACATTCCTCCAGTTTATGGGGCACGGGGGTGGTCGTATCTGGTCAGACTATAACTTACTCAATGCCAATGATATTAAGACTTTAAGTAATACCTCTTATCCTTTTGTGAGTAGTCTGGCATGTTTCGCTTCTGCATTTGATACTCAGGGCTTAGCTTCGATTGGAGAAGTTTTCGTAGCAGAACCAGCGAAAGGTGCAATTGGGCATCTTGGGTTTTCCGGATTAGGTTATCTGTATGAAGATGAACCATTTGGACATTTGTTATCTCAGGGATATTTTCAAAAGAATTTTGACAATATCGGTGATGTCACAACCTATACCAAAGCTGCTTTTTATGGACGTTATGGGGAGAGCTTTGCCGGTTTGGCTTTATCACAGGCTTGTGTGCTAATTGGTGACCCTATGATTCCATTATCAAGACCAGAGGAGTTTAATAACATATCCGTTGTTGGAAATCAGTATCATGCCAGCCCGGGAGATACATTAAAGATAACAGGTCATTTTGATAATGATGTTTACAGTGCCAGAATTATGATATTAGATAACATGGAAATGCCTAAAAATATTCCGTATGACTTACCAGTTATAAACAACAAGCTCGATTTTGAATATGTGATTCCACAAAATTCACCAAATCCAATGGGTGGGCAGATCAAATATCTGGCTAATTCTACCAGCAGAGAAATCATTAATTCTGTCCCTTATGCCGTCGGAAATCAGATTACTCACGTTGTCAATACGATTCCTGCACAACCAACAACGCTTGATTCCATCCAGGTGAACGTCAGATTTATTGATTATCCGAATATTCAAAGTGTTTTTATGATGATAGACCCTTCTTATTTTTATAGTGATTCAAAAGGCATTCCTGATCAAGATTCAATATATATTGATCCTGTTATGGATATCATGAAATCTTTAAAACTGAGCTATAACAGCTCAACTGATTATTGGAGTCTGGATAAAAAACTCAGTAATTTAAAAGTAACCGGTATGGTTCAATTTTACTTTAAAGTGACCAAAACTAATGGTCAAGTATATTATACTAATTCAAAATATGATGACTTTACTATTAACGGTTCAGATATCGCGATCAATTATTTAGAAGTGTTTTCCAGAAACAATTTGCCTGTAATGAGAGTTTTTAGTCAGAATGTGGGTAATTCTGGAAGTTTGAATACGCATATCAGACTATATCAGATTAACAGTGATAACAGTAAAACACTACTCAAAGAAAATGAATTTTTACCTTTAGCTTCCATGGAAAAGAGGTGGGACTACATCGAATTACCTGAACTAAGTGGAGTTATAAAGTTTCAGGTATATATCAATGAAAATAATGCTGATTTTATTGAAGTTGAGAGTCGAAACAATTTTAAAAATCTGACGAAAGAACTGAATTTGTTTAAAGCTGGATTGAATACAAAATCGATTGGCTCTTTAGATCAAAATTCATTAGTTACAATTCCTGCCAATCTTTATTATCAGGATGTCTATTTTAATTTTTCAAAGGTGACTGCTGAAACGGCATATATTCAGCCTGATATTTATCCTGTCAGATTGCTGGATTATCAGTATGAAAATGCTTACTATCTGGAGTGCTTTAATGAGAATGTAACTGATTCACTTCAAGTTTTCAATAATAATAAAAAAGCAGTTCTTCGCTTTCATTATAATCCTTCAGATACACTAAATGCATATTATGAAACTCAGAACTTGTTTGCAGTTTATCGCTGGCAAGCAGATTATGAAAAATGGATTTTACAACCTAGCTTTACTAATGCAAGTCAGAATATTGTAGAGGCTGAAGTCTCCAGAACAGGCGTGTATGCTTTGTTTAGAAATATGGATACCAAAAAGCCTGTTATCGATGTTAATGTAGAAGGTCAAGAATTTACCTTTGGTGGTTACATTTCGGGTAAAGGGATGCTCTCTTTTATGTTCAACGATGCTAATGGTATTGATCTTTTCGATAATAAGATTACAATGTTTATCAATGGAGAAGTTATTGATGAAAAGGATTTTGCTATTTCTGCAATTCCTGGTCACATAAACCAGTTGCCAATGAAGTATAAACTTAATCTTCCAAAGGGTGATTATACTATTTCTGTATCATGTACAGATGTAAACGGACTGAATGAAGTCAGACAGTTTAGTTTTAAAGTCAATGATGAATTTGATTTGATAAAAGTGGCAAACTATCCAAACCCAGTTCGTTCTAAAACGATTGATCCGGTGAATGCAAACAGAACCCGCTTTACTTATTCATTGACTGATGATGCCGATGAAGTAAAGATAAAAGTGTTTACTGTTAGTGGAAGACTGGTTAAAACATTTAGAAATTTACCTACAGCAGTAGGTTATCATGAGTACCCACGAACGGTATATGCCTGGGATTGTACTGATGATACAGGAGTCGCTTTAGCAAACGGTGTATATTTTTATAAAGTGATTGCCAAAAAAGGAAGTAAGGAAATTATTAAAAATGGAAAACTGGCGATAATCCGGTAAGAGGTTTAGAGGTAATAATGAAGAATAAATTATTAGTATTATGTGTTACTTTGCTCATTGGACAGCTTTATGCAGGGCGTTACGCAGGGGATTTTATGAGTATCGGAGCAGGGATAAAATCGTTAAGTATGGGTGGGGCATACACTGCAATAGCCGATGAAGGTACAGCAATGTATTGGAATGCTTCGGGTATCGCTCAAATTAGAAAGAATGAAGCCTCTTTGATGAGAGCCTTTCTTTATGACGGCTTAGCTGCATACGATAATTTCTCCTATTGTCATCCTCTTCCAAATGGCGTAACGATTGGTGCAAACTGGACAAGATTAACAATAGATGATATTCCAATATATAATGAGAATCATTTGATTGGTACTAATATTGACCAAAGAGCTGCATTTGCAGAATTCCAGTTAACAGCAGTTCCTGACGGTAAGTTTAAAAGTACTGATGATATGTTTTTATTTGCTTTTGCAAAGCATATTCATCAGGATGCAGATTTAGGCTGGTTTTTGTTTGTACTGCCAATCGACTATTATCTTGGGGTAAATTTTAAGTATATCAAACGACAGATGCTTGAATATACAGGTGATGGGACAGGTTTTGATGCCAGCTTTTTATTCAAAACCAATTTAGGTATGCTGGTTGATCAGGAATGGATGGGAGAAATTGCGACTGGTGTCAATTTACAGGATATTTCCGGTACAAATATCACATGGGATACTCAATCCCGACATCAGGATGAAGTCTTGTTTAATACAAAATTTGGTTTGGCGTACAAACAGCCTGTAAAAAAATATCAAAGTAATGTAACTGTCACTTATGATAAAGACTTTGTCTATGATAAAACAAACCATTTTGGTATGGAAGTAGATTACAGAGAGAAAACACAGTTTAGAATGGGCTTTTATGATCAGAATTTCTCTGCAGGGGTTGGAGTTGCTATCTCAAGATTTAAAATTGATTATGCTTTTATTACCAATAATCTTGGGAATACTAACCGCATAGGCGTTACATTTAAAATGTAGGAGGAATAATGTATAAGTTTATGATTATCATTCTATTGGGACTACTTGTAATTATGACCGGTTGTTCTGGAGAAGAGGCTGTTGGAATCGATAAAACCCCTCCTTCAAAACCAAACATTTTTAGTCATATTGGTGATACAGGAGATGGTTGGGTGGCTGTCCCTACATTAACAGACAGCATTTTTGTTAATGATCAGAATAATGGGATTGATGCAGTCCCAACTGGTAATAAAATCAGAATTCATTGGGACCATATGTTAGATAAAGACTTAAAATTAATAAGAATTTTCAGGTTTGCATTAGGGTATCAGCCTGTCAAAATTGATTCAATAGCTCCTAATAATGAAGAATATGAAGACGAACTGAGTAACATTGGTGATTTACCTGCATTGGAAACCATGTGGCATTATTATATTCAGGCAGTAGATCATGCAGGTAATAAGACGACATCTGATACTGTCTCTTACCGCCTGATTGAAAAGGCTTCTCTCATTTATCCTCAGGATAATGCTCAGCTGATGAACTCCAACATTACTTTCAGCTGGTATAAATTAAGAGATGTTGAGAAATTCAGGCTTATTATTTTCGACTCATATCAGCAGTATGTGTGGCATAGAGACCTTGATGTTGCTCTAGAAGAAAATATTATTGAATTAAATTATAATGGAGAAAATTCATTGCCTTCAGGAACCTATTACTGGAGGGTTGATGCCTTTAGAGACCGCATTGACGGAGGAACATTGTTTTATAGCGGATCTGAATCTTCAGAAAGGAAATTCGTCATTGAGTAAATATCACTTGACTAAAAGATTAATAAATAAAGAATGCCATTATCAGCCAGAGGAGGATTTGTGAAAAAAACTATTTTCACTTTCGTACTACTAAGTGTGTTCGCACTTTGTTTTGCTCAGTCAGCAGGATTGAGTGGAGGTTTATCAGGCTCGTCTGCCTACAGTTATTCAGGCACGATGAATGAACAAGACCAATTAAAAATTTATGTATATATTTGGGGACAGGTCTCAAAACCTGGATTATATATTGTTCCTGATGATACAGATTTAATTACACTGATGTCATTAGCAGGTGGACCGACTGAGAATGCTAAATTAAAAACAATCAGAATTGTCAGACAAGATTTTACTACCGGATCAAAAGAAATTGTCTGGGTTGATATGAAAAAATATATTGAAAAAGAAAACGAAAAGGTAGAATTACCGATTTTAAAACCTGGAGATACTATTATTATCTCTGGGACATCATTCTATGCATTTTCAAAAGTTGCAGAATTTATGTCAAAAGTAGCAATTACACTGGGTGTTTATACCACCATTAAAAATATTACGAAGTAATGAGGGCTTATGGATAACAATTTTTTAAATGATCAGGAACATTTACAAGAACAAGAAGTCTCTTTAATGGATTATGTGAGAATCATATTCCAGTATAGCAGTTTAATTATTGGCATATTTGCTTTTGTAATGACAATAACCGTTATCTATACATTTACAGCTCCAAAAATTTATCAGGCCAGTGCAAAAGTACTGCTTGAAGAAAAAAGTGCTGGTATGGATCTGATGATGTTTTCACAGGGTTTAGGAAAATCTTCAATCAATAACAATATTGAAATTCTTAAAAGCCGTCCTGTGGTAACGCTTGGTTTTCAGTTAATGCAAAAATACCCGGATTATGATCTTTTCCCTATTATGAAAAGAGTTGAAGAGGGTGAAAATTATGATCCTGTCGATGCAATTATAAAGTCTGTAAAAGTTGAATCAAAGCGTGAAACAGATATCTTAACGCTTTCTTACGAATCAACAAGTCCCTCAGAAGCGATGATAATCGTCAACTCACTGGCTGATGCGCTTGTTCAACAGACAACTCAGACAGCCCGTACTGAATTTACCAATATCCGTGAGTTTTTAGAAACACAGCTGGACGCTATTTCCAGAAGACTTCAAAACTCAGAAGAAGAACTTAGAAATTATAAGGTTGAATCTGGAACATTTATGCTTTCCGAAGAAACCAAAAAATTAATTGAGAAATCTGCTGATGCCAGCGCAAAATTACAAGAATCTCAGGCTGAACTAGAAGTTTCTCAGAAGAACAGAAATCATTTAGTAGATGAATTAGTCAAGCAGGATACCTTATTATCAAATGTGAGCATGGCTATTTCTACAGCGTATATTGATAAATTACGAGATGACCTGGTCAGAAATAAAACAAAGATCATGACTTTGATGAACAACAATAATTATCCAGAAGATCATCCTGAAATAGTAAAACTCAATATGGCTTTGGATAATGCAAAAAACAGACTGAATGAAGAATTACAAAAAGCACTTAATATCCGTACCGGTTCTTCTGATGTTATGGGTTACAGAAATCAACTGACAACTAGAATTGCTGAAGCTGATATAAACTTAAATATTGCCCAGGCTAAAGTAAATAGTTATCAGACAATTGTTGATGATTACAATAAAAAAATGAGTAATCTTCCGGATGCTGAATTAGAATTGGCAAGACTTGAAAGAAATTATCAGATAGATGAAAAAATCCATGCCTTATTAACTGAAAAGTATGAAGATGCAAAAGTAGCAGAACAGGCTAAAATGGGTAATGTTCGTGTGATTGAACGTGCTGTGATGCCAAAAGATCCGATAAAACCCAAAAAGAAAATGAATATACTCATTGGATTTGTGATTGGTTTAGGTCTTGGAATTGGTGCAGCTATGGCACTTAATTCTATGGATACAAAAATCAGAACCCTTGATGATGTGGAACGTTTCGTAAAAGTGCCTGTGTTTGGAACAATCCCATACATGAGTACATCTGATACAGAAGAAGGTCAGGAAATCAGTGAAAAATCAGGCGAAGAACTTGTCTTGATGAAAGATGAAAAAACGAAAATTTCTGCCCGTCTGATTTCTCACTATGCGCCTAAATCACCTGTTGCCGAAGCGTATCGTACATTACGTACAAATGTTATGGCAAAGAAAAAACCAGGCCCTTTATCAATGGTGATTACCAGTTCCGGTGCCAGAGAAGGTAAATCAACTACATTGGCCAATCTGGCGATTACTATCGCACAAATGAAATCTAAAGTATGTCTGGTGGATTTCGACTTGAGACGTCCAATGGTTCATAACGTGTTTGAATTGGATAGAAATAATGGTGCTTCTGATTATTTGAGTGATGATTCTGTCTCAATAGATTCTGTTATTAAATCGTCTGCTGTTGAAAATCTGAGTATTATTACTTCAGGTGCTATTCCCCCAAACCCTTCAGAATTGATAGCCTCAAATAGAACTGATCAGATGATTAAGGAATTAAAAGAACGCTTTGATTTTGTTTTGTTTGATATGCCTCCAGTTATTGCGGTGACTGACTCGATGATTATGGCGAAGAAAGTCGATATGCTGATTTTAGTGATTCGTGTGAATAATACTGAAAAAGCAGTTGTACAAAGAACAAAATCAATGCTCGAAAACATTAATATCAACATATCCGGTATTGTAGTGAACGGTATTGTCCATGAGAAATACTACCGTGGCTACAGCTACTATTATTATTATTACTATTATTATTATGGTGAATCTTCAAAGAAAAAGAAAAATGGACTATTCTCTCGATTCTTACGCAAAAATTAATTTGTTTCTGGATGTTTTGTCAAAACTTCCTAATGGGTATCATGAGATACTTACCCTCTTCTCTGAAGTTGAATTGCATGATAAGTTAAAATTTTTTTTGACAAATAAGCAGGAAATAAAAATTGTGTCTAATATGGAGAGTCTTAATAACAGTGACAATCTGATTTTTAAGATAGCGTTCTATTTACAGAACAGATTTAGTGTAAAAAAAGGTGTTATCGTAGAACTAGACAAAATGATACCTGTAGCTGCCGGACTAGGCGGAGGTAGCAGTAATGCTGCAACAACTCTGAAGGCATTGTCTGTCATTTGGGACTTAAATTTAAATGATGAGACAATGCATGAAATCGCGTCCCAATTTGGAAGTGATATTAATTATTTTCTAACCGGTGGAACTGCTATAGGTCGTAACAGAGGTGAATTGCTTGAAAAATGTAACTTTATTGGAATTGATAATATTTTGTTGGTTAACCCTAATATCCCAATTTCAAGCAAAACTGCATATCAGGCTGTTACACTTAAAAAAGAAAACAATAACTGGATAGATTTGTTAAAAACATCAAATCCGGTCTATTGTTATAATAAACTGGAAGAGGGGATTATTCCACTTTACCCAATCATACAGGAAATCAAAAATCAAATGTATTCACTAAATGCAGTCAATACGATTATGTCTGGTAGTGGATCTACCGTGATAGGATTTTTTGATGATCCAATTAAATGTAAGAATGCCCAAGCCTGGTTTAAGAATAAAGGGTATTGGAGCTATATAACCACAACAAGAAGGAGACTGGAAGAATGAACATCACAGACGTAAAAGTATTCCCAAGAAACTCAGAACAATTAAAGGCTTTTGCCAATATCGTAATTGACGATGCTTTTATCATCAAAAACATTAAAGTCATCAACGGAAAAAATGGTTTATTCGTTGCAATGCCAAGCCAAAAGAGCAAAACTGGCGAATATAAAGATATCGCTCACCCTTTAAATACCGATACCAGAAATCATATTGAACAACTGATTCTGCAAAAATATAATGAAACAATAGCAGAACAACCTCAAGAATAGGTTAAGAATAACAATGTTTTCAAAACTAAAACTTTTTACCGGAAATGCAAATCCGGAACTGGCAAAGGAAGTCGCAACCTTTGCCGGTATTCCTTTAGGAGATGCAGAAGTCTTTAAATTCTCAAATGATGACACATTTGTAAAGATTAATGACAATGTACGCGGGGCTGATGCATTTATTATTCAATCCACATGTTATCCTGTAAATGATAATATGATGGAATTACTCATTATGATAGATGCATTGAAAAGAGCTTCAGCTCAACGTATCAGCGTCGTTATCCCTTATTATGGTTATGCTCGTTCAGATAAAAAAGACCAGCCAAGAGTACCAATTACTGCAAAATTAGTTGCAGATCTGATCACTGTTGCTGGTGCTGATCGTGTGATAACTGTTGATTTGCATGCTGATCAGATACAGGGATTCTTTAATATACCGGTGGATCATCTGTATTCAATTCCAATTTTTGCAAGATACTTTAAATCAATGGGAGTTGATGAAGATAATCTGGTCGTAGTATCACCTGATTCAGGAGGTGCAAATCGTGCCAGATCTCTTGCTAAGAGATTAAACTGTTCTCTGGCAATCGGAGATAAGAGAAGAACTGGAAATGACAATAATGCAGAAGTTCTGAATGTGATCGGTGATGTAAAAGGTAAAGTTGCTATTTTATTCGATGACATAATCGATACAGGTGGAAGCCTGATAAAAATAGCTAATAAACTGGCTGAATTAGGGGCTGAAAAAGTTTATGCAGCATGTGTTCATGGGGTATTATCAGGAACCGCTGTCGATAAACTGGAACAATCTCCTATTGAAAAGCTATTCATCACGAATACTATTCCGTTAAATGAGCAAAAGAAAAACAGTAAAAAAATTATTCAACTTTCAATTGCAGAATTATTAGCAACTGCAATTAAAAAAATACACTTGGAAGAATCCATTAGTATTCTTTTTAGATGATCACACCACGGAGGAAAAATGATACTTAATCTCACAGCTGAAAAAAGAACGCTTGGTAAAAAATCTGATCTTAACAATTTAAGAAAAACAGGTTTTATTCCGGCTGTAATCTATGCTGAAGGAAAAGAAGGAACGAATGTGACTGTTCCTGCCAATGAATTTAAAAAACAGTATAAAAAATCCATTGGCGAAATCGCAATATTTAATTTTAATATTGACGGAAAAGAAGTCCATACTGTTGTAAAAGAAAAACAAATTCACCCACTCACCAGAGAAGTCATTCATGTAGATTTTCTTGAGTTGCATCCAGGAAAAGAAATTTCAATCGAAATTCCTATCAAATTCAGCGGAACTCCAACTTCTTTAAAAGAAGGTGGTATCCTGGAAATCACAAAACGTAAATTACATGCACATTGTCTGCCAAAATTTATTCCGGAAGATTTCCCGATGGATATCACCAGTTTAAAAATTGGACAGACTGTTTATTGTAAAGACGTTAAGATTGACAATGTAAAAATTACTGAACCTGCAGATCTTGCAATTGTATCTGTTCACGCTCCTCGTTCTAGCGAGAAACAAGAAGAAACTAATGAATGAAATATATCGTTGGTTTAGGTAATCCGGGTCAGGAATATGAAAATAACCGGCATAATATTGGCTTTTTATTGCTCGATTATATCGCCGGTAAATTAAAATGCGACTTTAGTAAAGAAAAGAATTATCTGATCGCAAAAAAAAGAACATATTCATTGATTAAACCGCTAACCTATATGAACAATAGCGGGTTAGCGGTCAGACAACTGATCAGTGATCAATTTAAAGAATTGATGATAGTTGTGGATGATATCTACCTCCCCTTCGGAGAAATTCGAATACGTGAAAAAGGGGGAGACGGGGGACATAATGGACTTAAATCCATTATTGAGAATATGAACTCTGATGAATTTATCAGGATCCGTATCGGAGTTGATAGCCCCAAATATGGGGATTTAAAACGCTTTGTTCTGGAAGATTTTTCTGAGAATGAAATTAAAATCCTCAATCATACTTTTGAGTTTGCTTATGAATTGATCAAACAATATATCCATCGTGATTATACAAGTATGTTAAACTATTACAGTAAAAATAAGAGATCCTATTCTGAATGCATGGCAGACATTCAGAATCAAAGACCAAAGGAGGAACATAAATGAAAGCCAAATACGAATCAATGTACATTATCACTCCTACCTTATCTACCGAAGAAGTAGAAAAGGAACAGGAAAAAGTACTAAACCTTATCGCTGAACAAAATGGCGAATTAATTAAAACTGATAACTGGGGAAAGAAAAATCTTGCGTATGAAATTAACAGACATAAAGAAGGTTATTTCTTTATCAATTATTTCAATATGGATACACAGGCAGTTAAGGCACTTGATCGTCATTATCGTTTGAATGAAAGAATTATTCGTCATAATATTTTAAAACTTGAAGAATTAGACTAGGAGATAAAATGAGTAAAATACTGAAGTTCCCAAGAATGAATACGATTACCCTGAGTGCCCGTTTAACACGTGAACCAGAAATTCGTTATTCTAATAATAACATGATGATCGCAAGATTAGGTTTAGCTTTTGACAGGATAAGAAAAGATGAATACGGGAATTTTCAGAATATAGCTAATTTTATGGACGCAGTTGCTTTTGGTAAAACAGCTGAAATATGCAGTGAAAATCTGCATAAAGGAAGCCCTGTTATTATTGAAGGAGAAATCAGCGTCAATACATTTACCGATCAGAATGGAAATAATCGGAAAAATGTGGAAATCTTGGTTAGTAAAATTCACTGCCTTGAAAGAGAAGAAAATCAGGGTAATTATACTCAGAATTATGATAATTACAATGCAACAGTTGCAACACAACAAAATGAGCCTGATGCTTTCAATTCTTACAACAATCAAGGCAATAAAACCGAGGAAGATGTACCTTTCTAAACACATCAAAAGGTTTGTACGACAGGTTCAGATAATTAACCTGGCAAATAAATAAAGGAGAAAAAATGGCTTACGACAAAAAGAAATCACGCTTTAAAAAAAGAGTATGCAGATTTTGTGGAAACAAAGAAATAAATATTGATTACAAAAACGTTGACCTTTTAAGAAATTATGTTTCTGAAACAGGAAAAATTGAACCAAGAAGAGCAACTGGTACTTGTGCAAAACATCAGCGTCTTGTTTCTAACGAAATAAAAAAAGCACGTCAAATGGCTTTAATTGCTTACGTAGTAGAATAAAAAATGTTAATTTTTTCAGCTGTACTTGGCCTGATGATTAGTGTATTATCCCCTGTTTTAGGTTTGATGTATTTTTTACCTCAGGTTTCAAAACAAAATGATAATGACAGATCACAGTCAAAGTTCTTTTTTCTGATCTGGTTACTGGGAAGTCTTGTTTTGTATATTACAAAAACAGTAGATATAAATACGTTTGTCATCATCAATCTCAACGTAGCTCTGATTACTTATGTATTTCTACAAATGCATGAAAATGAGTTTGCTCTTGAAACAATTATGACAACAGCCTTAGCGATTGCAGGAAGCAGCGGTGTGATAAAATATCTCTTTTTTAAGAAATCTATAGAAGATAATATCACTCTGTCTGTTAATTCAATGTCAGAAATGATTCAATCACGCTATGCTGTCGGATCAGAAGAATATCAGCTGATAAATGACACACTTAACGTCTCAAAAGAATTATATTTAAAGTATAATTATTCATTTGCAGTCTTTACTATCCTGGTTGCTTTATGGATTGCTATAATCATCATAAATAGAAAACTAAAATTTTCGTACGATCTAAGATTGTATTCAAATATGAACTATCTTGTTATGCCTGTCATTGCAGGTTTAGGACTGATTATATACAAACCAACCTCAACACTTGGAATCAATTTGATATTACCATGCCTTGCCTTATATTTTATACAAGGCTTGTCAATTGTATGGTTTTATTTTGGTAAAATGATTGCAAATTCAAAGATGCTTATCGTGATAAGCATCATTTCTCTTCTAATAAACCCATATTTGATTCTGATGATATCATTTATCGGATTTGTAGATAATTGGGCGGATTTAAGAAAATTAAACAAAATGGAGGAAACTCATGAAAATAATACTCACTGAAACAATTGACAGAGTAGGAACTGCCGGCTCCATCATTAACGTAAAAGATGGTTTTGCTCGTAACTATCTGATTCCAAAAAAGTTTGCAATTCTTGCAACTGACGGAAATATTAAGAAAATAGAAGCAATTAAATCAGTTGCTCAAGAAAAACATAATGAATTGGTAAAACAATACAAAGAAACTGCTCATAAAATTGCACAATTATCTGCAAATTTCAAAAGAAGAGCAGAAGATACAGGGCATTTGTTTGGTTCAGTATCTGATAATGATATTGTTCATTTCCTTTCAGAAAATGGACTCAATGTTCATAAAAATCATATCCAGATTGAAAAAGCGATCAAAACTGTTGGCGAACATACAGTCAAGGTTTCTTTTATACAGGATATTTGTGCTGAATTAAAAATTACAGTTGAAAAAGAATAAGATACGGTGAAAACCGTATCTTTTCCTTATAAATAAAAGGAGATTTTTATGAAAAAGGAACACTTGGAATTTAAGAGTATCTTAGTTCTGATTTGCGGTATTGTGGCTATGATCATATCATTTATGTCACCAAATTATTTCTTAAATAGTTTCAAACCAGAAATCGCCGAAGCGCTAATTTCAACAAATCCAATAATTACCTCTGTCGTAATGTTTTTCGTAACATTAATTTTAGTAATTATTAGTGGGCTTACAGTTGTTTTTATCAACAAAAACCAAAATAATTTAGTTATGAAATTAGTTGGTCTTTTTGTATTAGTACTTGTATCAGCAATACCAGCGCTGACTATCATGAAAGTAGACAGCTCTTTTGAAACGATTGGTATTATGTATTTCATCTCTATGATTGTGGCAGTCATTGCCTGGGCAGGTGTAGCATTAATCACTAATTTTTATCATAAACTGAAACGTTCTGAATGAAAAATCTCAGGGATTCTATCTATCAATTCGTTTACGAAATTGCGAGAAAGAATAATTGTTATGAATTCGCACATATAGCTCTGTCATGGAGTTCCATTGTAGGAAAGATCATGGCAGAGCGTTCTTCACTTGTTAAATTTGAACGTTCAGTATTGTTTGTTAAAACAATAAATCATGCCTGGATGCAGGAGTTCCTCTTAAAAAAGAAAGATATTCTTCAGGCATTATATGATAAGGACATTAAATACGTAAAGGATATAATCTTTTTTATATGAGTAATCAGATAAAAATCGCTCCATCACTTTTATCAGCTGATTTTGGCATGTTAAAAGAAGAATTAGCAAAAATAGAAGAAACCGATGCAAAAATATTGCATCTTGACGTTATGGATGGGCATTTTGTCCCAAACCTCACATTTGGCATACCTGTTATAAAAAGCTTAAAAAAATATACAAGTCTTCAACTGGACGTACACTTAATGGTCACTAATCCAGATTTGTATATTGACCCTTTAGCTGATATTGGTATTGATTATTGTTCTTTTCATACAGAAACAAATTATCATGCAAACCGGATGATACACTATATTAAAGACAAAGGGATTAAGGCAGGGGTTGTTTTAAATCCTTCTACTCATCATCATAGCATTGAATATGTGATGGATATTATCGATTTTGTGTTAATCATGAGTGTTAATCCTGGATTTGGAGGACAAAAATTCATCCCAAATTCGCTTAATAAAATTAAAAAATTGAATGAAATCAGAAGAGAAAATGATTATCATTTTGAAATTGAAGTAGATGGTGGTGTCTGTCAGGATAATGCAATTATGCTAAAGGAAGCAGGTGCAGATATTCTGGTTGCAGGGTCTTATGTTTTTAACAGTGATAATTATACAGACAGAGTCAGGAGCTTAATGTAATGTTTTCAGATTTATCAGAAAGACTAAATGGAATTTTTAAAAACCTGAAAGGCAAAGGAAAATTGAGTGAATCTAATATTCAGGATTCTCTCAAAGAGATAAAAATGGCTTTACTGGAAGCCGATGTGAATTTTAAAATAGTGAAAAACTTTATCAATGAAATTCAAACCCGTGCACTGGGTCAGGAAGTCATGAAAAGTTTGGAGCCTGGACAGCAGGTTGTGAAAATCGTTCATGAGCAGCTTATTGCTCTTATGGATAATAAAGACCTGAATTTTGAGTTTCACAATAACAGACTTACCAAAATTATGCTAGTTGGTTTACAGGGTTCAGGTAAAACAACTGCCTGTGCAAAGCTTGCTAATTATTTCAGAAAAAAACGCAGTGCTTTCCCTTCACTCGTTGCTTGTGACGTTTATCGTCCTGCTGCGATACACCAATTGGAAGTTTTAGGTAAGCAGCTGGATATTCCCGTTATATCCGATACTAATACTAAGAGTGTCAAAAATATCGCAAAAAATGCCTTAGACTGGGCACAGAAGAACAATACAAGTCTGATGATTTTTGACACAGCCGGCCGTCTTCATATTGATGAAGAGATGATGAAAGAAGTAAAAGAATTAAAAGACTATGTCAAACCAGATTACATTTTCTTTGTGGCAGATGCGATGACTGGTCAGGATGCGGTTAATGTCGCTAAAGAATTTAATAATTTACTTTCATTTGATGCCGTAATTTTAACAAAACTGGATGGTGATGCCAGAGGTGGTGCTGCACTTTCTATTAAGGCTGTTACGGGTAAATCTGTTGCCTTTGTGGGTACTGGCGAAAAGATATCCGATCTGGAAGAATTTTTCCCTGATCGTATGGCCTCCAGAATTTTAGGGATGGGCGACGTTCTCAGTCTGATTGAAAAGGCTCAGGAAGCTTTTGATGATGATCAGGCAGAAAAACTCGCTCAAAAAATGCAGAAAAATCAGTTTACTTTGTCTGATTTTCTGGAACAACTCCACAATATGAAAAAAATGGGACCATTGGATCAATTATTGAAACTGATACCAGGAATTAATGCAAAAATGATGGATCAAGTTAAAATTGATGACAAACAAATTGCTCATGTGGAAGCAATTATTACTTCTATGACATTAAAAGAGAGAGAAAAACCTCAATTAATTAATGGCAGCAGAAGAATAAGAATTGCAAAAGGCAGTGGTACTTCTGTACAAGCTGTTAATCGGCTTTTAAAGCAATTTGAACAGATGAAATCCATGATGAAAAATATGAATACATCTAAGTTTATGAAAAACTTTAAAATGCCTTTCTAAAATTTCACTTGACGAAATAAGGATAATTAAAAAGTATAGACTTTTAAAATAATATAGCTTAATATAGATAAGGAGTAGAAATGGTAAAGATTCGTCTTACAAGAATGGGTTCAATCAACAAACCATTCTATCGCATAGTTGCGGTTGATTCTCGCGTACAAAGAGATGGAAAGTATATTGAAAATATTGGACATTATGATCCAAAACATAATCCGGCAATCGTTAAAATTGATGAAGAATTAGCAATTAAATGGCTCAAAGTAGGCGCTCAGCCTTCAGAAACCGTTAAATCTTTATTCAAAAATGCCGGCATCATGAAAAAATGGCATGAAATGAAATATGTTAAAAAGGAAGCAGCTGCTGAATAATCAGCTGAGGTTTTAACATGAAAGATTTACTGGAATTTGTTGTAAAAGGACTTGTTGATGATCCAAGTGAAGTACAGATTAAGGAAATACTTGGTGATAAAGTGACGCTTTACGAATTACATGTTTCCAAATCAGATATTGGAAAAGTGATTGGTAAAAAAGGACGTACGGCAAGTGCTATTAGAACGATTTTGAAAGCCGTTTCCACTAAGCAGGGAAAACGGGTCGAACTTGAAATTGTTGAATAATGGATATTGATGATTTAATCGTTATAGGAAAGTTAGGATTCGGTCAGATCGTTAAGGGCTGGGTACCTGTGAGGCTGAATCCTGACTTTCAAAACTCAATCACTCAGTTAACCCATCTATTCGTGATCTTCACAGACCATAGAGTGAGATACGCAACAGTTAAAAAAGCCAAACTGATTCAGGGTAAATGGTATATTAAATTTACCGAACCGGAACTGATGCTTGAAATGAATGGACAGACGAATATGTTGATCGCAATTGACACCGAAGAACTCAGTGTCATTGATGATGAAGACTATTATGAACCTGTCGGCATGAAAGTCATTAGTCAGGATGAAGAAGTAGGCGTAATAATTGATTGGTTTAGCAATAATGCTCAGGATATATTTGTTGTGAAAGATATAGAAGGAAATGAAATCATGATACCTGATGTGCCTTATTATGTAGAAAAAACTGATATTGAAAATCAGGTGATTTATGTGAGAAATATAGAACAGTTTAAGGGTATATGATAATAAACGTATTAAGCCTTTTCCCTTCCTGTTTTACTTCGTTTCTTTCAGAAAGTATCCCAAAAATTGCGATTGAGAGAGAAAAGATTACGATCAATATGATTGATATCAGGGACTTTTCAAAGAATAAACAGCGTCAGGTTGATGATTATCCTTATGGAGGCGGATCAGGGATGGTTATTAAAGCAGATCCTCTGATAAGCGCACTCGAGTATATTCATCAAGACAGACAAGTCCCGGTAATCTATTTCACACCTCAGGGCAGATTACTTAATCAGAAAATTGTCAGGGAATATCTTCCGAAGGAAGAAATCACACTTTTATGCGGACATTATAAAGAAATTGATCAGCGGGTACGTGATTATTACGTAAGCGATGAAATATCAATTGGAGATTTTGTACTTTCTGGTGGGGAATTACCTACTATGGTCATGATTGATGCACTTTCCCGTTTGCAGGAGGGTGTGTTGAATGAAATTGATTCAGCACTTACAGATTCTCATGAAAACGGCTTACTCGGCTGTCCTCATTACACCCGACCTGTTGATTACAGGGGTATGAAAGTACCGGATGTTTTGCTCTCAGGCAATCATAAAAAAATTGAGCAGTGGCGGGAGAAACAATCTCTTGAAATGACTCAAAACAGAAGATCGGATTTATTGAAAAATGAATAATCTGTATTTAGGGCTTGTCCATTATCCGGTTACCAACCGAGATGGATTGGAAATTATCTCTTCCATAACGAATCTGGATATACATGATATTGCCCGTTCTTGTATTACTTTTGGTGTTAAACACTATTTTGTAATACATCCAATTCAAAGACAACAGGAAATTTTTGATAAAGTCATAAATTTCTGGAAAACTGATATTGCCAAATTCTACAACAAAGACCGTGTAGAGGCACTATCATTAATTCAATTTAAAAAATCTATAGATGAAACCATTCAAATGATAAAATACCAGGATGGAAGCGATCCTTTAGTGATAACAACAACAGCTGCGTTAATGGATAATCAGATTACTTTTGAAGATTTCAGAGAAATCAGAAGTAAAGAAAATAGACCAGTACTACTTTTATTTGGTACAGGAAATGGTTTATCCAAAGAGGTACATCAGAAGGCTGATTATGTATTAAAGCCGATTTACGGACCGACCCCATATAATCACCTGTCTGTCAGAAGTGCCGTAGCTATTGTGTTGGATCGACTGACAACCGAAAAATATAAGGAGGAATAAATGGATATCATTCAAATGATTACTAAGGATCAATTACGCACTGATCTTCCTGATTACGGTGTTGGAGACACTGTGAAAGTACACTATAAAATTAAAGAAGGCAACAAAGAACGCATTCAGATTTTCCAGGGAGTTGTTATTCAAAAACGTGGAGCAGGTATCTCTAAAACTTTTACCGTAAGAAAGATTTCTGATGGTGTGGCAGTTGAAAGAGTATTCCCTCAGCACACTCCGCTTATTGATAAACTTGAAATTGTTCGTTATGGTCAAGTTAGACGTGCTAAACTCTTCTATTTAAGAACAGCTAAAGGTAAAGCTGCTCGTATTAAAGAAAGAAGAAGAGCTCAATAATCCTGTTACGCAGACATTTCTGCGAATGATAAGAATTAAAGCCATCCGGATTTATCCGGGTGGCTTTTTTTATTTGCAAATCTATTTATCAGATAAATGCAAATAAAGAACTTGACAAAATTTTAGATTGATTATATTTTAGTAAATAAAAGAAATTTCATAAAATTGTATAGGATTGAGGGAGAATATGAGAAAGATATTACTTACCATTCTTGGGTTCATTATGTTAACTATACTGATTGCCATGGACAAAGAAGATATTATCAACTCACAAGACTATTATTACGGAGAGAATACTGGAAGTAATTATCAGCAGGTGAGAGATTATGCCATAAAGAATCTGGCAGATAAGCTGGTCATTTATGTCAAAAGTGCTATGAACAGCAAGATTTCAGAGACTGCCGGTAAAGCAGATGAACAAATAGAATCTGTGATTCAGACCTATTCTATCGGCACTTTTAAAAACCTGCAGGAAATCAAGTCAGCGCAGGGTGGTAAACTCAATGTCTTTGTCTATATCAAAAAGTCGGATGTGGAAGCCCTGTTCAATGAACGAAAACAGCTGATTGCCGATATCTATGCTCAGGCTGTGAAAATGGAAGAAAGTAATAACATTGGCAATGCCCTGAAATATTACTACTTTATTACGGTTCTGATGAACTCTCTGCCGGATGAACGGGTCGAATATAAGGGAC
>JAKQQL010000199.1:0-2311 GCA_029564175.1 Candidatus Cloacimonadota bacterium
CTGCATGAAGCCGCTACAGAAAAAATGATTCAGGGGATAACTACCATTCGTGAAGTTATCAAATTAACCGTATTTGATTAAAAAGCAAGGATTATAATATATGGCAGCATTTCAATATATCATCAAAGATGCAAAAGGAGCACGTGTAGAGGGTGTTCTGAAAGCATCTTCCATGGATGAAGCAATTGATAAGTTAAGTAAAGAAGGCGGAACAATCATTTCCGTAAAGAGTGCCGCAGAAGGTGCATTTAAAGGAAATATGTCCCTGTTTGATAAGCTGATGCTTACCATTTACAAGATTAAAACAGGTATTTCTCTTACTGTTTTAGTATTCTTTACCAGACAGTTATCAACAATGTTTTCTGCCGGTCTTACGATTGAGAAAGCGATTTCTGATCTTGAAAAAGAAGAAAAGAATAAAAAATTCCGTAAAGTCTTAAAAAAGATTAGTGATGATATCCGCAAGGGATACAGTTTATCTGAATCTCTTGAACAACATCCTGGTATATTTAATCCGCTTTACGTCGCTCTTGTAAAGGCTGGTGAAGTTTCTGGTACTCTGCATACAATCCTTGACGAACTTTCAGATTATTTAGAAAAAATAGAAGATACCCGTCGAAAAGTAACATCTGCAATGGCTTATCCTGCTTTTATTATTGTCTTTCTTGCGGGTGTAGTCTGGGGTTTATTCTACTATATTATCCCTATGTTTTCTGAAGTGTACGGAAAATTTGGTGCAGATCTGCCTTTACCAACACAAACCGCTATCTATATCTCTGATTTGATTAGAAACAATGTGATTTTTACAGTGTTTATGATTGTAATGTTCTTCTTTGCAATGTTCCTGGTTTATCTGACTGACAAAGGACGTTTCATCTTTGATAAAACATTGCTTAAAATCCCTGTGATAGGCGGATTAGTAACAAATTCCATTATGTCAAAATTTGCCAGAACCTTTAGTATTTTGATGACTGCCGGTGTACCAATTATGGATACACTTGAGTTATCTGAAAATGTCGTTCAAAATGCAGTGATTGAAAATGCAATTCGTAAATCCAGAGTCATGGTTAAAGAAGGCTACAGTATCGCTGGTGCTTTCCGAAAAACGGGTGTTTTTCCTTCAACCTTACTTCAGTTAACTGCAACTGGTGAAGAAACCGGTGAAATGGACAAATTACTGGGTAAAGCAGCTCAATTCTATGAGAAACTGGTTGATACAGTTATCGAACGCTTAACGTCTTTGATTGAACCATTGTTGATCATTATCATGGCGGCTGTTGTTGGATCGATTATTGTCGTGGTATATTTACCTATCTTCAATTTAGGTCTGGCCATTTCTCCAGGAATGAAATAACAGAAATTTTTAATAAAACAAAAAACCGGCTTTTATAAAGCCGGTTTTTTAAATTAGGGCAATTATTCTATTTCTAAAAGATCGTAGATTTTAAACACTTTTCTGAGATCAGGAACTAACTCGTATTCAATCACGTCAGCCAGCATAATCCAGTCTTGTTTTTGTTGCAGTGTAATAATGTCTTCCATTTTTCCTTCAAGATCTGTTATAATCTGTTTAAAATTACGATTGTTATCTACAATTGAGTTTAAGGGTTTATTGATCAGTAAAGTGGCGTCTTCAAGAATTTTGAAATACCATTGAAGATTCTCTATACCCTGTATAAAATATTGGTTAGCTAATTTCTCGTCTTCCACTCTGAATGAATTGGCAATCCTTTCAAAATCTTCTAATATAGTCAGATACTGAGCTTTTGAATTGACGAGTATTTCGTAAGAAAAGCGTTCTGGATTTTCCGCTTTTACACTTAAGCGATCTTCATCCAGTAAGTAGATTTTTTTGGCATTGTAAAACCAGTTTGATTCAAGAATTCTGTTGTTTAAAGAAATTTCTGTAATAACATATCCTTTAGGCAAGCGAGTTTCGATTTGTGAAATAATATCGAGTAAGGTGCTGATAGATGCCACCTTGATTTCGAATAAACTATCATTTAAAGTAATTTCCATTTTATTCTCCTGTTAATGGATATGGTATTTTAAAACTGATTGTTGAAAAAGTATCAGCTGTTGTGAAAACTTTTTGTATAAAAGGATGGTTTTTAAAGTAAGTGTTTTTAATTCATCCACTTCAATCTGAGATTCAGTAAAAGTCAGATAGAGAAACCAATCATAAATCACACTATATTGTTGAGCATGAGAATTCATTAGTTCTTTTTGCTCTTTTACATTAGACCAAATTGTTTTAATCTTGTCAAGATTATTTTTATTATTCTGTGGAATTTCTGATATAATGACTAAT
>JAKQQL010000129.1:0-4108 GCA_029564175.1 Candidatus Cloacimonadota bacterium
GCATCTTCTGGGATTGGTAAAGCCACAGCTATTGAGTGCTCGAAGTTAGGAGCTAATGTTATAATAACCGGACGCAGTAGAGAACGTTTAAATGAGACTTTCTCTGAACTTGAAAGTGAAGGTCACACTCAAGTGATTGCAGATTTATGTGAAACAAATTCACTACAGAAATTAGCATCTGAAATAAAATCAATAGATGGTATAGTGCACAGCGCAGGTATTACCAAAAATATACCTTTCCAGTTTGCTACAATTGATAAGTTATCGGAAGTAATGAACTTGAATTTCTTCGCGCCTACTGAATTAACAAGGCTCTTAGTTAAGTCGAAAAAGATAAATAAAGGTGGGTCAATTGTGTTTATTTCATCTGTTTCTGGAGTTTTGTGTTCTGCACCTGCTAGTTCGATCTATTCAGCATCTAAAGGAGCTTTAAATGGTTTAATTAAAGGTATTGCATTAGATCTGGCTCCAAGAGGTATTAGAGTAAACAGTGTAATTCCAGGTGTTGTAGAAACAAATATTTTTGAAGATGGCGTGATTTCTGAAGAACAGCTGGAAGAAAATAAACGTATGTATCCACTTAAAAGATTTGGTAAACCAAATGAGATTGCACATGGTGTAATATATCTATTGTCAGATGCAAGTGCATGGGTTACAGGCAGTAATTTATTAATTGATGGTGGATTAACTTTACAATAATAATAGGATGGCAATAATTAAATATAAAAACGTAAAGATCTCTGCAATTTCTGCATGCGTTCCTAAAAATATAAATAGGAATGCTGATTTAGGTTATTTGATACCTGAAGAAGAAATAGAAAAAACAATTAATTCTATTGGGATAAGAGAGAAAAGATTTGCAGATAAAGATGTTTGTTCTTCTGATTTATGTTTTAAGGCAGCAGAGAAACTAATTGCAGATAATGACATAGAAAGAGATTCAATTGATGCTCTTATTTTTCTTAGCCAAACACCTGATTATCATCAACCAGCTACAGCACCTAATTTACAACATCGTTTAGGATTAAAAGAAAGCACTTTGTCTTTTGATGTTAATCTAGCTTGCTCAGGTTATGTTTATGGTCTTTCTATTGCATTTTCATTTACATCACAAGATGGAGTTAATAGAGTGCTTTTCCTTACTGGGGAGACTATGTCAAAAACGATATCTCCTAAAGATAAAGTTACTTTTCCGTTATTTGGTGATGCGGGAACTGCTACCTTAATAGATAAAGTGGAGAATGAAGTAAGTTATTTTTCGTTGAACTCTGATGGTAGTGGAGCAGATGTTCTGAATATGCCGTATGGTGGTTATAGAAATCCTAGTTCTGTTGAAGGTTTTGTAGAGCAAAAAGATAAAGATGGGAACATTCGGACAGGTGAACATTTAAAAATGGAGGGTATGGATGTTTTCAATTTTGGGATTAGAGTTGTGCCGCGTGATATAAAGAGAATTCTTAATTTCTCAGAAATAATTATTGATGATGTTGATTTAATTATTTATCATCAAGCTAATAAATTCATGACGAATTTCTTTACTAAGAAATTAAAATTCTCAACAGATAAAACTCCTTATTCTTTAGAAAAGTTTGGCAACACGAGCTCTGCTTCAATTCCTTTGACTATCGTTTCTGAAATGTTTGAGAAAGATAAATACCCTAATAGGAATAACGTAATAATGGCTGGTTTTGGAGCCGGATTATCATGGGGTACGGCTTTATTAGATTTAAGTAAATGTGAAGTTTCTGAGTTAATTGAATACTAGATAATGGAGTTTTTTATTTTTAGGAATATGACGATTGAGAGGTTTTTTAGTAATTATAAAACCTCTTTTTCTGGGTATGAAGATATTTCTTTTATTGATCCAGATGCTGAAAGATACATTTGGTTTTATCTTGCTCCAATTAAAACAGATAATAAGGTAATTTCTGCTGAAATTAGAAATTATATTGATTTATTGAAACTTACAATTTCAAGAATTCCTTCAAGTAAAACTTTTATCATTTTTACTTTAAGTGATATTTATAGCATCAACACAATAACTGGGGCAAATGATATTAAAGAAGCTGTTAAATATTACAACTCAACTTTACATGAGTTGGCATTAGAGCATAATAATATTAAAGTTCTTGACTTTGAAAACTTTCTAAGTAGATACTCCTCTACTGAACTTATCGACTGGAAGTATTATTTTATTTCTCAGATGGCTCTAAATCCTAGGTTATCTAATCCATTCCATGATTGGTTCAAAAAACAGGTCAAATCTATTGAGCTTAAAAGAAAAAAGTGTTTGATATTGGATTTGGATAACACTTTGTGGGGCGGAATTCTTGGTGAAGATGGTATTGAGGGTATTCAAATTGGTGGGGACTATCCTGGAAAGGCCTTCTTAATGTTTCAAAAGCAGATAGAGGAGCTTGGCAAACAGGGGGTAATTCTTGCAGTATGTAGTAAAAATAATATTGAAGATGTAAGACAAGCATGGAGTCTTAATAACTCAATTGTCCTGAAAGAAAATCATTTTGCAGCTCTGAAAATTAACTGGGTTAATAAGGCTGATAACATTAAAGAATTAGCTCAAGAACTGAATATTGGACTGGATAGTATGGTTTTTTTAGATGATAATCCATCAGAAAGGGACTTGATTAAAACTGTAATTCCTGAAGTTGAGGTTCCAGATTTTCCAACACAGCCTTATATGTTGCCTGAGTTTTTTAAATCCATCGCAGAGAAATATTTTTCAATATATAATTTAACCTCAGAGGATCTTTCTAAAACAAAACAGTATAAAGAGAATGCATTACGTAATAACGTAAAGAGTACATTTACAGATATGAATGATTATATCAGGAGTCTGGAAATTGAACTTTCGATTGAAGAAGTGAATAATATCACAATTGTACGTGCAGCACAGATGACTCAAAAAACTAATCAATTTAATCTTACTACTCAAAGATATACTGATACGGATTTATCAGAAATGTTAAATGATGGTGCAAAAATCTATACTTTATCTGTTAAAGATAAGTTTGGGGAGAGTGGTATTACTGGACTTTCTATTTGTAAACTTAATGGCGAAACAGTTGATATTGATTCGTTTTTACTAAGCTGCAGAATATTAGGCAAAGGGATTGAGGATGCTTTTATGAATTGGATTTTAAATGAATTGAAGTTGTTAAATTTTAAAGCCGTTAATTCAAAGTATATTTCAACAGCAAAAAACATTCAAGTAAAGGATTTTTACGAAAGATTTGGTTTCGAAATTATATCAGAGAGTGGATCTATAAAATCATATAGTCTCAACTTAGGAGATGTACAAATTAATTTATCAGACAATTACAAGTATAATTATAAATGAAAGAAAAAATAAAAGAAATAGCTACCGAGGTGTTTGAAGTACAAGTACACGATGATACCAATCAAAACAATTGTGAAAACTGGGATTCATTACGACATCTGAACTTTATAATAGAATTAGAGACTGAATTTGATGTTTCTTTTGAACCGGAAGAAATAGCTTCTATGACAAGCTTATCTATTGTAGAATCCATGATTCAGGAAAAAAGCAATAATATATGAGCGAACGTATTTGGCTCTCCCTTGCTCACATGGGTGGGCAGGAGCAGAGATTTATACAGGAGGCATTCGACACCAACTGGGTGGTGCCACTGGGGCCAAATGTGAACGGATTTGAAAATGACTTAGAGAAATTCCTGGATGAGGATAAACATGTGGTAGCTTTAAGTGCCGGCACGGCGGCAATCCACCTGGGCTTGATCCAGCTTGGTGTAGGCCCGGGCGACGAGGTGATCTGCCAGAGCTTTACCTTTGCTGCTTCGGCTAATCCTATCAAGTATCTGGGTGCTACGCCAGTTTTTGTGGATAGCGAACCGGATACGTGGAACATGGATCCGGAGCTGTTACGGGAAGCGATTGAGGAGCGCATCAGGGTGACTGGCAGGAAGCCGAAGGCGATTATCCCTGTGCATCTCTATGGCATGCCGGCGAAGATGGATGAGATCATGACGATTGCCTGTGCGTTTGAGATTCCTGTGCTGGAGGATGCGGCTGAAGCGCTGGGGGCAGAATACAAGGGACAGAAATGCGG
>JAKQQL010000145.1:0-1237 GCA_029564175.1 Candidatus Cloacimonadota bacterium
AAAATGGTATTATTTTTTATAAAGTGCAGAAAAGTAATCAAAAAGAAGAATAAAGGAATCAAAATGACACAAAAAGAAGCACATGTTCATGATCATAATTGCTCACACAATCCTACTGAGGATCATCACGATCACCAATGCAGTCATTCACATCATCACCATCATCATCATTTGGATCCGGAAGAAGTGAGCCCTGCCAAATTTCGTTTTGTAACACTGTTGAATCTGATCATTACACTGGCAGAATTCATTGGCGGAATTGTTTCAGGCAGTCTTGCCCTTTTATCAGATGCAGTTCACAATCTGAGTGATACAGTTTCGATTATTATCAGTTATTTTGCCTACAAAATATCCAAAAAAGACAATGACTTAAAAAGAACCTATGGCTATAAAAGAGCTGAAGTCATTGCTGCATTTATTAACTCTACCAGTTTGATTGTGATCAGCGGTTTTCTTTTGTTTGAAGCAGGAAAAAGACTATTTGAGCCTGAAGAGATCAAAGGTTGGGTAATGTTGATAGTTGCAACGATCGGTTTGATTTCAAATCTGTTATCCATGCTGTTACTGCATACCGGTTCAAAACACAATATGAATGTCAGATCTGCTTATCTCCATATGCTTGGAGATACAATATCGTCTGTAGGCGTAATCTTAGGCGGTATTGCCATTGTCTTCTGGAAGATTTACTGGATTGATCCGCTCATTACGGCTGTGATTGCGGTTTACATCGCAAGAGAGAGCTATTTTATAATCAAAAGTACTACGAATATCATGATGCAGGGGGCACCTGAAATATCCTTGGAAGAGATCAGGAATGATCTGACAGAACTGCCGGAAATTAAAAACATTCATCATGTACATACCTGGATGATTAATGAAAATACCTTTCATTTTGAAGCTCATATTGATGTGAATGACCAGAAAATATCTGAACTAAATCCCTTGTATGAAAAAATTCATCATATTTTAAATGAAAAATATGCAATCAATCACATTACGATTCAGTTTGAGTGTGAACGTTGTGAGAACAAGGAACTCTTACAAAAAAGTATTAATTGCTGTTGAGCTGATTTCATTCTTGACAAAAATACCTTACAGAATGTATCGTTATGTTGATTATTCTCCTCCTTGGAGGGGGTGGCAGGAAGTGTCACGCTGGTATATTTATTTACTGTTTGAATGCTTTCAACAAGTAAACGAAAGATAGCAAACAGGAAGCTTGCCTAAATGAATGAGA
>JAKQQL010000173.1:0-1038 GCA_029564175.1 Candidatus Cloacimonadota bacterium
ATACAAAGTAGATACGAAATATTTAATCATTGTAATTAATTAAAAGGAGTTTTAAATGACAGAATCAACAAAAAATGAAATTACGAAGTTCTTAACAGGGATCGGTTTTGGTGAATGGTCAGTCTCTGACTATTTCGATCCTGAGAATTACGAGGAGGAGATAGACTTTAAGCATCCATACGACTCAATTATAGAGTATCTTGATAAAAACGGTGCATTCAATACAGATGAGATTGTAGGCTACGACTCAGCAATGGAATTCTTACAGGAAAACGATACGGCTATGGTATATACATTACGTTTAGCTGGAGACGTAGGATACTCAATTTATGAAATCGATTCAGAAATATTAGCAAATTTGTTATACTCTCAATTGCGTTTAGAATCAGTAGAGGATCGTGAACGAGAAATTGAAGAGTTCTTTTTGAAACTACAAAATACAGAGGAGGGTCTATAATGAACGAAACAATTAAAAATAAAATTAAAAACTATTTTGATTCGTTAGAATTTGATAATTGGTGCGTTAGCGATTATTTTAGTCCCGATGATTATGAGGACATTAATTTTGACGATGCTTATCATTACATAATGGACTATATAGGAGATTGTGGCGGGTTCGATCCAACGGGTGCCGTTGTATATTATAGTAAAGCAATGGAATTTTTACAGGAGAATGATCCAACTTTAACTTTATCATTGAGTCTGGCTGATAATGATGGTTATAGAATCGGTGATTTAAATTCAGAAATATTAGCGAGTATCTTAAAGATGAATATGATTCAAAATATGCTATATGATAGAGCCGATGATATTAGTGCGTTTTTTTATGAGTTACAAGAATTAATAGATGCAGAAGAAGAAACAGAGGAGGAAGAATAATGAACGAAGCGCATAAAAAACAATTTAAACAGATACTCGATCAAATTGAATTTTTAGATTGGCGACTATCTGATTATATTGATCCGGAATATTACGACCAGATTGATGAGGATTCACCATTCGAGTCATTGATAGATTTTTTAGACTACAGAGATGCGT
>JAKQQL010000174.1:0-2888 GCA_029564175.1 Candidatus Cloacimonadota bacterium
ACAAGCGGTAGAAAATTAATTTATAGACCTTCGTACAGCTTTAAATACATTGGTCCAATTATTGACGATGATACACGAATGATTGAAATGAAATCTGAATCATATCAATATTGGCACGTGAATGATTTGTCATTATTTTAATATAAAATTTGTAAATCAAAAAATAAGATTGCATATTTGCAATACCAAATTAAGTGTACGATGAATGATTTTTGCAATTTACCGATTTTAAACATACCCCGTCACGGGCTTAAATTCCTTCAGGTGGAGCGTACACTCCCAGGGCCTGAAGGTTTTTTTGTGCCGGACGGGGTTCTATTTTTGTGTCATGAGTGAGGGGTGGATAATGTTACACAGAAAGATACGTGACCATTGGATTTGGAAATCAGACCATAGATTTAAATGGTGGATTGATGTTCTTTTAAGTGTAAATCATTGCGACAATAAGGTTTTAATAAAAGGAACTTTAATTGAATGTAAAAGGGGACAGTCTGTAATGAGTCTTGACACATGGGCAAAGAGATGGAATGTGACGAAAAAGACAGTAAAAGATTTTTTTGAGTTGTTACAAAAAGACTCAATGTTAGTATACGAAGGGATGCAAAATACTACACGCATAACGGTTTGTAATTACGATAGTTATCAGGGTATGGTAAACGATACGGAAACACAAAGTAAACGCCAAGTAAACGCTACGGAAACGCTGACTGCACCCAAACAAGAATTAAAAGAAGGCAATAATGATATAAATATATCTTTTGATGTTTTTTGGGAGGCTTATGGTAAAAAAGTGGGGAATAAAAAACTTTGCATTAAGAGATGGAATAAATTAAAAGATCAGGAACGTCAGACAATAATTGATACACTACCTTCGTTTTTAAAATCGATAAGTGATAAGAAGTATTTACCATATCCAGAAAAATATCTGAACGAAAGAAGATGGGAAGATGAAATTTCTATATCTCCAGTAAAGAATAATTCACCCGTGACTCCCGCTTATATAATCCCAGGATGGCAATCAAGATGACAGAACAAGAATTACAACAAATCATTTATAACAAATGATGAGTTTAATTACGATGCTTACAATAGAGTATGCAAACGGTAACTATATTTCAGAAAGTAACGGAGGTTAATAAGCCTTATCATGTTCCGGTAAGCGTTATAGTTGATCGTATCAGAAACGGCAAAGATCGTGTTCTTATAGATATGCTTCGCATGGAACCTGATCCTGAACGTCGGAGAAAAATCAAAGTAAAGATTCCGGCTATTTGTTTCTCTGGTATATTTTCAAAACACGCTAATGATGCCTGTGTGAAACACTCAGGACTTATTGCTATTGATTTTGACCATTTAGGTGAACGTCTGCCGGAATTACGTAAGCGACTTGAATCTGATCCATATACTTTCATTTTATTTTTATCTCCTTCTGGTGACGGACTAAAACTTGTGGTAAAGATTCCGGACAGTATATTGACGCATGAGTTTAGCGCACGAGCTTTAACTGATTACTATGCAGATGAACAATTAGATGAATTTAGGGATATTGCAAGATTCTGTTTTTCAAGTTATGATCCAGATATTTACTATAATCCGGACAGTAAGATTTTTACCACAATAAAAGAAGAACAGATAATCAAAAAGGTTATCCGCACTTCTGGACCGCTTACAGACAGTCATGAGATACTTGCAAAAATAGAAGAACGATTTACGGAAGAAGGTAAATTTTATGCAGACGGGAACAAGCATAATTTTCTTGTATCAATGTTTGGAGCAACAAATGTATTTGGCATATCATTGAATGAAGCAATATCACTTGTGTCTTTCAAATATCATAATGCAGCATCGACAGTTGATATGAAAGACTTTGAGAAGATAGCAACAAGTGTTTATAATAATTATTCTCATCAGTTCGGCAGTTGTACTTTTAACGGTAAAGGTGATGCGATTGAAACTATTACACAAAAGATTGTCAAAATAACTGACTTAGCAATTGATCTGCCACTAAAGGATGTAGTTTACCTGGATGCCGTCAGAGATAATATGCTTGCCACGTTTCATAATGGTCGCAGTCGGGGAGAATCTACTTATTTTGATACATTGGATGAGAGATTCAGATTCAAACGTGGTGAGCTTACTTTGATGCACGGTATAATGAACCAGGGCAAGTCAACAATGATGATGCAACTCTGCCTTATTAAGTCTGTAAAAGATGGGTATAAGTGGGCGTTTTTTTCTCCGGAGCAAGACCCGCCTTCAGACTTCTATGATGATATTGTGCATATGTATGTCGGCAAAAGTACACTGCCATATTACAGTAACCAGATGACCGAAGAAGAGTTTATTCGTGGAATGGATTTCGTTCGCGATCATTTCTTTTTTATTTATCCAGAGGATGACAGTCCTACGCCTGAATATATAAATTCACGATTTGAGGCAGTAATCTATAAACATCATATCGATGGGTGTGTGATTGATCCATATAACCAACTTGATAACGATATCCGAAAAACCGGAGGACGTGAAGATTTATATCTCAGTTCATTCCTGAGTCAACAAAAACGATTTGCACAAAGACATAAGCTGTTTATGTTTGTTGTGGCACATCCAAAAGGAACGGTAAAAAGAAACAACAATGGAGATTTCGAGGTTCCTGATGTGTATGACCTGGCCGGTGGTGCTATGTGGGCTAATAAATGCGATAATGTTATTTGCACCTTCAGACCTTATCATCGGTCTGCTCCTGGGAATAGAGATGTAATATTTTACAGTCATAAGATAAAGAAACAACGTCAGTGCGGAACGCCTGGTGAAGTGAAGCTACAATTTGATCCGGCAACAATGCGTTATTATGAGAGCAATATGTTGAGCCTTCGTGCTAATCCATT
>JAKQQL010000182.1:0-10690 GCA_029564175.1 Candidatus Cloacimonadota bacterium
GAAATGCCCGATTTGCTTTGAAGTCATCTTTGCTAAAGAAAAACTGAGAATAGTCAGTCTGCATAAATGTATAATCCGCCTTGTTTAACTGAGGGGCAAACTGGACATAGTTCAATTCAAATGGCAAACCTGTCTGAAAAGTACTTAAAAGATACTCTTTCCAAAGATTGAATAAGCGTTTACTGTCATCTATACCTGGATTTTGTTCTGAAGATATATTGAAAGTATTCTGAAATAGAGTAAACTGCTCAAGTTCTTCTTTTCCAAATGGTTCTAAAACAGACCAGTTCTTTTTAGCTTTGTTCATCAATAGTGATAAAGCATAGAATTTTGCAAATGACTTATCATACTCAGTTAAAAGGTGTTTATCATAATCAGGGTATAAGGTCATCGATTTATTTAATCTGAAAAAGTAATGATTTAAGTCAGTCTCTTCAAAATCAATCAAATCGATCCTTCGGTTACCGGTTTGAAACTTATGTATTGAGGCTTTGACATAGCCTGCAGCACCTAAACGTAGAACATTTTTTAACAATGACTGAGATACTAACATGTGAGGCATCAGTAAAATAGCGCCAAAAGCACTGTAATTCCATGGCTTTTTCTCTAAATAGGGTGAAACCCAGTCCAAACGCGTTGAGATAAGGACATAACCCTGAGATCTCGAAAAATACACATCCTTCATACCCAGTGTATCATTCCAAACCTCAATATAGTACTCATCCCATTTAAAAATAATAAACTGACCATTCATATCCTGCCAGTCTATTTCACCCTCAATCAAGCGTTTCCAGTCATTTTTCTCGGCTAATCCGAATCCGGTTTCCTTTGATAAATACCCATTTCCAAGCACTATCCAGCCGGAATTATGTTGATAATCATTATAATGAATGGTTATAGCACTTTTACAACCGCCAAATGCCAGGTAAAATGAAGGATTGATAATCGTATTATCTGTGCTTTTATGAGTTTGAATAAATTTATCAATTTCCCATTTCAAAAAAGGCTTATGACTTAACACACAGAAGAGCCAACTCATTATATCTCTCCATTATTTTTAATACACTGTAAGGATCGTTTATACAGATAAGTTACCAGCTTGCGAAAAAGTACCGTACTGCAAGCATCCTGCTTGCAGAAAGCTTGTTGTAACGTAAGCTACCAGCTTGTGAAATGAGAAAAACAAGCAGGTTGCTTGTCCTACAACACCCGACTCTACAGATTTTATTCTATCATGTAAAAAGAGCAAAGGTTACCCTTTGCTCTTAAAAATATGCTATTATTGTTTCACATTAAAGTTTTCAATAAACTGAGTCAGAGTAGCACTTCTGGAAGGATGTCTCAGTTTTCTGAGTGCTTTTTCCTCAATCTGACGAATACGTTCACGGGTCACATTAAAGATATTACCCACTTCTTCGAGTGTTCTGTGATGACCATCATCAATCCCAAAACGAAGACGAATCACACGTTCTTCTCTCTGATTGAGTGTCTTTAAGATTTCATCTACCTGCTTTTTCAAGAGGTTTCTTTCAGCCATTCTTTCTGGAGAAATGGTCGTTTTATCTTCAATGAAATCACCCAGATTACTGTCTTCACTGTCATTACCCAGTGGTTTGTCCAGTGAAACCGGTTCTTTGGAAATAGACAGAATATTCTTGATTTTTTCAACTGGAATTTCCAATGCTTCTGCTAATTCATCCGGATGAGGTTCACGACCCAGTTTTTGCATGAGTTTACGGCTCATACGGTTAATTTTATTTATAGACTCAATCATATGAACAGGTACACGAATTGTTCGTGCCTGATCCGCAATAGCTCTGGTAATCGCCTGACGAATCCACCAGGTTGCATAGGTAGAAAACTTGTATCCCTTACGATAATCGTACTTGTCAACAGCTCTCATCAGACCGGTATTACCTTCCTGAATCAAATCCATAAAGTCAAGACCACGATTATTGTATTTCTTGGCAATACTGACCACCAAACGCACATTGGCTTCAATCAGCTCATTTTTAGAGCGTTCTTTCATACGTTCAGCACGTTCGATTTCTCGCATGAGATTCATCATTTCATCAGAATTCATACGAGTTTCAAGTTCAACACGTCTGATTTTACGACGGGCATTTTTAATCTTTCTCAGTGTTTCTATAAACTGGTTCGGATCGACGCCTGTTTCTACCTGAACTTCGTCAAACTCTTCATTTGATTTTTTCGCTTTACGTCCGTAAGCGCAGATATCTTCAATTGAGTATCCTTTAATACGGGCTAAATCGTTGATTTGTTGCTGAGATTCTTCGATACGATCGACTAAACTGCGAATTCTGTAAACCATTCTCTTAATCAGTTTTTCATTGAAAACCAATCTTTGAAATGCATTTACGATCTGTTCGCGTTTCTTTTCAATGACATCGGCAAAAGCCAGCATTTCATCATCTTCATAATCAGCGCTATCAAGCATATCGCCAATTTCATTATAAATCTTTTCAGATTCCTTCAAGATGGATTTAAATTCGATCATCAGTTTCTGATCTTGAGTTTTATCAACCCAGCTGCCAAAATCCATTCTGAATATCTGGTCTATTCTGACGCGTTTTTCATTGAAACGGTATAAGAAATTATACATTTCTCTCAATGTACTTCCGCATTTAAACACATTCTGATTGATCATACGCTGAAAACTATCGATTTTCTTAGCAATACGAATTTCACCTTCTCTGTCAAGTAAACTGACTCGTCCCATTTCTTTGAAATACATTTTGACTGGATCGTCGTAGTATTTTCTGTTTACAAACTTCTTTGTCTGGACATTTTTCTTTACCTGTGCAGCACCTTTGGTGATCTTCTTCTGTGTTTCATCGATGATATCAATGCCCTGTTCTTTCAGGTCAAAGATAATATCATCAATCTTGTCTAAAAATAAGGGATTATCAGGGAGTATGTCATTAATCTGCTTGAAAGTAATGTACCCTGTTTCCTTACCGAGTATAAATAATTTTTGAATACAATCATTATAACTCAGCATGTACTCTCCTTAAAATAAAGTTTTGTGAACAACAGTGTTTGAAAGTGCCTGAATCTCTTTTTTGAGAAACAGCTTTCTTTCAAACAATTCAGCTTCGTCCGGGTTATTTGATATTTCTTCATTTATCCTTTTTATGTCTTCCTGATATTTTCGTAATTTGATCTGTTTGATCAAATCGTCAATATCGAATTGATATTCCTCTGCGAATAAAAGAGTTGAGATCTCATTTCTCAATTCTTCATCTTCGAACTGATTCAGCATAACTGCTGAATTATCAATATAATTTAAATCTTGATTTTCTGTCAAGAATTTAAATATCTTTTTTGAGTCTTCATTGATAAAATAATCACAATCAAGCGCTGATGCAACTTTTTTTAATAATTCTTTGTTTTTTAACACACATTGAAGCAATTTTTCTTCTTCTATATGTCTTTTTCGTTTGATTTCCTTCTTAACAGGTGCTGAATCCTGTTTCTCATAATGTGGTCGTCTGGCTGCTTTCTGGCGTAAACTACTCTCCTGTACATTAAAAGATTCACTGATATCTTTGATAAACAAATCCTGTTGCACTGGGTCTGTTATATCTCGTGAAATCTCCAGCAGATTATCAATCGCCTCTCGGGTATCAACCAGATTTTTATTTAGTTTTAAAAACTCTGTAAGCGTGAAAGCATTATCTATCAAATGTTGAAGGGCTTCAGGCGGATTTTTGATTAAGAAAGAATCAGGGTCTTCTTCGCCAGGTAAACTGATAATTTTGACATTAAGTCCTTTTTTAATCACTATTCCAGCTGCTTTTATTGCAGCATTTTTTCCTGCTTTATCTCCATCGTAGAGCATATAGACCTGTTTAGCATAACGACTGATCAACTGAACCTGCTCATCAGTCAACGCTGTACCCAGTGAGGCTACTGTATTGTTAAAGCCATTATCCCACATTCTTAAAAAATCCATATAGCCTTCTACAACGATAGCTGCATGCTTTTTTGAAATATCAAAGCGTGAATGATTTAACCCATACAATTCTCTGCCTTTGGTATAAATCGCTGTTGTTGGAGAATTGATATATTTACCCAGTTTCTCCTGTTCTGCAGTTATAGCTCTTGCCCCATAAGCCACAATCTTACCGTTGGCAGTGCAGATTGGGAACATGATACGATCACGAAACATATCATAGCTTTTATCTTCTTTTACTTTGAAAAGCCCTGTTTCAGCCAAAATATCATCATTGATAAAGTTCTTTTTTAAATAGCTTTTCAAAGCAGAAAAACTGTCCAGAGAATAACCAATAGAAAACTTTTGAATAGTCTCCTCTGATATATCACGACTTGTCAGATACTTCCTGGCAAAAGATCCATGCTTCTTCAGATTTTCAACAAAAAAGTCATTGGCAAGACTGTATATTTTGTAGATAAGCTCAGTCTTTGAATTCTTTTCTTTCTTTTGAGGGCTATCGGGTATTTGAAGATTTATTCTGTCTGCCAGTTTTTTAACCGCATCAATATAAGATATCTTCTCATAATCACGTACAAAAGTGATTACATTTCCGCCCTTTCCACATCCAAAGCAATGATAGATTTGTTTCGCTTCACTTACCATAAATGAGCCTGTTTTTTCCTCATGAAAGGGACATCTTGCTTTGTAGTTGGAACCTGAACGCTTTAAACTCAGATACGATCCGACCACATCTACTATATTTACATTTTGTAATATAGTAGAGATAAATTTTTCATCTATCATGAAACACAGACCACAGTTACGCCATCACCACCCGCTTCCGGAGGTGGGGCAAAAAAGTCAGTTACACGTTTATTCTTTTTAAGCCAGGCTCTGATTTTCTTTCTCAGAATACCTGTACCTTTGCCATGAACGATTCGTATCCGGTTCAAACGGTTTACAATGGCATTATCAATAAATTCATCGATTAGAGGAATTGCCTCATCAAAGGTTAAACCCAACACTTTAAGCTCAAGTTTGGCAGTAGGTTTATCTCCTACATTTTTGTTACTGACTAATACTTCCTGAGGTTGGTTTTTAGCCTGCTGTAAAATCAGATTGGTTAATGGAACATTAAAAAAGATACCATTCATATCAACCTTAGCGATGTCTTTATTAATCTCCATCACAGTTGCCAGTGTATCCAGCTTTTTTAGCCAGACAATAGAACCAATATCAATTTTTTCATTGGTCAACATACTGTTTTTATGTGCTATCAGACTATCCGCCTGATCATGTAATTCACTTTGTATATGAGTTGCTTTTCTTAAAACATCTTCAAGCTTCTGTTTCTTCTCTTCTCTATTGAGTTTTCGTATTTCATCAATCTCTCTGATTAACTCTTTTTGAATATGCACAAACTCATCATTTGCCTTTAAAACAGCTTCTCTGAGCAGTTTTTTCTTCTGAGCTTCCATTTCGTCTGTTTTTGTCTCATGTTCTTTGATTCGTTGTTCAAGCAGTCTGGTTTTTAATTCAAATTGATAACTTGCCTGGCTCAATTTCTTCTTTTCTTCTGTTATTTTTGCCAGCAGATGGGTTAATTCTACACTCTGGTTTCCGGCAAGCAGTTTTGCTTTTGCAATGACATCTTCAGAAATACCCAATCGTGCTGCAATTTCAATGGCAAAACTATGTCCGGGCATACCAAACTGGAATTGGAAAGTAGGCTGATGACTCTTTGAATCAAACTGCATGGAAGCATTTACACAGCTGTCTGATTGTTCTGCAAATATCTTTAAAGCAGTATAATGGGTAGTGATAATTCCGGTTACTTTCTGACTAACCAGTTTTTCCAAAACCGCCTGCGCTAATGCTGAGCCTTGCTCCGGATCAGTAGCCGAGCCAATTTCATCGACAAGTACCAAAGTATTTTCGTCGCCATTATCAAGCATTTCAGAGATATTTTTAATATGAGCAGAGAAACTGCTTAAATATGACTCGATAGATTGATTATCACCTATATCAGCATAAACTTTATCATAACAGCCAATTTTTGAATAAGAATCACAAGGCACAGGTAATCCGGAATGAGCCATCAATGTCAATAAACCGATTGTTTTTAAAGTAATGGTTTTACCGCCGGTATTTGGACCTGAAATCAACAATATCTTATTTTCATGACCTAATTTTAGGTTAAAAGGGATTACTTTCTGAAAATCTTTAAACTGAATAATTAGGAGAGGGTGTCTTGCTTTAATCAACTCAATATAGGGTTCATCAACAAATTCAGGGATTGAAGCCATGATTCGGTTTGAAAAGCGTGCAGTTGCAAATTCAGAATCCATTTCCCCCAGAATTTTAGAATTTTCGTAGATTTGATCTTTTACATCAAAAATTTGCTGACTATACTCACAGAATATGCGGTAAATCTCTCTCTTTTCATCGCTATCCAGTTTGTTAAGCTCATTGTTCAGTCCAACGACCTGCTTGGGTTCAAAATAGACAGAAGACTGACTACCGGAGCGACCATGAGAAATACCATCCATAAAACCGGTTGCGCCTTCTTTCAGAAGAATGACATACCGATCATCACGATTGGTTATAATCTTCTCCTGGATAAAGTTTTCCCATTGCTGATCTCTTTGGATACCACCCAGTTCTTTGACAATGTTTTCTCTAAGCTGTCTTTTTCGTTTTCTAATAGCGAAAAGCGCTTTGGAAGCACTATCAAGCACTTCACCTTCCGGAGAAAAAATTTCATTAAATCTTTTTTCGAGATAGTGATAGGCACTTAATTTCGCTACTTTTCTGCGAAATATGGGGAAATCAGTAAAGTTATCCAGATCAGAGCTGATCAGATTGGCAATTGAAACACAGTGAATAATAGGTTGAAACTCCTCAAAACTATAGGAGTTATGTTTCCATTCAACAAGCAATTCGGTCAGATCACTCAGATTTTCAAACAGATAATTATAACCGTGAATGGATAATTTTTGCAATTCTCCTATGAGGTTGATTTTCTGTAATTTTATTTTTTTATCTTTTAAGGGAGAAATTTGAGCAGTGATGAGTTTACCGGCATTGCTGTGACATTCGTTTTTGATTAAATCAATAATTTTGTAGAATTCAAGATGATAATAAGTATTTTCCATAGTATATTTTATCTTACTTTGTTTAACGACCTGCCTGGTCGCTTGATGCTTTTAATTTATCTTTTTGGTTTTTATATTGTTTGATTAAACCAGGTTTTATCGTATGTTTGATTTTCTGAGTTTCCTGAATAATCACTGATTGATTCATCCATTTTTGGATTGGTTTTGTAAAGGGAAAGAATTCAATGATGGCAATCAGAATAATTAAGACGATTATTGCATTTAAAAAACCTAACAATGCACCAAAACAACGATTTAGAAATGTTAAAGACATCATGTTTGCTACCTGATTAAGTAATATCGTCATCAGGTTTGCCAATATGGCAATCATAATAAAAATGAGTAAATACGCAAGAGAATTGGCAAAAAAAGAACCGATCGGAAATTTGTTCATAATGCCAGTTTTAACCATTGGGGCATAACGAATAATCAATACACTTGTAGCAGCTAGTCCAACCCAATGTATTAAAGAAGCGATCAGCCCTTTACGATATCCATGGTATAAGGCTGATAGAAAAAAAGCAATTAAAATGATGTTTAATATACTGAAATTCATAAAATCTCCTGATATTATCCCTGATTGTTTATCACTTGTGTCATGCGTAAAGTTGAAAAAAGGGGATTTTCATCCCCTCTATTTTAAGATAATCTGAGTTTCACTTTAGAGCTGATAGCCGATCCATCAGCACGAGAACCAACTCGTTCTTTGACGGTCTTAATAACAGCACCCATTTCTTTGATCGTTGTGGCATTTAACTCGGCAATGACTTCGTCAATCACCTGAGTCAGCTCATCATCAGTCAAAGCTTGTGGCAGATATTGCTTTAAGACCTCAATTTCTTTTTCGCCTTTTTCGACCAGATCCAGACGATTGCCCTGACGGAACATATCGTTCGCCTGTTCTCTGCCTTTTATGGCTTTTTGAATGACAACAATTATCTCATCATCACTCAAAGGATGTAGTAATTCAATCTCTTTATTCTTGACATCCGTCTTTATCATTCGGATAACTTCGAGTCTGAGCTCATCCTTCTGACGCATTGCGTCTTTGAGGTCACTGTTTAAACGATTAAGCATTAGCTATACCTTTCCATTTTACGGGTAAGTTTCACCATTTTTCTTCTGGCAACGTTCTCTTTTCTTTTACGAGCTACGCTTGGTTTTTCGAAAGCTTGATGTTTCTTAATTTCTGATAAGATCGCAACTTTTTCGCATTTTTTCTTGAAACGTTTCAAGGTAATTTCGAAAGGTTCAGTTTCTTTAGCGATTACTGTAGGCATTTGTTCACCTCCTTTCAATTCCAAACTTATTCAGCTTCAATGTATTACACTTTAAAACTGATTATTTTTTGTATTAAAAATTTTTCCTACTTTTTTGTCAAGCATAACTTTACGTATTTTAATTTAAGATTTTGTTTTTCATGAAACTCTATGTAAAAGCTGTCAGCAGAGTAAAGAATATAGTAGATTTTATAACTGATGGATAATCTTCATCGAATGAGAGTCCACAATGTGCTGACTTTAAATCTGTTTTTTGAAAATATAGGCTGATTTGAGAATTTTTCTTTTCATCATTTAAAAAGTTGTAATGATTTAAACGATATGCAAATCTCATTGACTTTAAAATTTTCAACTGTACCAGCTTATAAACACTGACCTGATTAAGTATCCTCTTAAAAATGGCAATGGCATTCTCCTGATAACTGGTATCAATTCCAAAGCGTTTGATTAGTGAATGAACCACTATCAAAAAAACACTGTAAGCCGATATCCCCCGCTTTCTAAGTCCAGGATAAGTCTTTTTGTACTGTACAGCATATTGAGCAAGGTCTTTTCTAAATGAGATATTCAGAGTATCCCAGACTGCCTTTGTTATCTGATTCACCTGAACGATATTAAAGTTCTGAACCTGCATTTGGTGACTCTTCAGATTTCTGCTAATACAAATCTTGCCATTTTGATACCAGGCAAGGTGCAAATCACCTGCTTTCTTTGGAAAATCTGTTACTTTTTCTGAAAAATAGATCCTCATAGCTTTCTCTCTCCTATCTGACAATATACTCCTTTTTCTATTTAATGCAAATATTTTCTCATATAATTCTCTAATCTATCCTGTAGAACATCTCTTACTCAAAGGCATAGCACTTCATCATCACACTTGACCGATCCCATAATATAAAGAGAAATGAAGTGGGTATGGAGTAGGAAAGCAGGTATAAAAAAACAGTTTAGCAGAGCAGTATATTAATTTTCCTCCTGTGGAAGGGAGGTACGTTTAATTGTGAATTGTGAGCTATGAATGATGAATGACCTCCCCTACTGCAAACAGGAATTGTACATCATGCGGAGAATGTATTTAATCAGATTCAGGGGCGTCAGCCCTGTGATCTTCGTAGAATACAATATGGCATACCGAATTAGGGGCGTCAGCCCTGTGATCTTCGTAGGAATTTTCACACGGAGGATTCGGAGAATGTTTTGTAAACAAATAAAAAAGCATCAGCCTTGTAGCCTTTTATGCATGCTGGTAGCTTGCAGTACGATTGCGGATGAACGGCGCTTTTGAGATACCCAATACTGGGGTCTCAAAGCTTCGCTCATCCCTACAAACTGTTTACACATAATCGAAAGGTATTAAACTGTAGGGCAATTGCAGCTTCTGTCATTCCTACGGATTTTAGGTTTTTGCACAGGATATGGAGGAAAATTTTATCGTAAACCATACTATTTCCTCCGGTAAACTGAGCTGAACTAAAAACATGCGATTCAAAGCGAAATGATGATCAGCTGAGAATCTCCTATAATACCCCCTTGTATAAAGGAATCGCTATTGATATACAATATACATCCGAATAATTATAATTTGTAGATAATACCTGAGTGATAATCAAAATAAGCACTTTTCAAAAAGTTAGCAGAAATAAATGAGAAAAATAACTTGACTAAATCGCTTTATGTTTAATAATTTGTTATGCTAAGATAGCCTTACATATAGGAGTAGTCATGTATAATGAATATATCAGAAAAATAAGTGAGTCTTTTATTAAGGGAGATGCAAGGGAAGAAAGCTATTACCCTGCACTGTCAGAACTGTTTAAAACCTATGCAGACAATCAAAAGAGAAAAATATCGGTCACGATTTTACCCAAAAAAACTGAAGCAGGTAATCCGGATTTCAGGATTTGGGATGGACTTTCTCATATCACCGGATATGTTGAGGCAAAAGATCCTTCTGTTTGTGATCTGACTCAGATAGAACATTCTGAGCAGTTAAAACGCTACATTTCTACATTTCCCAATGTAATACTCACTAATTTCCATGAATTCAGACTATACAGAGAAGGTATTCTGATTAAAACAGTTAATCTGTTCCGTTCCAATACATTGCTTAATCTGAGAACTACTCCAAAGGCTGAGAATATAGAAGCAATGAATGAATTGTTGGACAAGTATTTCTCTTTTACCTTGCCAAGAATCACAAATGCAGAAGATTTAGCGAAAGAACTTGCCAAAAGAACCCGATTTCTTAAAGATGAAGTCATCTCTCTGGAATTGAAAGAAGAAACCCAGGAACAAAA
>JAKQQL010000211.1:0-3962 GCA_029564175.1 Candidatus Cloacimonadota bacterium
GTTTCACAAGAGTCTTCAATCAATGTAATTTGATTCTCATTGCATAATTGTTTAATTTCCTCATAATCATTTGGAAATCCAAGAACATTGACCGTTTGAATAATAGTCGGATGATATTGGTCAATCAATTGTTTCAGATGATTTATATCCAAACCCAAATTATCCATATTACAGTCGCATAAAATAGTTGTAAATTCTCCAAGTTGCATATACGGAGATATGGTTGTTGCCCAAGATAGTGCAGGAACAACAACAAAGTGATAATGATTGGGGATATAATGTTTTAAAGATGCAACGGCAAGAAGATTGGCGGAAGAACCAGAATTGACCATCACACAATATTTTGTACCAATATAATCAGCAAATTTTTTCTCGAATTCTTCTGTAACTGGACCCATTGTAAATCTTGGGGAACTGTATAACCAATTTGCCAATTCTACCATTTCATTTATATCATTTGCATTTTCAACAAGTTTTATCGTCATATTTTTCTTCCAAAAGATATTTTCTTACAGCTTTCCAATCCACACACGGTCTATGAAATCCTGGTGGATGGATCAACGGACATCCAAACGCCGCATCATCAATGTACAAATTTGCGTAGCACTTGTTACTCTGTGTCCATTCAGCTTGTTGTGGATTGAACTGAACACCCCACAGTGTGATATTACGAGAAATGAACCAATCAATCGCATCACCTAAGTCATGGCCCGATCTCATTGTGTATAAAATAATTCTATGACCAATATCACATATATCTTTCAATGTATTGACAGCTTCTGGTGCTTCCGGCCCGATAAGAGGATAACGATGGTCACAGACAGTTCCGTCAAAATCAATTGCAATCGTAATCAGATTCATTTATCAATTATTCCCTTTCTTTGAAATTTCTCTATACCAGTCAACAACGTCTTTCAAAACATCTGATAATTTTTCAAATTCACATATACCAAACTCTTTTTCATATTTTGATATAGAAAGGTTCATTGTTTGTGGAGCAGATTTATCCACAATGGAATTTTGATTTTTCTCTTCCAATGGAACATCTGTCAATCTGCAAATTTCTTTGGCTAAATCCAAGATTGAAATAGTATTTTCCTCAACATTAGCAACATTGTATACTTCTCTATTTCTTCCATGAAACAAAACATTCAATAACATTTCAGTAGCATTTGTTACAGGCAACCAAGACCTCATTGCCCGTCCATCTGAAATTTTCAATTTTTTATCAACAATGGCTCTTTGGACAAATTCATTGACAACCCGATTATCCCCAATTTTTCCACCAACACCACAAACATATGAAAGTCTAGCTATTACTCCACCATTTATTTTTGTGATTACCTCACCCATTCTTTTTGATTCAATGTAAGAAATTCTTGGGTCATTCAAATCCACAAAACCACTCATATTTTCAGTATATATTTGTTCTGTTGCGCCTGTATAAACCGCATCAGATGAAATGAATAAAAATTTTCCAGATGGATTTAGAAATTTGAATAGATTCATCGTTGCAGTAGTATTGATTGCAATGGTTGAATTTGGATCAGCAAGAAATTTTGATGGTTGTGAATATCCAGCAGAGTGAACAATATAATCAAATTTTGTTCCGTCATTATTCATCTGGTCTTTTGCCAAATCAAACTGAATCATATCCACACACGGCAAATAAGGTTCAAAATATTCTGGAATATCATTGTAAAATATAACCTCTACATCCGCTCCCATTTTATCAAAAAACCAAGACAGATGAAGTCCAATAAGTCCTGTTCCACCAGTAATCAACACTTTCTTGTCGGTAATATCTGGTACATTATCTAATTTTTCTATAACTCGTTCAACATTTTTTTCTATTATATTCATCTTTCTCCCCTTATATCAAATACTGGATTTCATCATGTAGATACTTTACATCCAATCCATTATATTTCATATGCTGGTCTTTCGTTCCATACTGTTCTTCATATTGACCCATTGGTTGTGGAATAGATAAATCATACAATCGGTATTTTTTCCCTTCTAATTTTTCGGTAATCAAACCAGCCATTGTTCCTTGATAAAAAGGAGAAACCACAATTATATTGTCATAACATTTTTCTGTATTTAGCGAAGAAAACGGTCTAATTGTATTGCAATAAATGACATCCACATTTGAAAAGTCAGATGTTGCTTCCATAACATTTTTCAACAATGGACCAACAACCAAAATAACTGTTTTTGTAATAGTTTTTCTGATAAGATTTGTGGAAGTATCCAAATCAAATCCATGTCCTTCTTCACTCAATCGGTAATAGCAAGAATGTTTATTATAGTACTTGGAAAACATTTCATCAAATTCTTTAGGTGAACCAGGTACTCGTATATGAAGATTTGGGATAGACAGAAGACATTGTATATCTCCTGGTGATTGATGGGAATAACCAAGTGCTGGATAATCATCTGATCCACCAACCGATACAAATTGAGCTATGACATCTTGATATATTATGTCCAATTTGATTTGTTCTAATGCTCGTTCAACCATAAATGGGGCAATTGTATGAAATATAGGAATGAATCCAACCATTGATAAACCAGACATCACGGAAACAGTTGATTGTTCAAGTATGCCAATGTTGTAGATCCTGTCAGGATGTTTTTTGAAAACTTCTCTGAAACCATAAATTCCAATATCCCCAAGTAATGTTACAATGGAAGGATCTTGGTCCATCAATTTTTCAACAGTTTTAACAAATTGTTTTCTCATACAATTATTTCCTCAAAATCCATATTTTTCAATCCCCAATTTGGTCCAGTAGGATTGAATATTATTGGTGGTTCTAAATTTGGTGTTTTATTTGGTATTGGATTTGACCTACTATGTTCTAAATGTAATAAAGTGACTTTATGTGAATTATATAATTCGTGCCCCTTGTATCCTTTATAATATAGTCTATTAAATAAATCCCAATCTTGCCATCCCCAATACACTAAAGTTTCGTCATATCCACAAACCATATGTAAAGCTTCTTTACTTACCATTACAGCAGCGGAGTCTCCAGTAAAATCTTTTGGTTTTACATTATAGTTTTTTGGAAAATTATATTTTTTTGAAAGATTTCCTGGTATTATATCTGGATTTCCAAACAGTTGTGAAAACCATTTTTGTGTTATTTCAAATCTTCTGAAATAATGCTGGCGATTTTTACAAACCGGATCGTCAAGATAATACCACAGTTTTTTCATAGAAGATGTTTCCATAAAAGTATCCATATCAATATGTAAAAGATTTTCACCTTTTGCTCTAACAAGTCCAACATTTATACTTCTAACAAAATCAAATCCAGTTTCTGGATTATACTTTTGTGCTATTTCTTTTGGAACAATAATATACCTTATAAAACCATATCCGTCTATATCAAATAATTCTCTTATAGAATTATTACTACCCCAATCTACAAATACTATTTCTACATCATCATTAGAAAGACCTAACTCACGAAAATTTTTTATGTGCCTGTATATACAATACCTGCCGGCATTTATGTACATTGAACTTTCATAATTATTTCTGCCTTTATAATTATCTCTGCCACGAATTACTAAACTAAGCTTCATTTTATTTTCAGAACTATTGCCCATCCGTTTCTATCCTCTGGTTTATCTATTTTTATTTGATAAAAATCAGGATTCATTTTTATTTCTTGATAAACTTCATAATTTTTTATATCCATTGTATCGTCTAAAATAATATATCTGCATCTATCTTTAAGAAGATTGAATTCTGCCATTCCAGAAAACGGCCCACCATCTAATATCAACAAATCAATTTTTTCTGGCAAAAGATGAAGAACATTTCCACATAATTTATAATCAAGTAAATCCCTGTTATACCAACTTTCAGCGTCTTCTTTTTTATATCCTTTATAAAGAAAATCTGGAAATGTTGAAGGATGCCGCATCACATCTGTAATATATCCATG
>JAKQQL010000238.1:0-8826 GCA_029564175.1 Candidatus Cloacimonadota bacterium
TTTTAAGAATAAAGAAGACTTGTTTAGAGAAGTGATTAAGTCGGAGTTTAATGATCTGCTATTTATAGAAAAAGATTTTTTAAACAATAATCTGCCTCTTAAAGAAATGCTCAGACAATACTTTCATGTTCGTTTTAGTCAGGCTCAAAAGTTTCTTAAAGAATACGAATTGATGAAATTTGTAAATCAACAAATTTATCATCAAATATTTCATGAGGAAACTGAATTTTTGATTGAAGAAGAAAGTAAAGTTGTTTATGCAATACTGAGTGACAGAGTGGCAGATGATACCGATATTAATTCTTTGATAACAGTCATTATTTCAATCAATCAAGGGCTTATATATAAAAGTTTATTTATGAGACATATTGAACCTGATCTTGAAAGCGAGATTGATACCATAATCAAATTCTTGTTTAATGGGATCAGTATTAAATAAGAAGAAGTCTGAAAGGAAGGATATCCGTGAGTAAAAAAATAGTAGTCATATTGATTTTCCTGATTCTTCTCTCTTTTCTAAATGCTCAAACAATCACTTTGGAACAAAGTATTGACTTGGCAAGAAAACATAATAAATTAATAAAAAGTAATCAATACCTGATTTCGGCAGCTCAATGGCAGAAAACGAATGCATTTAGCCAGTTTTTACCCAAAGTGACTTTCAATGAGACCTGGCTTAGACTAGATAAAGAAACTGTAATCATTCCAGCTATTCCATTGTTAGGTATTAATGAACCAGTGACCCAGCCTAAAGATAATTACACAACAGAAATTAGTATCAGTCAGCCTCTGTTTGCCAGTGGAAAACTTTATCTGAATTATAAAATCGCAGATCTGAGTCTTAAACAAACCAATAATCAATACAGACTTAAAGAAAAAGAACTGGATTGGGAAACCGCAAAGCTCTATTTTCAGATATTAAAGTTAATGGATATTCGTGAAATTTCTCAGAAAACAGCTGAAGCATATTTATCTTGGTATGAAAAAGCCCAAATTAAACATAAAAATGGAAGTGGTTTATTAACAGAGGTTTTGCAGTGGAAGGTGAAGTATGAAACTGCTTTAGCTGATCTTGGCAGTCTGAACAACAGTTTAGATATTTTATTGGATACATGGCATCAACATCTGGGTCAGACAGGTATTTCTGATCAATTACTACCTGAAAAAATTAATCTTGATCAGAAAATCTCACAGGCAAAACAACTTTCTGAGATGAAGGATGAGCAGAGAATATCTGAGTTAAATGCTTTCCTTTCTGATTTTAAGCAGAAAAATTTGAATAAACAGAATCTCTCACTCATGAAAGAAATGCTTGATTACCAGGTGAAGTTCAGTAAAACAGAGTTTTTGCCAACACTTGCCCTGAATTTTTCCTATCAGTTTGAAAATGATGATAAACTAAATTTTAAAGATAGTGAAAACTGGAAGCTAATGGCTCTGTTTTCTGTACCTCTTTTTAATAGTGGTGGAAACTACAGTCAATACAAAGTCCAGTATTATCAGAGTAAACAGCAGGCTGATGAGATTGATAATATGGCTGAAATGTTGGAAATTGGCGCTAAGAAAACTTACCTCGATATCTTTGATTTAGCATTGAAGATTAAAAGTAATACGGTTAACTTAGAACTTGCCACCGAAAATCAAAAGCAGGTAAGTCAACTTTTTAATCAGGGAATGTTGACTTATAATGATATGATGGATGCTGAGATTATGTTTCAAAGTGTTAATTTGAGTTTTTATTCAGATATTTATGATTTTCTCATTAAAGAATATGAAGTGAAATTGTACAGGGAGGACTAAATGAAAAAAAATATATTGTACTCAAAAAAACATACTTGCAGAAAAAGGCCTACAAGCAAGATGCTTGTAGTACGTGTAAGTATTTTAGTATTACTTTTGATTCTTATGACAGCATGTCAGGATAAGAACGATAAAACGGATAAAGACGCTAATGAATTGACTGGCTCAAAGTATGTAAGTGTTGCACAGGTAAAAAGATCAGATATAGAATCATGGCTTGAATACAGTGGGAAATTGTCAGCAGTTCAGATAAATGACATCGCTCCTCAGATACCTCAGAAGATAGAAAAAATATATGTCTCTGAAGGGGATTTTGTGAAACAGGGCACCTTATTAGTCTCATTTGATACCAATACCATTGAACAACTGAGAGTCAATTATGAAAACATTAAAAAGAATTACGAGAGGTCAAAGGAGTTGTTGAAGAGTGCTGTCATTGATCAGAAAACGTATGATGATGTTGAAGCGCTTTATATTAGTACAAAAGCCAGTTATGAAACCAGTATGAGTAATTTGAAGATCAGAGCACCGTTTGATGGTTTTATCAGTAATATCACTCAGAAAGAAGGGGAAAATTATAGCCCTATGATGAACTCTGCCGGAATCAATGGCTTGATTAGAATAATTAATCTCTCACAGATGAAAGCGGATTTATCTGTAACAGATAAAGATTTACATAAAATCAAAAAAGGACAAACGGTGTTCATTACTTCTGATGCTAACCTGGAAAAGACTTATAAGGGAACAGTATCCATGATTGCTTCTTCAGCCCATCCTGTTTCAGGTCTTTATCAGTGTGAGGTAAAGCTTAATAACCCTGATCTTGAACTCAAACATAATCAATTTGCAAGATTTAAAATCGTAATCCAGAAACAGAGTAATACACTCCTTATCCCTGTTTCTGCTATTATTGACGGTAATAGCGTTTTTGTTGTGAAAGAAGGAAAAGCATTTAAAAGAACAATTGAAACCGGTATAAGCAACAAGCAGTTTGTTCAGGTGAAAAGTGGTCTTCAGGTTGATGAAACCGTTATCATTGAAGGCAATATAGGAATTAGTGACAGTACTTCTGTCATTATAAAATAATCTGTAGCGTAAGCTACCAGCTTGCGAATATCAGGCAAGCAAGGTTGCTTACCTTACGACCAGCAGGAGTAAAATATGTTTTTAAGTGAATTTTCGATTACCCATCGTATCACAGTCTTAATGATGACGATACTGATTTTGATTTTTGGAACGATTGCTTATTTTCGATTAGGTTTAGAAATATTTCCTGAGATGGATTATCCGGTGATTACAATACTAACACAGTATGAAGGCGCTTCGCCAAAAGAAGTAGAAGAAATTGTTACAAAACCTTTGGAAATGACACTTTCGACTGTAAAAAATATGAAATCCATTAAGTCTGAAAGCATGGAAGGTTATTCTGTGATTATGGCAGAATTTAACTGGGGCTCCAATCTGGATGCCTCCGCTCAGGATTTGAGAGATCTGATAGATCAGACAATGATGTATCTGCCTTCCAGCGTAGGCAGACCTATGGTGATGAAATTTGATACATCTCAGATCCCGATTTTAATTTATGGGGTTACCGGAATGAGTAATACCTACGAACTCCAGAAGATTATGAAAGATGACATCTCCAATAAGTTGAAAAGACTCAAAGGCGTTGCTTCTGTAACAATTATGGGTGGCGACGATGTTGAGATTCAAATTTATATTGACCGTTCGAAAATTGAACAGTATAATCTGTCTTTTGAACAGATTCAACAGGCGATTGCTATGCAGAATATCAATATGTCTGGTGGGCATATGGATCAGTATAAAAAAGATTATCTGATTCGTACTATAGCAGAGTATAAAAGTATAGATGAATTAGAGAATACGCCTGTTAAATATAATGCAGACGGTTCAATTATTCGGATAAAAGATATTGCTGAGGTTAAGAGAGCTTTTAAAGAAAGACGCTATGACCTGAGAACAAACAAAAAACCGACTGCAGCCTTCTGGATATTGAAAGAATCTGGTCAGAATACGCTTCAGGTTGTACAGGCAGTAAAAAAGGAACTTGATAAAATCCAAAAATCTGGTCAGTATGATTTAGAGTTTTCAGAAATCAATGATATGGGTAAAATGATAGAGAATACAACCAGCGATGCCTCATCCAATGTAATATTTGGCAGTATTCTGGCGATTCTGATCATGTATATTTTTATGAGAAACTGGCGACCCACTCTTGCAATTTCTCTGGCAATCCCTTTGTCGGTAATTGCCACTTTCATTCCACTTTATCTGATGAAGTATTCTCTAAATCTGATGACGCTGGGCGGCTTGGCATTGGGTGTGGGGATGTTAGTTGATAATGCCGTAGTGGTGATTGAAAATATATATCGTCATGTTGAACAGGGGCATGAAAAGATTTATGCTGCAAAAATTGGCGCTAAAGAAGTGGCAATGGCAATTACCGCTTCGACACTAACAACAGTTGCAGTCTTTTTGCCAATGGTTTTCAGTGATGGTATGACCGCTATTCTAATCAGAGGTCTTGCATTGACAGTTGCCTTTTCATTATTTGTTTCTCTCTTTGTAGCATTAACGATTGTACCGACTATGGCGAGTATTTTCTTTGAGAAGAATTCAAAGATGATTGGTGATACCCACTGGTTTGATAAAATCAGAAATCCTTATGTAAGAATCTTAAAATGGTGTTTGGCGAATAGAGGGAAAACAGTGCTTGGTGTGATTGTGATGTTATTGATTTGCATTGGGCTGATGTTTACGCTTGGTGCTGAATTTATGCCAGAAGGAGATAATCCTTTCATTATGATGAAGGTTGTCATGCCAAAAGGAACAGCATTACCAGAAACGAATAATATGATAAAACAGATCGAAGATGTTTTTGCTAAAACAGAGGGTATTGAAAACTACATGACCATGATTGGTTCAATGGATGAAGGGGGATCACAAGCTGACCCGGGTAACCCGCATTCTCCTGCCGAAGCAATTGTTTGGGCAAAATTAAAACCTAAAAAAGACAGATCCATGTCGCAGGAAGAAATCTCCGAACATATTCGTAAACAAATACCAAAGATAACGGATGGAGAGGTGATTTTTGTAAAAAATGCTATGACAGGAACGAACACACCTCCGGTTGAAATCAAAGTTTTTGGAAAAGATCTGGAAGAAATCAAACGAATTTCTTTGCAGGTTCAAAAAGAAATAGAAAAAGTCGAAGGTATTAGGGATGTTCAAAATTCAATCAGTGAAGGTAATCCTGAAATCCATGTCAAAGTGGACAGACAGAAGGCTTTTCAGTATGGTTTAACGCCTGCTCAGACAGGTTTAAATTTAAGAACAGCCAATCAGGGTTCGGTGATAGGCATATTCAGAGAAGGTGGGGAAGAGATAGATATCAGACTTCGATATCTGGCTCAAAATCGTGAAACCCTTGATGATTTGACTCGAGTTGCTATTCCAACCATGACGGGTGAAAATATCCCACTTTCACAGATTGCAACAATAGAAAATGGCGAAGGTCCTTCTAAGATAACTCATGAAAGACAAAACAGAAAAGGTACAATAACAGCAAATATTATAGGCAGAGATTTAGGTACTACTTCAAAAGATATTCAAAAACGATTGAAACCCCTTCAGGAAAATATGCCTTTAGGTTACTCCATTGAAATGGGGGGAACTTATGAAGACATGGTTGAAGGTTTTAAAACCTTATTTCTTGGTTTGTTGCTTTCTATAGTGCTGGTATATATTGTGATGGCTTCTCAGTTTGAATCGCTCAAACAACCTTTTGTCGTAATGTTTACTGTTCCTCTGGCATTTATCGGAGTGGCTTTGGCTTTGTTTGTAACTCAGACAACCATATCAGTTGCCAGCTTTGTGGGGGTGATAGTACTTGGTGGTATCGTGGTGAATAATGGGATTGTATTGATTGATTATGTGAACCAGTTAAGAAATCAGGGTATTGAAAAACATGAGGCATTGATAAAAGCCGGATATGACAGATTAAGACCTGTATTTATCACTTCTTTTACCACCGTTATTGGTATGTTGCCAATGGCAATAAGCAGGGGTGAAGGCTCAGAAATGAAATCCCCAATGGCTATTACCATTATTGGTGGTTTGCTAAGTGCTACTTTTTTAACTCTGGTGGTAATACCTGTTATCTACAGTTTAGTAGATAAAATTTCATACAAAGAGATGAAAAAATAAAATTAATAATGTATTTGAAAAGAAACTTCTTAGATTTCGAAAGTTATCTGAGAAGTTTTTTTATTTAAAAAAAACTAGGTACTGCGATGATCTTGCTTGTAGAAATGCTAAAAACGAGAAACTAGTAGTACTAAATGCAATTGTCGAAATAGGGAGGTGCCAGGCTATTTGATCTATGAATGATTTTTTGTTCGTCAAGAGAAAAATTAGATTATAAACTGTCTGAATGAATCAGGTAGCATTATCTCTTATGAGATTATAACCATTTTTCTTTTAGCTCTTCACTTAAATCACAATACCTTTTTTTAGCGATTTGATATTTTTGAGAGAGTTCTTCAATATTGTTTACTTTAAACAGGTTTTCAATCAACTGATGATCTTCAAAAGAATAATCTCTGTATCCATAAAGTAATCCAAAATCAACTTTACAAGGACGGTATTTTAAATTGAGCATGATTCCCAAATTCCTTGCTACAAATGCGTAATAGGCAGGAAAAGCTTCTGTAAATTTGTTTCTTTTAATGTATTTTTGAATTGAATTATCCACTAAAAAGAATGTCTCGATACCTTTTTGATAAAACAGTTTGCCTTTTTTGATTAATACGTCATCACTTGTAGGCGTTGAGTCCAGCAAATCTTCTTTTTGAAACCAAACAAATGCCTCTCCGTGCCGATCAGACTCTGTAAACTTATCCCTGATACTCTTTTTGATGAAGGCAATATCAAAATAAAAGAGTTCAGGCACATTGGCTGTTTGGTAATAACATTGAGAAAAACCATGCCAGGTTGGTTCAGGTACTCTGTACTGATGGATGATTTTAAAATTGTTTTCCAAATAATTAGTAATAAACTCATAGACGGTTTCTATCTGATCATCTTCACAAATGACAGAGAGGTCAAGATCGGAGTATTCGTCGTCAAATCCGGTGGCAACTGAACCCCCTTCCCATACGGCGATGATGTCTTCTCTTTGAAATAAAAGAGACTTCATTTCTTCCCTGATTTCCTGACGATTTTTCATGTGTTCTCCTTTTTGTCTTCCGAAATAATCTTGTGAATCATTGCACTAATGTCTGCTGTATGAAATGGTTTTTTCATAAATCCCTTCAGTCCGTCCTTTATCAGCTCATTGATATCATTCTCTTCCGTAAATCCTGAAACAAGAATGACTTTTACATTCGGATCAATCTGACGAAGCTTATAATAGCATTCTTTGCCGTTCATTTCTGGCATGATCATATCTGTTATTACCAAATCGATCTCATCCTGCTGATTTTTGTACAGATCGACTGCTTCTTTACCATTATTGGCTACAACAACTGAATATCCGAGATTTTCAAGCATAGAACGTGTCATTACCTGAATGATATATTCATCATCTACGACTAATATTCTTCCGGTTCCGTTGAATAGTTTATGATTCTTTTTGTCATCAATGGATTTATTTTCTATGACTGGCAACATGATTGTAAAAGTTGTGCCTTTATTGACAATACTGTCCACTTTTATTTCGCCTTTATGCTGGGTAACTGTCCCATATACTGCTGCTAAACCCAGACCGGTCCCTTTGCCATGTTCTTTTGTGGTAAAGAAGGGTTCAAAGATTTTATTTAATAATTCAGGATCAATCCCATGCCCCGTATCACTAATCTCAATTTTGATATAGTCTCCCGGTTCAATCTTAAAAAAGCTGTTTTTGCAATAGGCTTCATCAAGCGTAATGTTTTCACTTTTAATGCTAAAATTCCCACCATCTGCCATTGCATGCTCTGCATTGATTCCCATATTTAAAAAGATATTCATCAACTGACTTGAATCACCAATGACAAAATATTGAGGTGCTTTTAAATCACTGTTGATAATCACTTTTTTATTGACAGACCTTTCCATTAGGGCAAGGGCTTCTTTGATTGCTTTGTGAACATCTACCGGTGAAGAATCAAGTTTACCTTTTCTGGCAAAGACTAAGAGTTTTTTGGTTAAATCTGAGGCTCTCTTGCCAGAGTTTAAAAGCAACTGAAGGTTTCTCTGTCTATCTTCTGAAGAATAGTCTTTGATTGTCATCAATTCAATTATGCCCAGCATACCACCGAGTATATTATTAAAATCATGCGCAATACCACCAGCCAGTTGTCCAATCGCATCCATTTTCTGGGCATGGTTTAACTGTTCCTGCAAGGTTCGGACTTCTGTAATATCATTTACGATTGTCAGACTGCATTTTTTATCATAATAATTAATAATTCTACTTGAATAAAGAAAATAAAAGATTTTACTGCCACTTTTTGAAATCCTGATGACATTATCTAATTTGCCATCTCTGATTAATACCTCACGATTGACTAATTCATCATTGTCAATAAATTTGCCAACTTCTTCAGGCTTTTTTCCGATTATTTCGCTGATCCTTTTTCTTGTAAAATCAGAAAACGCTTTATTGACCATTACATAAGTAGAATCACTCAGTTTTTGAATGACTATAAAAAATGGGCTGATATCAAAGATCGTCTGATAAATTTCGCGGCTGTCTTCAAATTTTTTCTGAGCAATTTCTTCATCGATTTTGGATTTGATGCTAGCTACTGAAATTAAGATATTGATGACAACTGTAATTAAAACAAGTAGAATACCAAAGAATATTAATCGGTTTCGCCAGTAACTCAGTTCTTCTTCAATTTCTTCTATATAGACACCAGCTCCAATAATCCAGTTCCATGGTTCGAATTTTTTCACATAAGACATCTTTTTTGTTAATGTTGATGCATCATCATTAAGTTGCCAAAAATATTCGATCGTCCC
>JAKQQL010000253.1:0-2331 GCA_029564175.1 Candidatus Cloacimonadota bacterium
GATACCCGCTTCACTGATTTGAAGCACTGAGTATTGCCAGTAAACTTGACCGCCTTGTCTGAATAATAATTGGATGAGTAATATGGTGATGAGCAAATGACGCATTTTATAAAGAATGGTAAAGATTTTCTTTTCATAGCCTTTTGAGAATAGGGTAAAGGCAAGCAGATATAATAAACTATAGAATTGGACCAGTAGAGACTGACTCAAGAGAATCACACTGCTGGATACCAGACAGATAAAAATCAGCGTTCTTGGATCACTCTTGTGATTTAACATTAGAATAAAACCGTCTCAAATCCTAAGGTGAAATTTATACCGGATGCCGGAAAACCCCACTCTTCCTGATAATCTGTGTCTAAGATATTTTCCACTCCAAAAACAAGACGTGTTTTTTTGAAAGATTTGGAAAAATTGATCTGATGCAGGCTATAAGGCTCAAGCGTATGGAGAACATCATTATCATCCGGACTGATTCTGTCATCATAATAGTCATACTGATATTTCATTTTCACATTAAAGGGCAGGCTAATATTCAGTATTGCTGATAAATGGTTTTCCGGAATCTCATAGAATGGATAGCCTGTATTCATGGAAAGATCTATATAGTCATAATTCAACTCCAGATTTATTCTTTTTGAAAGATTCATCATTAACGCAGTTTCAAACCCTGCATTTTCCAATTGTCTGAAATTGGTATATTTACCACTCTTCACTTCAATCATGTCATGTATTGAATTGTAAAAGATTGTGCTGGAAAAACTGAGCGGTCTAAGCAGATGAAATGCCTTGTGTAAACTAAATTCTGTTTTATATGCCTTTTCAGCATCTAAATCCAGATTCCCTTTTGAATCACTGAATAACTCATGCATGGTTGGAAACTGAATATTTTTGGAAAAACCAAGAATAATTTTATCAAAGTATATATCCTTCATGCTGATACCAGCACAAAAATCAGAATATATTGGAGTGGAAATCTGCTTTGTACTAATATCACGGATAGAATTAGAAAATCCGATTCCGCCTGATACTTCTGTTTGTTGGTTCATTTTGAAGATATCAAATAATGATAATGAATTGGTATAGGTCGAGTTATCTATTTCTTCTATATAAGTTCGGTTGTCGATACGGTTATAATACAGTTTTTCAGATTTTAAAAGCAGAGCGCTGGAATGATCAGATAATATCTGCATATTCAGTTTACCTTCATAACCCAAAGAATAACTTTCCAGTAAGGAGTTTAATGTTTCCTGGGTAAGTGCAGCATCTCTGTATTCATGATAAGTATTATCAAAGGCATCAAAATAAATCCGGTGCTGAGACTCTAAAGATTCTGTGTGGATGAGTGATAATAGCAGAGAGGAATTATATCGTTTCCAGTCTGAAAACTTGCGGTATAAATTCTCATAATTATAAATGGAGTTAGGTACATTTTTTTCATCTGCATAAGTATAACCCATTGTGAGGCCGAGTGACTGGAAATCAAAAAATGTCCAGTTAAACTTTGTTTGGAAATCCCATGAACTGTTATCAGCGAGGTTTCGGATATCTCCATTTTCATATACAGTTGGCTTGAAATTTTTAGACAAAACAAATCCATCTGTGGTATTTTGGGTTAGATTAAGTTGGAAATCCCATGTTTTAAAATTATGAGACAGAATCATTTTACTGTTGCGGGTATTGTTCCGTTTAAAGATACTGCTGATTTTTAACCAGTCTTTATCAGAAGGTTTTGCAGTAATAAAATTTACGGCTCCACCCATACTGTTAAATCCGTAAAGCGAAGAAACCGGTCCTTTGACCATTTGTACTTCTTCTACTTCAAAGAGTGGAATTTCCAATAAATTGACATTACCAAAATAGCCGCCGTTGAGTGTTCTGCCATCTACCATAATTTTAACATCCTGCTTTTGAAAAGCACGGATTCTTAAATTGGATTCACCCTTTGAACCAGATGTGATGGCAACTCCGGATACGCCTTTCATAGTATCATGAAAATTTAACTCTAAAGCAAGGTTTTCTTTATTTAAGGATTTTACACTGATTGATCCTATTGATTCCTGAGGTTCTTTTGCAATTACCCGAATAGCTTCCAGACGGTAGTATTTTCTTGTGGCAGTACTGTCTGCCTTAACGGCGATTAAAGTATATAATAAAGTCATAAAGACGATTGTGCAGAAAAACTTTTTCATTGATTCCTTCCTTTCTAGGAGTACCGCAAGCTACCAGCTTGTGATATTTCTGATAAACACGTTATTTGCTGAATTGATTATGCGGATTTACGGCATTTCGCTTTGCTTCATTTCGCAAATCCCTACAGTAGCTTTTTCT
>JAKQQL010000277.1:0-4382 GCA_029564175.1 Candidatus Cloacimonadota bacterium
CAAAATATGACATAAGTTTCCCTGACGATACCAAATTCAACCTTAATTTTCATAGTGAAAACCCGAAAATGATGACCTATCATAGTGCAAAAGGTCTTCAGTTCGAGGCAGTATTTTTACCAAACTGTAATGTTACTGACAATGGGAAAGATGCCGTAAACCCATTATATGTTGCTTTAACACGTACCTATCAAGACTTGTATGTCTTACATTCTGGTGACCTTTCCGAATTTCTTTCACATTTACCTTCTGAACTTTTTGAAGGCAGACATGAAATAACTTCAAGCAGAACTACTTCCAATATCAAAAGCAGGAAAGTGATTGAGTTAGATGCCCAGATTGATGAAATCGATGCAGATGATTTACCATTTTAAAAAGCCTTTATATGTTATTCATACCTGTCCATATTAATAATTTCAATAATATCTTCTCAACTGGTTCCATTTCACCACCTGCATTCTACCAAAATCGTTCATTTGGATATAGCCGTTACGTGACTCACTATATGAGTCCGTTTAATAATATTACACTGGCGTATAAATTTTTACCAATTGATACAGATAGAACGAAACCAGATTTTAGAGACACATTTTTCATCGCACTAAGCGAAAAGTATCTCCGCAATAATCTGGTAGAAGATTCTGTGGTTAAGTTTTTCAATACAGTATACCTTTCAACCTCATTTTCGCACATTATTTGCCAATCTGAAGAGCAGAAAGATATGTTGTTGGCACAGAGTCTGCGGAGTCTGGAAACCAAGTTTACTCCACTATTTGCAAGTTTTTTTAAACTAACCGAAGACTTTATTGATTCCCAGCAAACTTGGAATGTTGACTTGATAAGCAAAATCAATGAACCTGAGGGACTTCTACAAACTGAGGTTGATAAAGATATTAGAGTAAATAAGATTAAAGGGAGTTTATACGCATTTTTTGCTGGTTTGGCGAAAGAATCAGGGGATGACTTATTGCTGATTAGGAGACAATCAAAAGAAATATTAAATATTACTTCATCAATCTTAAATGAATTGTCAATATCAATCAATGAAAAGTCTCAGAGAAACAAAAAGAAAAACCATGACACCGAAATTGTCTCAAGGAGACTTTCAGAAATTGAGGGATTGATTAATAGCATGTTAGAATCTTTAAAAAATCGAACGGAAGAGGATATTGAAAGAGCAATAACAAATTATTGGGGTGATGTTGGAGCATTGGAATTTCTGAAAGAAGCAAAATCACGGAAATTTTTTAATAAAACAATCTTCGATATAATAAGGGATGGATTTATTAATGCAGAATGGAATGAAAAGCCAATTAAAGAGGAACTCAAAAAGTTTCTAAGAGATTTGAAATATGTAATAAAATACCCAAATACCAAGGAGTATTTCGAATTTCAGAATCGAACCTATGAATTGATAAACCACATTGAGATGAAGATAAATAAATACTCTATCGCAGATTCTTCATCTCGAAAATCCCCAAACGAATTACATATTCATTACAATATTAGTGATGATTATAACCATTTTGAAGTTTCACCAAATGGGTTATCAGAATATGAGAAGGATATATTCAATAGCCTGATAAATACATTAATCTATCGTGTGAAAATTTCTGGGATTGAAGATTTTGCACTCAATAGAGAAGCAATAATTACTGAGGTTGGAAAAGTACTTAAAGAACAAGTAACATATTTTGATGGCAGCGGTGAATATTTGTACATGCAAAACCTTTTCAGAAGTTTAAAAACCATTGGCTCAGGATTTAAAATTACCGATTCTGCCTGTATCCCCATTCAAAGTTTTGCATACACTATATCGAGACCCAATGACTTTGATAAATTCCATGACCTCATGGAAAAGAATGGATTTGGAAGATTTGGTATTGCATATTCAATAATGGGTGCGGCAATTGGACTTGCCAATCTACCTAAAACCTTTTTCAGCGAATTATTGAAAGAAAAAAATGATGGGTTCAATCAACTACTGAAAGATTTTGACAATATCGATTTACAACTAAGATTCACTGCTGAGAACCAGACCCATATTGCGGAAGAGCCTGATATTAAAAATGAAAATGCGTTAGACATCTTTCTTCAACAGGTTACTTCTCTTCCAATTTTAAAGGGGGATGCTAAACTTCAGGACTGGATATTTAAATGCTATCGCAGTTTAACCCAAACGAAAGAAATAGAAGGATTTAGTATTCCAAAGGACGTTGAGTTTAAGAAAAACCTCGGTAAAAGGGGAAAACCACAAGAATTGAAACCTGAAATAATAACTGAGGTCATTAATCTTTATAGAAGTATTCATGAATAAGATAGAAGACGCATTATCGAAACTATTCAATAAGCATCGCATCATCTTCTGGTACGATGAGAACGAACAACTGAAAGAAGAGTTCGATGAATTGGCTTTGGATGGTGTGGAAAAGGTTCTCGTTAAAAACAACCAGTTCTACATCAAATATCTTATCAGTCGAGAAAAACCAAGCACTCAGTTTTTACTCTATCTGCCGTATTATAAACCGAATAATGCTGAAAACTGGCTCTTGGACATGGAACTTGCATATTATGTGTTTCAGACCCGACAAGAAGCCATGTTTGCACAGGAACTGGAATTGGATTATGATTTTACCAACCTGATTGCTGAACACATTGAATTCTTTAAAAACAAGGAACGCAGGGCAGATTTGAAAGAACTACTTGGGAAGGATGATGATTACCAAGCCATACGGTATAAAATGCTGGCGGTTCTGTTCAATACCGATAATGTAAGCCTTGCGTCATTTCTTCAGGTTCATGCTTCTGCCTTTAATGATGGCAATGAACGTTACGACAGGGAACTGGAGCGATACAACCTGATAAACTTCTACTGGAAGGAGATTGCTCGTAAATATGGCTACACCAACGAAATTCCAACTATCTATGATTTCCTGCTGGAAGTATTCAATAATAATTTCTCTATAGGTAAAAAAACAGGCATTGCAAAAGAATCGAAGATTCTCATCAGCATGTGGAAGGATTCAATATCATACCAACAGGCATACCGAAAACTTTCACAGAAAATTGCAGGTGATTTGAAGATAGAGTCGGCTCTGAATAATATCAGGGTGGATGATATTATTCAGGATGATTTATTCGAACTAATTGATAAACGCATTATATCGGAACTTGCTCAATTAATATGTGAAGAATCCATTTCAAGTGACAGGCTGAACCAACTCATTAAACAAAGGGAAAACAAATACTGGTATCAGGATTACGAAGATTTTTATGCCTGTTTGGAGAACGGCATGCAAATGATAACTACTGTCAGAAAAACTGATAAGGTAAAAGTGGAATCTTTTGCTGAAGGTGTTCAATCCTATGTTCAAAACCTTTATAAAATCGACTACTTCTATAGGAAATATATCGCCCATTACCGTAAAACCAAGCAAAACAAAGTTCTTCACCTGCTCACAGAAAAAGTTGAAAAGGTTTATTGCAACGACTGGTTGCTGAATCATGGAAATAAATGGCAGAAGGTAATTGATACAACTGAGAAATGGTACAACCAACACAAAATAGCGCAGCAGAGATTCTTCTCCGACCACATAAAACCATTTGTTACCAAAGGACAAAGGCTTTTCATCATCATATCAGATGCTCTGCGTTATGAATGTGGGTGGGAGTATTTGCAGAAAATCCAGACCGAGAAACGTTTTGAAGGGGAATTGGAACATATGGTTTCATCATTGCCATCTTACACTCAATTGGGAATGGCAGCATTGCTTCCCAATGCAAATATGACATTCCAACCAGATAGTGAAAACATTTTCATCAACGGCAGTTCTACTCAAGGCGTTCAAGGGAGAACCAAGATACTGGAACAAATGGCTGGCGTAAGAGCCACGGCTATCAATGCTGAGGATTTTATGAAGATGAACTCTTCCACCGATGGAAGGGAATTTGTGAAACGGTATGACCTGATTTACATCTACCACAACCGTATTGATAAGGTAGGTGATGATAAAACATCCGAAGAAAAGGTATTTGAAGCAGTCGAAGATGAACTTGAATTTCTGATGGATGTGGTTAAAAAGATTGCCAATATGAATGGCAATAACATGTTTATTACGGCTGACCACGGTTTCCTTTACCAAAATAACGAACTGTCAGAGAGTGATTTTTCCATTGGCGAGGTTAAAGGGGAAATATGGAAAGAATCCAGACGATATGTAATCGGGAAGAACCTGAAGGGCGATGCCAGTACCAAACATTTTACCGCAGAACAACTCAACCTGTCTGGTGATGCTGAGGTATTGATTCCAAAATCAATTAACAGGATTCGAATCAAAGGCGCAGGTTCAAGGTATGTGCACGGTGGAGCATCGCTTCAGGAA